>JBHEOD010000005.1:15991-41841 GCA_046261745.1 Binatia bacterium
GTCGTCGACCAGGCCGGGCAGAAGCTCGTGCACGGCATCGCCCGCGACATCACCGACCGGAATCTGGCCGAACAGGAGCGGCTCAAGCATCTGCGTTTCCTCGAGAGCATGGAACGGGTCGACGAGGCGATCCGCTGCGCGGCCGACATCGAGTCGATGATGGAGGCCGTTCTGGACACGGTGCTTTCGCTCTTCGAATGCGATCGCGCCTGGCTGCTCTATCCGTGCGACCCCGAATCGCCGGCCTGGAGCGTGATGATGGAACAATCGCGTCCGGAATACCCGGGCGCACTCGCCCACGGCGGCAGGGTCCCATCAACGGAAGAATCATCGAGGGTCTTTCGTCAGGCCCTTGAGTCGTCGGAACCCAGTGATTTGTACGAGGACTCTGCGGGACCGATTCCCGTCGACACGATGAAGCGGTTTTCGATCCGATCGCAGCTCGTCCTGGCTATCCATCCGGGGCGCGGCTCGCCGTGGCTGTTCGGGCTGCACCAGTGCTCGCGGCCGCGCATCTGGAGCGCGCAGGACAAATCGCTTCTCAAGGAGATCGGCCGCAGGGTTGCCGACGCCTTGCGCAGCCTTCTTTTGCTGAAGGATCTCCAGGTCGGCGAGGAGCGCTATCGCTCCCTCGTCGAAAGTCTCAACGAAATCGTCTTCACCGCCGATCGCGACGGCAAGCTCACCTACGTCAGCCCTGCGATCAATCGGCTTTCGGACTACAAGGCGGATCAGCTCGAGGGGCAGTCGTTTTTCAGCCTCGTGCATCCCGACGACCTCGACGCGGTTCGAGCCAGGTTCAAAAAGACGCTCGAAGGGATTGGCGAACCCTCCGAATTCCGCGTCTTCGATGCGCACGCGAACGTTCACTGGATCCACGTTTCGAGCCAGCCTCTGGTCGAGAAGGGGAAGGTCGTCGGAATCGGCGGCGTCATTGCGGACATTACCGATCGCCGGGCCGCCGAGATGGAAATCCGGGAACTCAACCAGGACCTCGAACGTCGCGTCGCGGAGCGTACTGTCCAGCTTCAAGCGACGGTCGAAGAGCTCGAGGCGTTCAGCTTTTCAGTCTCACACGATCTGCGGGGTCCGTTGCGAACCATTGACGGTTTCAGCCGCGTCCTGCTCGACGAATACGCCGACAGCCTGGGCGCCGATGGTCGCGACGTGATCGACCGCATCGCGGGCAGCACCCGGCAGATGGCGAACCTGATCCGCGACCTCCTCGAGCTCGCGAAGATTCCGCGCACGAGCATGAAGCGCCGGCCGATCGATCTCAGCTCGATCGCGACATCCATCGCTTCCGAATTGCAGCGCGAAGATCCAGCACGTTGCGTGCAGTTCACCACGATGCCGGGAATCATTGCGCAATGCGACGCAGGACTCATGCGCACGGCCTTGCAGAACCTGCTTGGCAACGCCTGGAAGTATACCGGCAGGCATCGCTCGGCCCACATCGAGTTCGGCACGACCGACACCGGCGGCCAAGCCGTGTACTACGTGCGCGACGACGGCGCGGGCTTCGACATGGCGAACGCTGTCAAGCTTTTCTCCGCGTTCCAGCGACTGCATTCCGAATCGGAATTTGAAGGCACCGGCGTCGGGCTTGCCACCGTGCAGCGCATCATCCACCGGCACGGTGGCACAATTTGGGCCGAAGCGGCGCCCGAGCGCGGCGCAACGTTCTACTTCACGCTCGAGAGCAACGAGTGACACCGAAGCGGCGAACGGGAATGGAGGTGGGGCTCGCCGTGCGCCGCTACGATCGCCGCCGCACCAGCCCCTTCGGACTCTGCTTGGCGTGCCGACAACCCGGGCGGCCGTGCTTCACTCGTTCGCTTCCAGCCCTCGATCCGAGGCGCGTTCGAAACGCCACCACTTGACCGGAAAATCGACGGTCTCCGTCACAACGTTCAACGCCGCTTCGCGAGCTTCCGCGACCAGTGAAAAGCCGTGCCACTTCTCGAGGTAGGGTTCGTGGACGAGGCGCGCGAGCAGGAAAAAATAGCCGCCGCGCCAGCCATGGCTTCGCACCAGGTTCACGAACGAGGATTCGAACTGCACCGGGGACGGCTCTGCAACGAGCAGGAGCCCGCCGGGTTTGAGCACGCGGGAGATTTCCTCGAGGGCTTCGCGAACGCGCGCCGGCGGCATCTCGTGAAATGCGAAGCAGACGGAGACTCCGTCAAACCTCGCCTCCGGAAACGGGAGATCTTCCATGACGCCGTGCACGAACCTTATCCCGGGATGATCTCGCGCGGCATGTCGAAGCAGGTAGGGCGAGGGATCGAGCCCCCACGTGTCTGCGACCCCGATGGCCTTGGTGGCGGCAGCCGTCGCACCGCCGCCGCAGCCGAGGTCCAGGACCGACTCGCAGTGTCGAAGATGCGACGCCAGAGTACTGCGGACTTTGTGCATGCAGCCGAGCATCGACAGGTCGAAACCGGAGAGGTACCCGCGTGTCAGGAAGTTCGAGTAGTTCCCGTTCGGTAGATTGTGGAACTCCTGCAGCACGTAGCCCGGTATCGTTTCTTTTCCCCACAGGTCGGCCGGGATCGAAACCCTGCGACGCCTGCGCAGCGGATGAAGAATCAGCCGGACGAGCGAACTCGGACTGCTGCGGTTGAGATCCGGCCAGGTGCTCGGCAACGGCAGGTTCGCCCAGTCCAACTCGCGGGGATGCGGTGTCAGGCTACTGCCCCCGGCCGGAGGTTCCATCGAGCTCATTTCGACATTCCCGCTGCGCCGCCGCTTCTTCTCGAAACCTGCCAGGCGAGACTTCTTCGGCCCCGCTCACTTCGCTCGGGCGGAAACAGTCGGCGCCAGATCTTGTCAGTCCAACCGTCTTCGTAAAAGCGAAAATGCACTTTGTGGAAGACGTACTCGCCGACGATCAGCGCGAAGCTGAGAGTGTAGCAGCCGAAGCCGGTATAGAAGGCCCAGGTATCGAGCGGAGCGGCGACGGCAAGCCACGCATAGACGACCGCGTTCGTCGCAAAGAAGGCGCACCAGACGATCGTGACGTTGCGCGTATACGATCGCAGGAACCCGGGAAGATCACCGCCGTGGGCCCTTCGCGCAAAATACTCGGCGAATGGCGGCCCCTGCCGCAGGGTCGCTGCGAACGTGCCAAGCAGCCAAAGGTGCGTGACGGCGGGCAGCAGCTTGAGGGCTAACGGATCGTTGAACGCGACGGCCATGAGCCCGAAGGCCCCCAGAACTGCGAACCGACGTAACAGGAACAGTTGCAGCTCATCGCTGCGAAAGAGCGCGGCGCCCGCTGCTGCGGCAACGGCCGCTACCATCACAGCTGCCACCGCGCGCGAACTTGCCTGCTGCAGAGCGAGCCAGACCAGCACCGGATAGGAAAAGAGCAATGCGGCAGCGAGAACCTTGATCACGTCCGCACGACTTTGCCGCCGCGCGTACCGCGGTCAAGCGCGTCCGGGCTGGCCATCCGTGGCTGTTGCCGCTCGCACTCACGTCGACCGCCGCTCTACTCGCCGGGCGGGGCCGGGGGGTGACTCGGCCCCTTGTCTGGACGAAGAGGGGTTGTGCGATCAACCGCGACGCTCTTTGCGATGTTGCTGTTCCTCGACGCGTGCGGCGCCGGCGGTAGTCCTCGCGAACGCATGGGAGCGAGCGACGACTACCTTGGTGGCGGCGCGGTCGTGATTGAGTCCGTCGATCTCGCGGAGGTCGGCGGCAACGAGGATTGCCGCAACAACTTCGCTTCCGATGACGTTGCGGGCTTTGTGCAGAAGTGGTTCGACGTGCTTGCGCGCCTGCAGCGCAGCGTGGACGCGAATCCGGTGCGTCAGCTCGTGAGCAATCCTGATACAGGCGGGTTTGCCGAGCGTCGCGAGGCCCTCGACTGTGGTGCGCGCATCCTTGCTCCGTTCGCCCACAGCAGCGATCGACGCATCGCCGAGCTCGCGCGTGCGACTTCGGCTCTGCTCGTCGATGCGATGGATGCGGAACGACGCATGTCGGAGGTGTTCCAATCGGCCGGCTGGGACGTCGAAGCTCCCATCGAGGTGCGGGCGCGTCGCTGGTCCGGGATCCGGCCGTCCGCACGAAGCCTTTCGGAACGCGCCGCGGTGCTCACCGAACGAATCGTGCCGCTTCTGAGGGAGGACGGCCGCGCAACCTACGGTCCCGGGCAGCTTCGCATCACGCGCGCCGGACGCGATGTCGCGCTGCGCAATCGCGGCCGCCTCACCGGACTCACGGTCATGGTCGAGCTCGACGTCGATCCCGGCGGCCCTCTGTCGATGACGGCCAGGAAGGTGATCAAGTGGCTGTATCACGCGCACGGGCTCACCTTCGCGGCGGTCGCTCCCTAATTTGTTTCTGTTGTTCGGGTCCGCGCCACTTGGTATGGGCGCCCACTGGCGAACCCTGAGCGACAGCCTGCAGCGCTCCAGGGCGGCAGGGGGTTTCGTGCACGACGCACGAATCGCGGCTCTTTGCATAGAGCACGGTGTGAGGGGGTTGTGGACGGCCGACCGGGACTTCAGCCGCTTCACCGGTCTTGTGGCATTCAACCCTCTCCTCGACGACCGGGTTCACGAGACCACTGCGACATACGGCGCCGCGCTGCGCGCACGCGCCGCGGGCAGGCGGCGCGTGGCCGGCCGCGCGGAGCGCCACACACCGGTGTAGCGCGCAACATCCCCCGGGGTGCCCCAGGCTTGGGTCGCAAGTTCCATGGCACGGCTGAAGTGAAGTTGGATTGAAGCGTTCCCATCGACGTCCGAGGCTGACGTCCCGGCGAGCCCCGCCCACAAACATCCCCGCGAGGCTCCCGGAATGCATCCCCAGGCGGGGTGCCGGCGCCGACCTGGCCGCCGAATTCACCACCCGGCGGGTCCCCACAGGGGTCCCTCCGGGTTGCCTCTCCGGAACGATAGTGGTCAAAGACCCGGATTCCGAGCTACAGGAGCACCGATAAAAGCATGTCCGTCAAGATTCGACTCGCCCGGCACGGCAGCAAGAAGAGGCCCTTTTACCGGGTCGTAGTGGCTGACGAGCGCTCTCCGCGCGACGGCGCCAACCTCGAGCTGGTTGGCACCTACGATCCCCTCATTGAGCCGGCAAAGATCAAACTCGACGCGGAAAGGATCACCTCATGGCTGAAGAAGGGAGCGAGGCCGACACCGATCGTGGCCAAATTGATGAAGCAGGCGGGAGTCCCGGCCTGACCCAGGCCGAGGTTTCCGAGGTTTCGTTGTTCGATCTCGTCGATTTCCTGGCCCGTAACCTCGTGCTTCATCCCGAGGCGGTCGAGGTCAAGCAAAACGTCAGCGACCAACTCACCAACTTCGAACTGCGCGTCCACAAGGACGACCTCGGGCGCGTGATCGGCAAGCAGGGGCGCACCGCCAAGTCGCTGCGCACCATCCTCAACGCCGCCGCCTCGCGCGTTCAGCAAAAGGCGTCCCTCGAGATCATCGAGGAATGATTCCTCCTCCGGCCGGTCCTTCGCGGACCGGCCAACCGATCCCTCCGGTCGCACTCCGCGAGGCCCCGTCCCGGCGCAAGGCGCTCCCGCCCGATGCGGCAGGCCCTGAAGACCCGACAAGATGGTAAACCTCGGCTACGTCTCGCGTCCCAACGGCCTTCAAGGCGCCGTCGTTATCCACAGCGACCCGTCGATGATGACCGTGCTCGCCAAGGGCCTCGAGATCGAACTCAAGCCAAGACAGGGCGCAACCTTTCGCACCCGGATCCTCAGTGCCGCGCCGGTTCGCGCAGGCGTGCGCGTCACGCTCGAAGGCGTGCGCGACCGCAATCGTGCCGAAGCCCTCGTCGGGGCCACGGTGCACGTCGAGCGCGAGAGCCTTGGGCCGTTCGGCGAAGGCGAGTACCTCGACACCGACCTGATCGACCTCGAGGTGGTCACCCGTGACGGTGCCGTCCTCGGGCGGCTCGTCGAAGTGATCGCGACGGGTGCCAACGACGTCTACGTGGTTCGCGCCGGCGACGGCGCGGAGATTCTCGTGCCTGCCGTTGCCCATGCTGTCCTGGACGTGGACCTCGCGGCGCGCCGCGTGACGGTGGTGGGGGAAGCTCTTGAATACAGCGCGCCTGCCGCGCCAAAGCACGCACGGGACGGCGACGCCCTCGCGAAAGCCGAAGATACCGAATGATCGCGTTCGACGTGCTCACGCTGTTTCCGGAGTTCGTCGAGTTCGGCACGCGCGTCGGCGTACTCGGCCGCGCGATCGATGCTGGAATCCTTGCCGTCCGCGCGCACCAGCTTCGCGACTACACCGGCGGCAGTCCGCATCCGCTCGACGACTCACCGTACGGAGGCGGCCCGGGGATGGTGATGCGCGCCGAGCCCGTGTACGCGGCGGTGGAGGACGTCAGCGCGCGATTCGCGCCGAAACGCCGCATTCTGCTCACACCTCAAGGCAGCCCGTTCACACAGGCCTCGGCGCGGCGCCTGGCGTGCGACTACGATGGGATCCTGTTGTTCTGCGGCCGCTACGAGGGCGTGGACGAGCGCGTGCGGCCGCTCTTCGACGAGGAGATCTCGATCGGGGACTACGTGCTGACTGGCGGCGAGATCGGCGCGCTGGTGATCATCGACGCGGTCTCTCGCCTCGTGCCCGGCGTGCTCGGCAGCGCGGACTCGCACGCGTCCGAGAGCTTCAGCGACCCCTCCCTGCTCGAATATCCGCAGTACACGCGCCCGGCCGATTTCCGCGGCATGACAGTGCCGCCGGTGCTGACGTCGGGGAACCACGCCGAGATCGAACGCTGGCGGCGCGAACAGGCACGCGCGCGCACCGAGTCGCGGCGCCCCGATCTCTTCCTTTCCGCGCGACGCCGCAACTGAGGAACCACGCCGTGTCCGATCTCCTCGTCGCCCTCGTGCACCATCCGGTCTACGACAAGCACCGCACTGTGGTGACCAGCGCGGTCACCAACATCGATGTGCCCGACATCGCGCGGAGCTGCCGCACGTACGGAGCGTCCGGGTTCTACGTGGTCACGCCGGTGGATGCCCTTCGGGGCCTCGTCCGCCGCGTGATGCAGCACTGGGAAGCGGACGAGCAGAAGGACTACAACCCCAGCCGCAACGAGGCACTCGCGCTGGTGCGCCTCGAGGCCAACCTCGAAGGCGTCGGAATCGATGTCGAGAGGCGCTACGGCTGCCTGCCGCGGCTGTTCGCGACCAGTGCCCGACGCCATCCGCGGGCGGTCACCTTCGCGGAAATGCGGCAGAAACTCGCGGCGGAAGGCCCCGAGGGCCGGCCCTGGCTGATGCTGCTCGGCACCGGGTCGGGCTTGACCGACGAGGTGATGGAGCGCTGCGAGGCCGTCGTCGAGCCCATCGAAGGGCCCGGCGACTACAATCACCTGTCCGTCCGCGCCGCGGCGGCCGTTCTCCTTGACCGCCTGCGGTGTCCGCGGTAGTAACCGCGCTTCGAGTTTTTCAAGGAGCCCCCTACCGTGGATGTCATCAAAGCCCTGAACACCGAGCAGCTTCGCAGCGATATTCCGGACTTCCGTCCCGGAGACACGCTGCGCGTGCACGGCATCATCGTCGAGGGCGAGAAGGAACGCGTCCAGGTATTCGAGGGCGTCTGCATCCGCCGCCAGGGCGGCGGCCCGGCTGCCACCTTCACCGTTCGCAAGAGTTCTTACGGCGTCGGCGTGGAGCGCACCTTCCCGATCCACTCGCCGCGCGTCGAGAAGATCGAAGTGAAGAGCCGCGGCGAAGTTCGCCGCAGCCGTCTCTACTACCTGCGCGACCTTTCGGGCAAGGCTGCCCGCATCAAGGAGCGCAAGGTCAGCGTCTCCTGACGCGACGTCTTACGCAGTTTGTTTTCGAAGAGCGGCGCCCGGAGCAATCCCGGCGCCGCTTCTCGTTTGGCCCCCTCACGGAGAATCGGTGGCGGCTCGCGAAAGCGACCCGGAATCGGGGACAGGTACGGATTTCCCTGCTTGGAGAATCCGTACCTGTCCCCGATTTTTGATTTCAGGCAGCCGGGAAGCGGGCGGCGAAGGGCTCGAGGGGGATCGCAAACGCATTCGTCGCAAAGGAGATCACGTGGTAGAGCCCGGCCAGCACGACGAGTTCCACGAGTTGTTCCGATTCGTAAGCCTGCGCGAGTTGCGTCCATAGGGACTCGCTCACGGTCGCGGTTGCATGCAACTCGTCGCAGAGCCGCAGCAGGAGTTTCTCTCGCGCCTCGAAGACCGTGGCCTCCGGATCGTCGCAGCACAAACCAGCGATCTCCTCTTGTCCGAACCCGACACGCGCGCCGAAGAACGCGACGTGCACGCCCCACTCGTACTCCGAGCCGCATCGCCAGGTGGTACGGTCGATGACGATTTCGCGCTCGCGCAGCGTGAGGCTGCCGCGATCGAGCAGGCCGCCGGCCATCACGCGTCCGAAGACGCGCTCGTTGACCGCAAGGGTGCGGAACAGCAGCAGCGGGTCGGCGCCGGTGGGCATGATGCGCTGAAACCAGGTGGCAGCGGCGGCGGAATACGGCGGCTGAACGGGTTGGATTCTCGCGGGCGGGAAAACGGTGGCCATGAGGCGTCTCCTTTTCGTGCTGTCCCGGCTCGCCGACACTGCGGCGGACCTTCTTGTCATTCGAGCAACGCAACGGAAGCTC
The DNA here is from genome assembly GCA_046261745.1 of Binatia bacterium. GTDB lineage: Bacteria > Desulfobacterota > Binatia > UBA1149 > CAITLU01 > DATNBU01. Next base: position 24,631 of record JBHEOD010000005.1, read on the forward strand.
TTTTTTCCTGACGGGGCCGGTGCTATGGATTGCGTAGCGGAAGCTACCGCTACGCAATCCATAGCGCAAGTGTTCCTTCGTGAGGACTCGATGACCACTCGAAAACCCGTCGCCTCCCCCAAACCGCGCGGCGCCGCCGTCCGCGGCTCGCGCAGCGGCAAGCCCATCATGGCCCTGCTCGATCTTCTCGGCCGGCGCTGGGCGATGCGCGTGCTTTGGGAACTGCGCGAAAGTCGCCTCAGTTTCCGCGGCCTCCAGCAAGCATGCGGAGGAGTGAGTCCCGCCGTGCTGAACGAACGGCTTCACGAGCTTCGCGAGGGCTGCCTGGTCGAGCTTGCCGACGGGGAAGGCTACGGGCTGAGCGCCCAGGGCCGCGAGCTGCTCAAGCGGTTTCTGCCCATGGTCGACTGGGCCGAGCGCTGGGCGAAGTCACTGCCGAAATGACGGCGAAGCAGGAGCGAGCCGGTCGCATGCACAGGAGCCTTCTTCAGGCCGAGGCGACGCCCTTGCTGTCCCGCCGCTGTCGGGGCACCCTCGGGTCTTCCGAGGAGGATACCCCGCCGATGACTTTTCCTTTCTCCCAGGCGCGAACTCGCGCGTTTCTCGCGACCGCTGTTCTGATCGCAACCGCCGTCGCGACAGGCGGCTGCACAATGTCTCAGGAGGAACTGCTCAAGCTTCCAACCCTCGCCGACGTGACGCCCACCGGCCCCAAGGGCAAGAAGTGCTACGACCGCTGCTCCCACGCCGAGGCATCGTGCCGGCACATGTGTCCGAAGAGTGAGGGCCTCTGCCAGGAGGACTGCGTGATGGACACGAAGTTCTGCCTGAGCGACTGCCCCGAGTTGCTGGACCACACCGCACCACCGTCCGAATAGAACTCGCCGCGACAGCCTGGTCGCTCGCGTTTCGCTCTGCGGCCCGGCGTGCGCGCACTCACGCGGAGTAGCGAAGCAAGAGGCCCGCCGCGACGGCGCGTGGCGCGTTCAGTCCAGCAGGTGACAGGCAGTCTTGTGGCCACCGCGATCGACGAGTTGCGGTACCTCGCGGGCGCAGCGATCCACCGCGATCGGGCAGCGCGGGTGAAACGGGCAGCCGGGCGGTGGGTCGAGCGGACTCGGCACATCGCCGCCGAGCATGATGCGCTTTTTGCGGTTCCTGCCGTCGATCGTCGGCACCGCGGAGAGCAGCGCCTGCGTGTAGGGATGCTGCGGGGCGGAATAAATGCGCGCCGACGGCGCTGTCTCGACGATCCGGCCGAGGTACATCACCGCCATGTCGTGACTGATGTGCTCGACCACGCGCAGGTCGTGGGAGATGAACGCGAACGCGAGGCCGTGCTCCTCCTGCAGTTCCATCAACAGGTTCAGGATCTGCGCACCGACCGAGACGTCGAGCGCAGACACCGGCTCATCTGCAACGATGAAGCGCGGCGACAGCGCCAGAGCGCGTGCGATGCCGATGCGCTGGCGCTGGCCGCCGCTGAACTCGTGCGGGTAGCGGTCGTGCGCGTCACGCCCGAGCCCGACGCGGGCAAGTAGCTCCTCGCTTCGCTCGCGCAACGCAGCGCCGCGTGCAATGCCATGCACCTCGAGTCCCTCTCCCACACTGCGACCTACGCGCATGCGCGGGTTCAGCGACGCGTAAGGATCCTGGAAGATGATCTGCATGTGGCGACGGGCAATGCGCAGGTCGGCCGGCGAGAGCGTCGCAAGATCGACGCCGTCGAACTCCACGCGGCCCGCCGTGGGAGGAAGCAGCCTCAGCAGCATGCGGCCGAGCGTCGACTTGCCGCAGCCCGACTCCCCGACGATGCCGAGGGTGCGCCCGGGAGCGATCGAAAGGTCGACCGAATCGACGGCCCTCAGCGTGCGCCGGCGGCCGAACGGACCCGACGAAATGGAAAACTCCCTCGTAAGTCCCGACGCACGTACCAGCGGCGCCGCATCCGGAACCACCGCGTCGCTCACGACGACCTCCCCCGCGCCCGGATCATCACCGGGCACGCTGCCGCGCGCCCCCTGGCGAAGATCTCGAGGGCCGGATCGATGGTCGCGCATTGGGGCTCGACCGACTCACAGCGATTGCGAAAGCGACACCCCGAAGGCAACTCGCTCAGGCGCGGCACGAAGCCTGCGATGGTGTCCAGTTTGGCGCGCGTACTGCCGAGGCGCGGCACCGAGCGCAGCAGCCCCTTCGTGTAGGGATGGCACGGATCGTCGAACACCTGGTCGACCGGCCCTTCCTCCACGACGCGTCCCGCGTACATCACCAGCACCCGCTCGGCGCGTTCGGCGACCACGCCGAGATCATGCGTGATCAGCAGTAGCGCCATGCCGAGGCGCTCGCGCAGCCCGTCGAGGAGTTCGAGAATCTGCGCCTGAATCGTCACGTCGAGTGCTGTCGTCGGTTCGTCGGCAATGAGCAGTTCGGGCCCGCACGACAGGGCCATGCCGATCATCACGCGCTGGCGCATTCCGCCGCTTAGTTGATGCGGGTACGCTCGTGCGCGCTCGGCGGGATCCGGGATCTCGACGAGCTCGAGCATCTTGACGGCCTCGGACCACGCCTCGGCACGCGACAGTCCGCGATGCAGCTGCACCGCCTCGGCAATCTGGAAGCCGACGGTGAGCACCGGATTGAGCGACGTCATCGGTTCCTGAAAGATCATCGCGATGCGCGCGCCGCGCACCTTGCGCATCTCCGGCTCGGGCAGGCTCGCAAGGTCGACACCGTCGAGCAGTACGCGCCCCGATTCGATGCGGCCGGCCGGCGCCTGCACCAGGCGCATGACCGAGAGGGCGGACACGCTTTTCCCGCAGCCCGATTCGCCGACCAGCGCAACGGTTTCGCCTCGGCCGACATGGAACGTCACGTCGTCGACGGCTCGCACCACGCCTTCGGCCGTCTCGAAGGCGGTGACGAGGTTCTCCACCTGGAGCAGCGGGTTCTTCGCGTCTCCCGCGTTCTTCGCACTCGTCTCGTTCATCGCGCTCTCAGCCTCGGATCGAGCACGTCGCGCAGGCCTTCGCCGAGCAGGTTGTAGCCAAGAACGGTGATCAGGATGGCGAGGCCGGGGTAGACAGACAGCCACCATGCCACCCCCAGGGTGCTCTTGCCCTCGGTCAGGATGTTCCCCCAGCTCGCCGTCGGCGGCTGCACCCCGATGCCGAGGAAAGACAGGGAGCTCTCGACAAGGATCGCGCCGGCGACACCGAGAATGGCCGCGACAAAGACCGGGGCGAGCGCGTTCGGCAGCGCGTGCCTCACGATCATGCGCCCGGGCTTCATCCCGAGGGCCTGCGCCGCCACCATGAAGTCGCGCTCGCGCAGGCTCATCACCTCCGCGCGCACCAGCCGGCACACGCCCATCCACGAAGTCAGCCCGATCACCATCATGATGTTCCAGATGCTGGCATCGAGGTACGCAATGACCGCGAGGATCAGGAAGAAGGTGGGGAAGCACAGCATCACGTCGACGAAACGCATGATGATGGTGTCGATGATCCCGCCGAAGAAACCGGAGACGGCGCCGAGCGTCATGCCGATGGCCGTGGAGATGCCGACCGCGACAAAACCCACGAGGAGCGAGATGCGGGCGCCGTACAGCATGCGGCTGAGCACGTCGCGGCCGAGGCTGTCGGTGCCGAGCAGATGCATCCGGCTCGGGCCTTCGAGCACGTGCTTCACGTCAAACTCGCCCGGGTCCCACGGCGCCAGCCAGGGCGCGGCGGCGGCCGTGAAGAACAGCAGCACGACGATGACGGCACCGATCATTGCGAGCGGGTTGGCAGCGAGGCGGCGCAGCATCTCAGCGTCTCCTCAGGCGCGGATCGACGACGTTGTAGAGGAGGTCAGCGATGAGGTTGCCGAGCAGCGTCAGCACCGCGCCGATCAGCAGGATGCCCATGATCACCGGGTAGTCGCGCGCCATCACGCCGGTGAAGAACAGGCGACCCATTCCTGGGATCGAAAAGATCTGCTCGCTGATGACCGAGCCGCCGATGAGGCCGGGAATGGACATGCCGAGCAGCGTGACCACCGGCAGCAGCGCGTTGCGCATGGCATGGCGAAGCAGCACGACCCGTTCGGACAGCCCCTTCGCCCTTGCCGTCTGCACGTAGTCCTGACGCAGCACCTCGAGCATGCTCGAGCGCATGTAGCGCGACATTCCCGCCAGCCCGGTTACCACTGACGTTCCAACCGGCAGAGCGAGGTGCGCGAGGCGGTCGCCGATCTTCTCGAGCGCCGTCATCGAGTCATAGTCGAGGGAGCGCAAGCCGGAGATCGGCAGCCAGCCCAGCTCGATGCCGAACAGGCTCATCGCCAGCAAGGCCAGCCAGAAGCCCGGCATCGCAAAGCCGATGAACAGCAGCACGGTCGTCACGCGATCGCCGAAGCTGTACTGCCGCGCAGCCGAGTAGATGCCGATCGGGATGGCCAGCGCGAGGATCAGGAACAGCTCGATGGCGTTGAGCATGAGCGTGATCGGAAGCGCTTCGAGGATCTTGTCGAGGACGGGACGGCGATCGCGCGAGAACGAAGTGCCGAAGTCGCCTTGCAGGATGCGCTTGAGCCACAGTCCGTACTGGACGTGCAGCGGCTGGTCGAGCCCGTAGTACTTCTCGAGCTGGATGCGCGACTCGGGGCTCGCCTTCGGGTTCATATCGGTCATCAGGTCGACCGGATTGCCGGGCGCGAGAGCCATCACCATGAAGGACACGAAGGAGATGCCGAGCAGCAGCGGCACGAAGCCGGCGAGGCGTCTGGCGAGGTATGACAGCACTATTGCGTGACCACGTACTTCTGTTCGCCCTTGGGGACGTACCAAAACGGGAAGTTCCAGGAGATGCCGGCCGGCGCCTCCTCGATGCCGCGAAAGCGCGCAGCCAGGATCGGTGTCGACTCGGGAACGTACAGGAAGGTGTAGGGCTGGTCGTCCCGCAGGATCACCTGGAGCCGATCGTAAATGCGCTTGCGCTCGGCTTCATCGAACGTGCGGCGGCCCTTCTCGAGCAGTTCGTCCACCTCGGCGTTCTTGTAGCCGACGAAGTTGAACTGCTTGTAGCCGGTCTTGGACGAATGCCAGATGTCGTATTGGTCGGGGTCGAGCGAAAGACTCCAGCCGAGCACGATGACTTCGAAGCGGCGCTTGTCGATGAAGTCGTTGATGAACGCCGACCACTCGAGCACACGCAGCGAGGCGTCCACGCCCACGTCGCGCAGGCGCCGCTGGATCATCGTGGCCGCCTTCAGCCGCTGCTCGTTCTGGTTGGTGAGGATGCGAAACGCGAACGGCTTGCCGTCCTTCTCGATGATGCCGTCGCCGTCGGCGTCCTTCCAGCCCGCTTCGGCCAGCAGCGCGCGCGCGCGGTCGGGCTCGTAGGTGTACGGCTCGAGATCCTCGTTGATCCAGGCGGTGCCGGGACGATACGGTCCTTCGGCCGGACGCCCGAGCCCGAACAGCACGGCATCCACGATCTCCTGCTTGTTGATGGCGTGGCTGAACGCGCGCCGCACGCGCACGTCGGCAAAACGGGGATCGTCGAGGTTGTATCCAAGGTACGTGTAGGCGTTGGAAACGTAGCGGTACTTGCGAAAATCGCGCGCGAACACCGCGGTAGAGGTCTGGCGGGTGTACTGCAGCGGTGTCAGCCCCATCATGTCGAGCCCGCCCGACTTGAGCTCGAGAAACTGCGTCGATTCGTCCGGGATCACGCGATACACGACGCGCTCGATCCACGGCCGGCCGCGGTAGTAGTCCGGGTTGGCGCGCAGTGTGAACAGCCGGTTTCGTTCCCAGCTCTCGAACATGTGCGAGCCGAGTCCGACCGGATGCCGGGCGAAATCGCTCTCGTTGATGTTCTTCCCCTCGAGCAGATGGCGCGGCAGCACCACCATCGACCCCCACGACGAGAGCGCGGGTGCGAACGGTTTCTCGTAGACGACGCGGAACGTGAAGTCGTCGAGGACCTCGAAAGACTGCACCTGCTTGTAATCCTCGGAGTAGGACGTCAGCGTGGCCGGGTCGCGAATCAGGTGAAACCCGAACTCGACGTCGCGTGCGGTGAACGGCGTGCCGTCCGTCCATTTCACGTCGCGACGCAGATGGAAGGTGATCTTCTGGCCGCCGTCCCCAACCTCCCATTTCTCGGCCAGTCGCGGCTCGAGGAAGCTGAGCGTCTTGTCGTACGTGACGAGGCCGTCGAACAGGTTGCCCGCGTACTCGTGGGAAGCGCTGTCGGATGCGAGCATGGGGATCAACGTGGATGCGTCGCCGATGGTGCCGAACACGATTGCATCCCCGCGGGCGGGCTCGGCATCCGCCGCAACCAAAGGTGCACGAACGACGTCCGGAGGATCGCCATCGGCGCAACCGCCGGCACCGAGCAGGACGAAGAACGCCGCGGCGATTGCAGCGCGGCGCCCGCACACCCAAGGCGCGCCGTCTGGTTCAACCGCCCGCATCGATGTTCACGAAGCGCGAGCCCGGAGGCCGATCGATGCGGAACGCATCCTCGCGCAGCGCGACGTCGCGCTGGATAGCCTTGTACACAAGGTCGAGGCGGCTTCCGTCCTTGAAGCTCACGGAGATCTGGTGCGGGATGCTCACCCCGGAAATGTCACGATAGTCGTCGTACGTAACGTCCACCTCGTGGCGGTCGCGGTCGCCGGAGATCTTCACTCGCACGGGAAGAAGGGTCGTCGCATCGACGACAAGCTCGAGGATGCCGCCGCTGCCAAGGCGTCGCCTCATCAGCCATCCGCCCTCGGCGGCCACGACGATGGACCAGCGCGAATCGCCGAGCCCCGGCGGCAGGCCGCGCAGCACCGCAGCGAAGTCGCTCGATCCCATCGGGATGCCGATGAAGCGGCGGAAGCTCTCGGCCTGGGCGAGCCCCTGGTAGTAGACGCCCTGGCGTCTGTCGTACGCGGAGAGTTGCTTGCCATCGGTCGCAACGCTGTAGCTGACTCCGAACGGATTCATCACGTCGATGCGGGCGCTCGAGGGCCCGCGCACGACCACGACCTGGGTGGAGCGGAAGCTTTGCTGCGGAGAGCGGTAATCGAGCTTGGCCTGCGCGCGAAAGCGGGCGACGGCAAGGTCTTGTGCGGAGAGTACCTCGAGCACGCGCTTGATGCTGGGCCCGGTGCCTGTGGGCGTAGGAGCCGGAGTGCGCGCGACCGTTGCCGTGCACGCGGAAAGCGCCGCCAATGCAGCCGCGACGGTCAGGCCGCGAAGTGTTTCAGAGACCCTCACCGGCCACGGCGTCCTTCGAGCCGCTCCAGCGGCTGCGGATCTCGCGGATCTTCCGTTCGAGCGAACGTCGCTGTTCGGCGTCCTCGGTGCGCGCGGCCGCGTCGCGGAAACTGCGTTCGGCGTCCACTTCGCGCCCCACCTTGAGGTAAACGTCGCCGAGATGCTCGACGATCACCGGGTCGCGGCCGCCACTGGCCGTGGCCTTCTCGAGCTCGCGAACGGCCTGCGCGTAGTTGCCGCGCTGGTAGTACACCCAGGCCAGGCTGTCGATGATGGCGGCATTGTCGGGGTGCAGCTCGAGCGCACGCCGGATGAGCTTGTCCGCCTCGTCGATGTTCTCGCCCCGCTCGGCCCAGGTGTAGCCGAGATGGTTGAGCGCATCGGCGTTCTGCGGGTTCATCTCGATGACCTTCTTCAGGGTGGCGATGGATTTCTCCTTGTCTCCAGACTCGTCATAGAGCCACGCGAGACCGTAGAGATAGCCGTCGCTGGCAGGATCGACGGCCACGAGCTTCTGCGCGGTCGCGATCGCATCGGCGTAGCGCTTTTGCTCTCGGTAGAGCGCAATCAGGCGTCGAAGACCGTCAGCGTTGTCGGGATCGGTGGCCAAAAGCTGGCGGATCGCCGCAATCGCGCCGTCGAGGTCGTCTTTCTCCTCGAGGACGCTGCTCAGGAACAACCGCGAATCGACGTACCTGGGTGATTGTGGAGACACCGCCGCGAGTTCGCGCGCGGTCCCGTCGCTGTCGCCGACCTTGTCGTAGGCAAGGGCAAGCCAGTAGCGGATCTCGTCCTCGCCGGGGCGCGCGCCGAGCACGATGTGGAAATCCGTGATCGCGCGCATGTAGTCGCCGCGCTGGAAGTCGATGAGGCCGATCTTCGCGCAGGTCACCAGCGGGTCCTCGGCGAAGTCGACGAGCTTCTCGTACTTTTTCAGCTTGGCATCGAGGTTCGGATCGTCCTCCTCGAGCGGCCCGATCTGGCGGCGTGCCTGTTCGAGCTGGGGATTGAAGTCGATGGCGCGATTGAAACTGTCGAGCGCCTTCTTGCGCATCCCGAGCCGGTCGTAGACGTAGGCCGTGTGCAGGTGCAGCTCCGCGATGGAGGCATTGAGCCGCGCCGCGTGGCGCAGCGAGCGCAGCGCATCGTCGTACTTGCCGGTGGCGGCCAGCGCCTTTCCAAGGCCGAAATTGGCGATGAACGACTCCGGGCTGAGCGCGGTGGCGCGCCGCAACACCTCGACCGCGTGCTCGGGCTGTCCGACGCGGCTGTAGAGCGCGCCGAGGAGAACGAGCGCCTCCTCGTTATCGGAATCCAGCTTGAGCACCTCGAGGTAGCCGCCGATCGATTGGGCGTAGTCCTGCAGGGCAATGTCCACCCTGGCAGCGAACAGCCGGGCCTCGACGTCTTCCGGCTGCAGGATGATGAGGGCCGTCACCTGTTCGCGTGCGCGGCGCAGTTCCCCCGCGCGCACGTAAAGTTCGGCGAGCTCGGCGCGCAGCCGAGGCACCCGGGGAGCACCCGAGACTGCCCGTGCGGTCTCGCGCGTGGCCGTTTCGTAGTCGTTGTCGAAGCGCGCAACGATGGCGGCAAGGAAATGGCCGGCGGCGCGGTCGCTCTCGGTGACCTGGGGCCTCGCGACGAACTCGGCCAGCAGCGGGGATTTCGCTGACGACCGTCCCCCGCGCAAGCCCGAACGCTGACCGGCACAGCCGGCCGCAAGGATGACGACGGCGAGAACCGAGGGCAGCGCGCGGAGAAAAACTCGCGCGCGGCGGACGTCCGCGCCTGAGCGACCGGTACAAGATCTCGTCATGGAAGGCGCCGAACCTACCATGCCCATTGCGACGGGGACAATGCGGCCGAACCCTTCATCGGGATGGTTGCGCGCGTGGACCCCGCCCGTTAAGGCCTCGCCCCTGTGTTCCTGCGCTGGCTGTTCACCGTCTTCCCCCACGAGATACGACAGGGCTGGGCCCTCCTTCGTCCCGACCTGGTGCTCTGGCTCGCCCTGGCCGCCCTCGTGGCCGTGGCCACCATGTCGATGCCGCCGCCCGGCGACCAACCACCGCCGGCGCTTCCATTCCTGATCAGCGTGATCTCGGGTCTGCTGACCACCATGCTGCCGGCGGTACTCTTCACCGCCCAGCTCGAGGGGCGTCAGCTGACGTGGGGTCCGGTGTTGCTGCTGATGGCCCGCAAGGCGGGGCCGCTGGTGCTTTACGCGATCATCGCGATCTTCATCGCGTGGAGCGCCGAGGCTGTGATGCTGGTCGCAGTCACCTACGCACTCGGGGACAGTCCCCTCCTCATTCCAGCCAGCACCGTCGCGGGCGTCGTGATCCTGGTTTCCATCCTCGTGCGCTACAGTTTCCTGCCCTTCCTGGTGATCCTGCTCGAACGCGACAAGGTGCCTGCCGCGCTGTGGCAATGGCAGCGGGCGGGCGCCCTTGCGCCCTTCTTCTGGCCGCTGACCGCAAGCGCGCGCCTCACCGAAGGCAGTCGCTGGCGCCTCGTCTTTTACACGCTGCTCGGCCAGGCGCTGCCGGTTGCCGCTACGTTCGCGCCGGCCCCTCTCGTGATGCCGGCCTCCATCCTCGCGTTGATCATCCTGACCACCGTGCAGGGCGTTTTCTTCCTCCATTACCGAAGACGCTGCGAAGAAACCGGCGTGCCGCCCCCCTCGCTGCCGCTGGAAACTGCGCTTCTCGCGTAACCGAAGAGCTCTGCACCGGCGCCCCCTCAGTCGTGCGCGTGGTCGCAATCGGCCAGGGATCCGATCCATACCTCCCCACCCTCGAAGTGCTCCTTCTTCCAGATCGGTGCGACCAGTTTCAGCGAATCGATGCAGTAGTGACAGGCCTCGATCGATTCCCGGCGATGCGGAGCCGACACCGCGATGCCGACACTCGCCTCACCGAGCGGTACCACGCCGACGCGATGCACGATGGCCACGCGTGTAAGATCCCAACGCCTTGCCGCCTCGGCAGCGATCTTCTCAAACTCGCCCACGGCCATTTCCGCATACGCTTCGTATTCGAGCTTCAGCACGGTCCGGCCGCGATTCGTCGCGCGCGTGGTTCCGAGAAACGTCGTCACCGCGCCCGCGGCCGGATCGCCGACGTGGGACACGAGCGAAACCAGGTCGATTGGGGTCTCGGTAATTTCGAACATCGTGGGTTCCTTTGCTCCGCGCGTTTTGAGCAGGGCGCGGTCAGCACCTCACCGGGCCGGCCGACAAGGCCCCGCCTGCCACCGGCGGAATCACGGCAACTTCGTCGTCATGTGCGAGAACGTGTGTCTCGTCCACGTACTCCCGGTTGACCGCGACGCGCAGCACCCCCGCGCCGAGCGTGAAGATCCCGTGGTCGGCGGCAAGCGCGGAAAGCAACTCCGCTACCGTTGCGCCGTCCGCGCATTCGCGTGTCTCCTCGCGACGGCCGAGCCGTTCGCGCACGATGCCGAAATAGAGAAGTCGCAGTTTCACGAGCGGCAGCGGCCAGACGATGCGGGCTGATCGTGCCTGCACGTCATGGCCGGTCCTCGCGCGGCCGGGCAAGTCCCACCACATGGGCGAGCTGCGGCACGATAAGGCGTTCCATGGCGAGGCGGCAGGCCGCGGTCGATCCGGGCATCGAGAACACCGCCATCGTGCCGGCGAGGCCCGCCACCGCTCGCGACAGCATCGCCGCGGCACCGATCTCCTCGAAGCTGAGCATCCGGAAGAGTTCGCCGAAGCCGTCGACGCGCTTCGTGAGCAGCCCCGCGACTGCTTCGTACGTATTGTCGCGGGCGGCGATTCCGGTGCCGCCGGAAACGAGGACGGCTTCGACACGGCCGCCGGCCGCCAGCTGCTCCAGCACGCGCCGCACTTCGGCAGGTTCGTCCGGCACGATCCGGTAGTCGGCCACCTCGTGCCCGGCCGCCTCGAGGCGCGTGCGAAGCTCACCGCCGGATGTGTCGTTGTCTACGCAGCGAGTGTCCGAGACGGTGATCACCGCGCAGACGATGCGCCGCGGGTCGCGGGCGTGGTGTGCCGCTGCGGCCAAGTCGAGCGGCCTGGTTGCGGCTGCAGTTTCTTGTTCACGATCGCCCACGGGCCCTCATTCTCACAGGAAGGCCACCGCGCCAAGGCCGCGTGGCGCTCCGGCCGGCGGGGTTCGCCCGGCAAGGCTTTCCGGCTATATCCACCGCGGTGTTCACCGCCTCTCCCGATTCCGAATCCGTCCAGGCTGACCGCCGCACGGTTTACCTCGAGACCTACGGCTGCCAGATGAACGTCTCCGACAGCGAGCTTATCGCCGGCGTCCTGGCCGCGCGCGGCTACCGCAGTGTCGCCGAGCCCGCGCGCGCCGACGTGATCCTGCTGAACACCTGCGCCATCCGCGAAAACGCCGAAGAGAAAGTCGCGCGGCGCGTGCGACAGCTCATCTCCGAGCGCCGCGGCGGTCGTCGCGTGCGCATCGGGCTGGCCGGCTGCATGGCGCAGCACCATCGCGACCGCCTGCTCGAGAAGATCCCCGGCCTCGACTTTGTGGTGGGCCCCGACGGCTACCGCCGCCTCGGCGACCTTCTGGACGCGGAAGAACCCGCCGCCGCCGTCCAACTCGACCGCCGCGAAACCTACGCCGACATCCTGCCCGTGCGGGAAACCGGCGTGCGCGCGTATCTGACGATCATGCGCGGCTGCGACCGTTTCTGCACGTTCTGCGTGGTGCCCTTCGTGCGCGGCCGTGAGCGCAGCCTGCCGCCGGCGGTGCTGCGCGAGGAACTCCAGCGCATCGCCGCGCAGGGCTTCAAGGAGGTCGTGCTGCTCGGCCAGACCGTGAACTCGTACCGCTTCGAAGACACCTGTTTCGGCGACCTGCTTCGCATGAGCTGCGAAATCGACGGACTCGAGCGCATTCGATACACCTCGCCGCATCCTGCCGATTTCGATGACGCGACCATCGCGGCGATGCGCGATTGCGCGAAGCTCTCTCCCTACATTCACCTGCCACTGCAAAGCGGCTCGGATCGCATGCTGGCGGCGATGCAGCGCGGCCACACCGTCGACGAGTACCGGACACTGGTCGCGCGGCTTCGCGACGCCATCCCGGCGCTGTCCCTGTCCACCGACATCATCGTCGGCTACCCCGGCGAGACGGAGCAGGACTTCGAAGCCACCTCCCAGGTGATGGAGGACGTCGGCTTCGACCACGGGTTCCTGTTCAAGTACTCGGCACGCGAGGGTACGCGGGCGTTCAAGATCGAGGAGACGGTGAGCGAGGAAGAGAAGGGCCGGCGACTCGAACGGCTGATTGCCGAGCAGCAGGCGCGAGCGCTTCGCATCAACCGGCGCATGATCGGCCGCACTACGGAAGTTCTCGTGGAATCCACCCCGAAGAAGCAGCCCGACTGGCTGGCCGGCAAGAATGCTCAGTTCAAGACCGTCGCGTTCGAGCCTGCCGGCGCGCAGCTTGGCGAGCTGGCCACCGTTCTCGTCGAAGCCGCCACGTCCCAGACTCTGACGGGCCGCGAGATCCGCGCCCTCTGACCCGGCCTTGCACTCGCTGCTGCTTCATCCGTATCGCTTCGTCGCAATCGCGCTCGTCCTCGAGGCCGCCGCCGCCCTTGCCATGTTCGGAAGCGGCGTCGAGGGGCTTCAGGCTCTGGCACGATACAGCGGGCGGGCGGGGCTGCTGTGGTTCGCCCTCATTTTCTCCATCGCTCCGTTGCACCAGTTCGCGCCGGGCCCGTGGACGCGCCTTGCGCTGCGGCGCCGCCGCCATCTCGGGCTCGCATTCGGCGCGCACCACCTCGTGCACCTGGCCGAACTACTTGCGTACCTGGCCGTTTCCGGGCGCGGACTCGATCCGTCGCGGGCCGCCGGTGGAATCGTCGGCTACGTCGTCCTGCTTGCGATGATGCTGACGTCGAGCGACGCCGCGGTGGCTCGCCTCGGCCAGAAAAACTGGAAGAGGCTGCATCGCGCAGGCCTCTGGTATCTCTGGATCGTGTTCCTGCTCACTTACCTGCCGCGGGTACGCGAGCAGATGCCGGACGCGGGGGGAGGCCCGGTGGAGTTCATCGCAGGCCTGTCGGTGGTGGTGGCGATGGGAGGGCTGAGGGCCACCGCCTATCTGGCCGGACGCCGCAGGGCCCTGTCCATTGCCGCGGACGGCTGACGTCTCGGGTAGGAAATGCCGTTCCCGGGCGCCAGGGTACCGCCTTCGAACGATCCGCCACAGGGCTTGCCGGCTCACGGGCTTGCGGCCCTTTTCCCCGATCGGGGTTGTTGGTTTCCCCCCATCATGGCACCGTCCTTGCTCGTGCAAGGGCCTCGCAAAAAGCGAGGAACGTTCAATTCCAATTGATGGGGGGACCCGAATGATCGGATCGACGAAGAGAATCTCTAGCTATACGTGTGCCTTGTCGGCCGCGCTCCTGTTGGCCATCCCTGTGGCGGCATCCGCAGCCCCCCCGAAAGAGGTGCGGGCAAGTAGCCGCGATCTGGCGGCTTCGGCCCGCGGCGTTGGCCGAGGCGCGCACCTCGTCATCAAGGGGCTCACGCTCGAGGGGCAGTCCGCCGCATCCACTCTCGACCTTGAGCGCTTCGACGTATGGCGGCCTGACGCCGTCGTCGAGATCGACGGGCAGCGCGCGCTGCCGCCTGCCACCGCCTACTTCCGGGGCAGCGTCGGGGGCGAGGAAGGTTCGGAAGTGATGCTCTCGGTGCGCGAGAGCGGCGAGATCCAAGGCTTGGTCCGCAAGGGCGGCCGCTCGTGGCTGGTCGGAAAGGGCCGCAACCAGCGCGCCCTGAAGTCACGCAAGGCCGACGAGAGCCAGTTGCCGCCGTTCGAGTGCGGCAATGACACGGCGTTCACGAACGAAGAGAGACTCGGCCTCACCAACCTGCTCCCATCCGACGCCGAGGCGCCCGCCGCACTGGCGGGCACCGTCCTCGACTCTCCCTACGTCGCGAGCATCGCGATCGAAACCGACTACGAGTACTACGCCAAGTTCGGCAACACGCAGAACGCGCTCGACTACATGGCCGACCTGATCGGCTATTCTGACATCGCGTATTCGCGCGAGATCGACACCGACATGCAGATCGGTTTCGCGCGCCTGTGGACCACCGGCGCCTCCAACGATCCGTACACGGTGACCAGCGACACCAGTGCCGCGCTGACGGAATTGCGCAACTACTGGAACTCCAACATGTCGAGCGTCAACCGTACCGTCGTGCAGATGCTTTCCGGCAAGGGCCTCGGTGGCGGTATCGCGTGGCTGACCGTGCTGTGCGACAACTACGCACGCCGCGGCAGCAGCTACGACTACGGCCTGTCGGCCAGCCTCGGCGCCAACTTCAACTGGGATGGCGATCAGAGCCATGACCCGTCAAGCGTGGTCTGGGACATCATGGTCGTAGGGCACGAGATCGGCCACAACTTCAGCTCGCCTCACACCCACGACTACTGCAACATCGGCGGCAGCGCCCTGCCGATCGACAACTGTTACTCGGGCTGCCAGTCCGGCGCCACGATCGGCCTGCCGTCGTGCACCAGCCCGACGCCGCACTACACGAGCGGCGGCGGTGCGGGCACCATCATGAGCTACTGCCACCTGCGCAGCGGCGGCTATGGCAACATGGCGATGACCTTCGGCGAGGACCACACTTGCGGCACGGCGCCGGCTCGTGCAGCTGATCGGATGTCCGCCCACGTCGTTTCGCGGGCGAATTCCTACCCCACCTGTTTCGCGTCCTCGACCTGCGGCAACGGTGTGCTTGATCCGGGCGAGCAATGCGACGGCGTCAACCTCGGCGGCGCCACTTGCACCAGCCGCGGGTTCGCCGGCGGCACGCTGTCGTGTTCGACCACATGTACGTTCAACACCAGCCAGTGCACCAACTGCGGCAACAACGTGATCGATGCCGGCGAGTTCTGCGACGGCACGGCGCTCGGCGGCGGCACCTGCACACAGCAGGGCTGCACCGGCGGCGGCACCCTGGCCTGCAACTCCACGTGCACCGCGTATAACAAGACCGGCTGCATCAACTGCCCGTCCTGCAACCTCAACGGCATATGCGACGCCGGCGAAGACTGCATCGGCTGTCCTCAGGACTGCATCAGCGGCAGCACGTCGGGCGCGGTCTGCGGCAACGGCAAGTGCGAGGCCGGCAACGGCGAAGACTGTCTCAACTGCGCAGCCGACTGCAACGGCAACCAGGGCGGCAAGCCCAGCGGCCGCTACTGTTGCGGCGACGGCTCGGGCTCGGGCCCCATCCCGTGCACCGACAGCCGCTGCACCGCGAGCGGCCGCACCTGCACGACGGTTCCGTCGGAGCCCAGCAGCTACTGCTGCGGCAACGACACCTGTCAGGCGTCGGAGAACTGCTCGAACTGCGCCACCGACTGCGGTGCACCCTCCGAGACCTGCGGCAACGGCATCGACGACAACTGCAATGCCCTGGTCGACTGCGCCGACAGCGCCTGCAGCTCGCTGCCGGCCTGCCAGTGCGGGGCGAGCGGGACAAGCTGTTCGGCAAACAGCGAGTGCTGCTCCGGAAGCTGCACGAGAAAGGGCAAGCAGCCGCTGAAGTGCAAGTAACCGACGCGGCGAACTGGTGACTCGAAAAGGCGGCCGGGCTCTCCCGGCCGCCTTTTCCTTTTGCGGCAGTTTCCAGAGGCCCGTCCGCGACGGCACTGGAATTCCCGGTTGGCGCCGATTTCGGCGGTGCGCGTTGCGCTACCGGCGCGCGGTCGGCGTGGGGTTGACGTCGAGGCGCCCAGCGGAACGCAGTTCGCGCTCTGGCGGCAGCCAGGCGGCGAGCAGGCGCTCTCCTGCGTCCCACAGGTGTTTGCCGTTGGCCGGATCGACCGCAAGGGGGGCCGCCGACTTGCGCCGCATGATGTGCAAGTACCAACCGGTATCGCCGGCGAGTTCCGGTGCCGCCGCCAGGTAGAGCACCGGCGCCGCTGCGACCTCGGGACTGCGGAACAGCGTGCGCATGACCGGGCCGACGAGTCCCTGCAGCCACGCCGGTGCATCGCGCGCAATGCCGGATGCGATCGGCCCAGGGCACAGGCAGTGCACCGCAACGCCGGGGCCGTCTTCGGTCGCCAGGCGCTGGGCCAGTTCGGTCGCGAACGTCGCCAGCGCGAGCTTGCTGTCCCCGTAGCGTTCGAGTGCGTCGCCGAGTCCGAACTCTTTCCATTGGGCGAGGTGCGCGAAGTCGAGTCCCCGCGACGAGCGGTGCGTCTCCGACGACACAAAAACGATGCGCGGAATCGACGTGCCGCGGCGGCCATTGCGAGCGTAGACGCTGTTCGGAATGACTCCGCTGGCCAGCAGCCGCCGCGCAAGCACGTGGTTGGCCAGGTAGTGGACCGCGAACATCAGGTCGTGTCCCTGGGTGCTGCGGCGCGCCTGCCGCGTCACGACTCCGGCATTGCCCACGAGAAGATCGACGGTCTCGCCGCGTGCCGAGAGTTCGTCGCAAAGGGAAGCCACCGAGTCGAGGTCGGCGAGATCCACCTGCAGCATCTCGACCGCTGTGGAGCCGCTCGCCCGCGCCACTTCGAGTCCGATTTCCGGAATGCCGCTGCGACACGCAAGAAGGACGCGGGCGCCACGGCGGGCGAGCTCGGTGGCGACGGCCTTGCCGAGGCCGCTGCTCGCCCCGGTCACCAGCGCCGTGCAACCGTCGAGTCTCACGCCGGCATCGAGGCCGGCGACATTGCCCTTGTTGCCGACCATGTCGACGAGCGCGGTGAGAGTAGCGGCACCGATGCTGCGGTGGCCGAGTCCGGTGACGGCCGAATCCGCGGCGTCGTCTTCGCCGCCCGCTGATCGCTCGCGGCGAATCGCAAAGCGTTCGCGGTAGTCGGCGAAGGTCTCCTCCACCATCGCCGGGCTGAGCCCGAAGTCGCGCGTGCGGTACACGTGCCGTCCGTGGCGGTTCT
>JBHEOD010000005.1:41851-62865 GCA_046261745.1 Binatia bacterium
TGCACCTCGCGCGCGAGCAGCGCCTTCATGCTGGTCTCGGCGTCGCCGGAAAGCCCGATGCCGGCCGCGGCGTAGATGCGCCGTACTTCTCCCAGCGGATCCGCGAGCAGGTCGTAGTAGGAAACGTCGACGAAACACGATCCCTTGCGTTCGTCCCGTACCGCGAGGCAGCGGTCAATCATGCGCCGCACCTTGCGCAACCAGTGGCGACCCACCTCGCGCGCATCGACGTGATCCGAGAATATGCCGCGGCCGTGCGCGACCATGCTGCAGAACGAACCGGTGGTCGCGTGGGGGTCGCGATGCGTCTGCACGATGACCGCGTCGGGAAACACCTCGAGCAATTCTGCCAGGTATTCCATGTGATGCGGCGTCTTCAGCACCCAGTGCTCGCCGGGGCGCTGCCACTCGAGCACCTTGAGAAGCCGCGCGAGGTAGCGGTAGGCCGGCACGAGATCCTGTTTCTCCAGCCACGCGGCATAGGACGGCACGTGGAGCGTCGCCTCGGGCGCCTGGCTCGTGAAGCAATGGTCGAGGAGCATCACGTCTTCCTCGGGAGCGTCGGCTTCGACGGGATGCACGGCAAAGAACTGCGGTGACAGCCATCGCAGGCCCTTCTCCGACATCCTGGCCAAACGCTTGCGTCGGGTGCTTCCGTGCCGGCCCTCGCCACGCAGAGGCACCGGGCTCAGCGCCTCCCATGCCGGTAACGCGCGGGCACGCGGGTCGGCCGCCAGCAGGCGATGGAGCAACGTGGTGCCGGTGCGCTGAAGCCCGGCGATCACGATCGGCCGTGCGCACGAAGCGAGTTCGATCTCGGGATGCTCACGAAGCAGCGCTTCGACGCGCAACCGGTTCGCCAGCATGCCGATGATGCGGCCGCGCATGATCGTGCGCCCGAACGGATGGAGCTGCGCCTCGTCCTCGAGGGAACGCAGCAGCATGCGCAGCGGTGCACGAAAGGAATCGTCACCGAAATCGTCGTGTCCGACCCGGCGGCGGGCAGCGGCGAGAAGGTCGTCAAGATCGAGGGAGGACTTTCTTCCCGCCCTCGCGGCCAGCGCACCGACCCGGTTGAATACGCGCACGGCCAACGGCCGCCGCGGATGCGCGTAGTCGGTGGAAGTGACGAGACGTGACATGCTCAGGCTGGAAGGGAGCCCGACTCGCCGAGCCGCACCACGCGCGTTTGCGGCACGGGATGCGCGTCCGCGCGAACCCAGCGGAAACACATCGTGCCGGAAGCATGGCCGACGGTCTGCACCCAGTTGGCATGGCCGGGATCCCGGTGCGCGACGACGATCCGGACCGAACCGTCGGCATTCGGCGTGGCCAGATGCTTGTTGGTATGCACGCGGAAGTAGCGGTACTCGAGCGACTCCATCCAGTAGTTGTTGAGCTGGAAATTCCAGTACTCGCACTTGGGCGGCGTCACGTCGATCACCAGCGCTTCGTCGGGCCCGAGCGCCCAGTGGCTGTGGTAGTACGCGATGTTCGGGTCGCCGCCGGCGGCATTCGAAACCGCTGGGTCGAACTGCGGGAGCTGGTTGCTGTGCTTCTGGAAGTCGCGCGCCCACTTCGCGAACAGCAGCGATGCGCCGACCACCAGCGTACTCGCGTTACGAAGCCCTTCGTCCACCATCGCCGGCGTGACGGCGACCGGCTCGCCCGGCCCGTCGATGCGCTCGACTTCGAGTGTCGCGAGCTTTTCGGTCGAACGATCGAGGAACGTCTGGCGGACGATGAGCAGGCCGGATTCCGGCTTCATCGGCAGCCAGTTGCCGGGACGCTCCTCGCAGCTCACGGTGATCTCGAAATTCCCGTTCTCGTCCATCTCGAGCATCGATGCTTCGAGAGCGCCTGTGGGAGGAAGGCCGCCGCCCTGGCCGTAGTGTCCGGCCTGGGTGGCAAAGGCGAGGTACGCCACCGTGCCGCGGTTGCCGCGGATGCGGTACTCGCACGCTCCGCTGATGCTCGCGTTCTGGTAGTAGTTGTCAGGATTGTCCGCGCCCATTTTCACGGTCTCGTGAACGACGCGCTTGAGCACGGGAGCGCGGGGATCCGCGTCTTCGAGAAAGCCTTCGAGGCCGGCGCGCACCAGCCGGGCAAGATAACGATATCCCTCGGCCTGGTTGAACGGATCGCGCGGCGTGCCCGGAAAATTCAGCGATGCGCCGGCAGCCTTGAGCGTATCGCAATACTCCTGCCAGGCCTGCCCGCTGACGATGCGCTGCTCGGCGACGCCCTCGGGAGTGCGACCGCGCACGCGCATCCAGGCCTGCTGGCCGCGGCGCACCACGTCGAGGAAGCCGATCAGAAACTTGCGCATCGATTCATTCCGCCGGAGTCATCCGCCGGCCGCCAGATCGAGCAGGTGACGGGCCAGGAAGGCGTCCAGGCGCGCGGCGAACCAGTCGGGATCTTCCAGATAGATGCCGTGGCCGCGCCCGGCCACGATCTCGAGCTCGCTACCCCCGATCGTACGACTGAGAATCACCGAGCCGCCGACGCCGAGGAAATCCTTGTCCCCCACGATGATCAGGGTCGGCACGGCGACGTCCGTGAGCGCCGTGGTGAGCGGATCCACGTTCAGCGTTCGCATCGCATCGATCACCGGCGCCATGCCGGGACCGTCGGGAACAGGACTGCGATCGGGCTTCATGCCCATCGACGTCATCACCGCCGCGCCGCCTTCACGACGGGCGGTCTCGGCGCACTTCAAATACCAGGCCGCTGTCTTGTCGTTGCATTCGCTGGCGGTGCCGACGAGGCCCAGCGCGGAAACCCGCGACGGGAAATCAACGGCGAACTGCTGCGCCACGACACCGCCGGCGCTGTGCCCGACGACAGCGGTGCTCGCGATGCCAAGATCGTCGAGCAGCGCGGCGAGATCTCCCGCAAGGTCGTGGCGCGAGCACGCCTGCGCGATGGAACTCGTGGTGCCGTGCGCGCGAAGGTCGTAGCGCAGCACCCGATAGCGATCCTTGAGGCGCTCGGCCTGTCCAGCCCAGATGTCGAGCGACGCGGCGAGGCCATGAATGAAGGTGACCGCGGGCGCACCCTCCGGCCCGTCGATCTCGTAGTGGACGTCGAGGTCCCCGATGCGGATATCCACGATGCTCAGTTCTCCTCGAGCGGCGTTTCGACGTAGGCGCCGGCGTCGGCCGACCACGAGAACGCCTTGATCTCGTGAATTCGGCGGTCGTAGACCGACACCACCAGTTGCAGCGCATCGGGATACGACGGCTCCCCGAACGGCGTGGCCTGCTCGGTATCCTCGGCAGAAAAATACGAGTCGTGGTCGGGGTGCGAATGATAGAACGCGACGAGCGAGCCGCCCGGCCGGTCCGCGAGGTCGAGGGCCTCGCGAAGATCGGCCGGATGTCCCACGTAGGCGGTACGCGCCGTGCGCGGATAGGTCAGCGGGTCGCTCGCATGCATCTCGTCCTGGACGTTGCGCACGCGGATCACGCGCGCGTCGTCTCCCGTTGCAACGATCACTCCGCAGCACTCGTGCGGATACTCTTCCTCGGAGTGACGTCGAACCTCGTCCATCGCGCGACGACTGATCGTTCGTGCGCTCCCCATGCTGCCGATGCTTGCTGTCATGCTGCCTGAAACCTGCCGAAACGTGCTCGGGAGAAGCGTTGCACCGGGGTTCACCGGCCCGGCGCAGCCGAACGGCCGTTGCCGGGCGGCAGCGCACGAGTGCCAGAAGCGAGCGGTCGGCGGAAACGTTCCTGCGGGCGAAGCGGCCGACGAGACGGGCCGGTTGCGCACGGCCACCGACGCCCGCGCACACTGTTCACACGCAACCGGCCCCGGCGTCGAATCAATCGCGCTTGTCTGCGTCCACGCATGGTCACATGCGATGGAAGCCGCGGTCCGCCGCCTCGAACCCGCAAGGGCCCCCGTTTGACGCACTGCGACGCATCCGTTATGGACCGCCTTTTCTTCAAGGTCCCCACCCTTCCACCACAAAACCCGGGAATATCGCCGATGGATCCAACTACCGATTCCACCTCCATGGAACGCTTCCTCAAGCCCAAGGCGGTTTCGTCCCGCAAGCTGGCCCGCGACCTGCACGGCCGCCTGCTGATGGCGGAGGAGAGCGCTCTCGACATCGACCGCATCCGCGACGCGGGCATCACCGTGACCGACCTCGGACGCCGTGTGCGCGTCTACACCTCGGACATGACCAAACAGCTCGCGTCCTACATCGTCCCGGTCGAGGTCTGCCATCTCAGCCCGGATCAGGCCAAATTGTCCGACGGCGCCAAGGTCCAGATCGGGCGTCTGGTCGCCAACCATGGCCTCTACATCCGCCACAACCCCGGGCTGCGTGAAATCGGCATCAACGACCGCGGCGACGTGATCCTGCGCCAGGACGCGGAAACCGCCGAGGATTCCACGATCGGGCCGCTGCTCAACTCGCACAACACCACCCAGTCGATTCTCACCGACCGTCTCGTGGCGCGCATCGACAAGAAGACCCACGACCGCGACGTGAAGGAAGCTCGCGCCTGGCTCGAGGCCATGGCGGTGCTGTCGGACGACAAGACGCTGCGCGCCCGATTCCTGTCGGCCGGCGTCCAGTGCGAGCACCGCGGGAACATCGACCAGCTCTACCGCACCACTCAGGCCAACTTCTTCCAGCTCAACGACCCCGTGGCTCTCGAACTCCAGACGGCACTCGAGGAACGCTTTCGCCTGCTCGAAAAGCCGGTGCCGATGGTGCGCGTGATCTCGGTAGTCGGCATTCCGCCCAACGAGCGCGCGTACAAGGAGTACGTGGCGCAGCTCAAGGCCAAGAAGCAGAACCCGATGACGCTCGGGCTGCCGAGCCGCCTTCGCGACTCGCAGTTCTTCGACGGGGCATCCAAGTCGATCCCGCCGTCGTGCTTCTTCTACGCGTGCCCGCTCGACGAGATCGGCGAGGCCATCTACGTGATCACGATCAACACCGACTACCACGGCGAGATCAAGAGCCGCGGCATCCACGCCGGTGTTTCCACCGTCATGTCGCGCGCCGAGGTCCTGTCGGCGCATGCGTCGTGCGCGATCCTCAACAGCGCAGGAACCGGCACGGTCTTCCTCGGCGCGAGCGGCGCCGGCAAGACCGAAGCCGCGACATTCTGGGCCGAGCGCAATGTGCATGTGCGCCGCACCGAACTCGAGCGACGCTATGCAATCGACCACAAGGGCGACAAGAAGAAAGCCACCGAGATCATGGGAACGGTGGGTTACGTGTGCCAGGACGACTGGATCCACATCGTCCCGTCCGGCAAGTCGCAATGGGACGTCTGGCCCTCCGAACGCTTCTTTTACGTGCGTTCGCGCAACCTGCTCAGCCGCGACCTGATCCTCGCCGAGACCGAACCCATTCTCGAGAACGCGACGGCCGACTACGGCGCCGGCGGGGCACGCGAGAGCCTCGGCCGCGTCACGCACCAGTACCCTGACGAGCGGCTTCTCTACGATCCCGATTCGGACACGTACTACTGCGACCGTGACGTGCACCAGATCGGCGCCGTGGTGATGCTCGAGCCCGACACGGAATTCGACTTCGCCGTGCGCCGCCTCTCTCCGACGCAGGCCATCGAGTTCCTGCTGCGCGGCGGTACGCCAACCGGCGCCTCGCATCCGTTCTACAACGACTACACCGACCTCTCGAGCCTTCTGATCAGCCAGGGTGTCGTCGGCGACCGGCTGATTTCGGCATTCGAACAGGCCAAGCGCGGCGACGTGGCCGCGTTGATGAACGGCGACGAAGCGCTCGGGCGCATCGTGCTCGACCGCCTGGTCGCCCAGATGGAAATCTGGAAGTTCTTCTTCGCCGACCTTCCGGTGTTCGTCGTCAATGGGACAGTCGGCCGCGACCTCACGCAGGATCTCCTCTGGTACGCTTCCGAGCACCCGGCCTTTCTCAAGCCGGGCAAGGAAAAGACCGCTGCCGAGTTCCGCGAGGTGATGAAGAAGACCTACAACGTCGACTACGACGCCGCGGGAAACTGGGTTTCGTCCTCACCCGTCGACTGAGCTGCACTGCGGCCGCCATGCCCGCGCAATGTGGGGATGGCGGCCCCGCTCCACAGGTAAACGACGCCTCCGATCAGCGAAGAGGCCAGCAGCACCACGAACCACAGGATCCCGAACGCGATCGCCGTGTCGCCGCCGACCCCCTGTCGTTGCAGAAACCAGACGTAGCCGGCCTCGCGAATGCCAAGGCCCGCCACGCTCACCGGAATCGCCCCGAGCACGCTCACCAGCGGGTGAAAGATGAAGTAGTAGCGCCAGTCCACCTGCATGGAGAGCGCGTGGCCGAGCAGGATCAGCGACGATGCCTGCAGTACGTGGAAGGCCACCGAGACGCCGGCCGTTCGCGCCAGCAGCGCCCGGTCGTTCCAGAATGGCTGGAGATCCCTCTCCACGAGCCGGTTGGCACGCCCGTCCCTGGCGAAGAACCGCCTTACCAGCGGCGGAACGAGAAACCAGCCGACGGCCATCCCCCCACCGGCCAAAGAAACCAGCGCGATGATCGGCCACGGCAGCCCGAAGCGCCCGAACAGGGCGATGGCCGCCACCGCCACGAACACGAGTGTGACGAGGCCCGACAGGCGATCGAAGAAGACCGTGTGAAGCGCCACGGTGCGCCGACCGGCCGACGCCCCGAGAAACAGCGCGCGAACCAGATCACCACCTAATGTGGACGGTCCGAAAAGGTTGAAGAACATCCCCACGAAATAGAAGCGCAGGAACTTGGACATCGGCTCCACGAAGCCGACCCGCCTGGCGATGATCTTCCATCGCCAGGCCGTCATGGCCTGTCCGAACAGGTAGATCCCGATCACTGCAAGCACGTCGGACCGGTCTGCCGAGGCCAGAACCCGCAGCATCGAGTCGGTATCGACGTGCCTCAGGACGAGGAACAGCGCGATCGCCGATACCCCCACCTTCGCGAGTTGGGAGGCGACGCGAAGGAGCACGGTCCTCCCGGAGCGGCGGGGTGGCGAGGTCACGGCGGCAGCCGATAGCACCGTCAGGCCTACCGCTCCAAGCCCGCCCCAAGCGGCCGTCGCCTTGACACCCCGGCCCCGCACACCAAAAATGGCCGCCTCGCTGCCGAGGGCGACATTCCGGGAGACTTAAAGTTCCAAGTAGACGAGAGACGCCCGAGGGGCCCAAGACCTCAGCGGCGCGCGACCCCTCCCGGGCCGCGTCCGAATAACCGCTGCGCTCGCCCGTCTTGTCCACGAATCACCGTCCCCTTACGAAAAGGGACGGCCGACGGGTCATCGACTCGAAAAACCACTGGAGGATGAAATGAAAGCACCGTTCCGTACGATCGCCCTACTTGCCGCCGCCGCGGCCCTGACCCTGAGTGCCTGCGCGGATCCGCAAGCCATCGGCGACATCAAGGCCTCCGTCGAGAGGCTCGAGGCCCAGCAGAAGGACGTCGTCACCAAGCTCGAGGGCCTGGAGAAGAGCAACAAGGAAATTCTCGCCAAGGCCGGCACCGGCGCCGCGGCCAAGCCCGGCGCCCCCGATCCCA
This sequence comes from Binatia bacterium, assembly GCA_046261745.1. Lineage (GTDB taxonomy): Bacteria > Desulfobacterota > Binatia > UBA1149 > CAITLU01 > DATNBU01. The sequence continues at coordinate 49,404 of JBHEOD010000005.1, forward strand.
ACAAGAAGTGGGACATCAAGATCGGCGACTCGTTCACCAAGGGTCCGAAGGACGCCGCAGTCACGATCGTGGAGTGGTCCGACTTCCAGTGCCCGTTCTGCTCCCAGGCCGCAGAACTCGTGAAGCAGATCACCGACGCTTACCCGAATGACGTTCAGTTCGTCTTCAAGAACTACCCGCTCCCGTTCCACCAGCAGGGCATGCCGGCCGCCAAGGCCGCCGTCGCGGCGGGCAAGCAGGGCAAGTTCTTCGAGATGCACGACAAGCTCTTCCAGAACATCAAGGCACTCGCTCCCGACAAGTACGAGGTCTGGGCCGGCGAGATCGGCCTCGACGTCGCCAAGTTCAAGGCCGACATGGAAGCGCCCGAGACGGCCGCCCTTATCACCAAGGAAATGAAGGAAGCCGGCGAGGTGGGCGTGCGCGGCACCCCGAGCTTCTTCATCAACGGCAAGCAGCCGGCGGGTCGCTCGTTCGAGCTCTACAAGTCGATCATCGACGAAGAGATCAAGAACAAGAAAAAGGCCTGAGCCAAGCGCCGCAAGGCGACACGGTCATGCGGGGCCGCCCTTCGGGGCGGCCCCGTTTCTTTGTGCGGCTGCGGCTTTCCCGGCGATTTCGGTCTCGCGCGGGAGTGTGGAAGGATCGCGCGCCGATGTGGAGAGACGCCGTCGCGAGAAAGCTTCACGCCTGCCTCGGCGAGAAGTCTTCGAGCGACCGCGGCCTCGAAGCCTGAGGCAAAGGTATCCATGAGCGTTCCGGCCTTTTGCACTGCTTGCGGCGCTGCTCGCGCCGCCGACGCCAGGTTCTGCACTTCGTGCGGAGCGCAGTTCGTCGGTCCGAACCCGGCCTCTCCCACGGCGCGAGTCACCGCGTCGACGCCCGCCACCGCGGTCGCGATGGGCTTGCTGATCCTCGTCGCAGGCGGTGCGGCCGCGTACTATTCCCTGCGCACGCCGACGCAGGCTCCGCGCGCCGTTTCGGGAAGCCCCGGCGCGCCGGCCGGGGCCCCATCGACCGACGGATCGCTGCCCACCGGACATCCGAGCATCGAGCTTCCGAAAGAGGTCGTCGCTTTCCTCGACGAGCTTGGCGCCGAGGCCGACAAGAATCCCGAGAGCATCGATGCCGCCCAGAAGCTGGCGCGCGCACGTTACCGGGCCAGCGTGATCAATGCGGCCTACCGTGTTTCCGCGGAACAGGCGCTGGCCAAACTGCTCGCGCTCGATCCGGCCAACGACGAAGGCCTGCGCATCTCGGCCAACATCGCGTACGACGCGGGCGACTTTCCGCTGGCCCAGAAGCGCTTCGAGGCCTTCCTTGCGAAGAATCCCGACGACGCCAGCGCGATCACCGACCTCGGCTCTGCGCTGCTGTTCCAGGATCGCCTCGACGATGCGATCCGCAGCTACCAGGCCGCCGTCGCCAAGGACCCCAAGTTCATGCAGGCCCACTTCAACCTGGGCATCGCTCTGCAGAAGCAGGGCAAGAAAGAGGAAGCCATCGCTTCGCTCCGTCGCGCGCTCGAACTGGCCGGCTCGTCGGAAGAGAGCCAGCACATCGAGAACGCGCTTGCAGAGATCGAGGGACGCCAGCCGATGCAGATCGCGGGCGCTGCACCGCGACCTCAGCAGGGCGGGGCACCGCGACTTCAGCAGGGCGCACCGGCGGGTTCCGGCGCTGCTGCCGCGTCGGCGAAAACGGCTCCTGGAACCGCTCCGAGCGCTTCTGGCGGCATGCAAGGCAGCATGCAGGGTGGAATGCCGATGCCCCCGCCCGCGCCCGACCGCGAGGTTCCGACCAACGCGGCCACGGATTTCCAGCGCCAGGCCGAGAAGCCGTTCGTGACGCATCCGATCGTCGGACCACGCGTCGTCGCGTTCGAATGGAGCAGCGCTTCCGCGATGCGCGCCAAGGTTGCCGACTTCCCGATGGATCAGATGCCGCCTTTCGCACGCGCGAAGTTCAAGTCCGGGATGGCCGAGAAACTCGCCGCCATCGCCGCGCGCAGTGGGCTGGCCGGTGCCGTTACCGTCGAAGTCGTCGACAACGAGAGTGGTCGCGTGATGGAAAAGCTCGACAGCAGCGAAGCAGCGGCGGCACCGTCGGTCGCTCCACCGGGAGCCGCCGTCGCGCCGTCACCTTCGCCTCCAGCCCCTTCGGGTGCCCCGCAATGACACCTGCGGAGCAGCCCTACTACCTTCCTCTCGGCGACGAGGTCGAAGTCTTCGAAGCGGCCTTCCGCCAGAAGCTGCCGGTTCTGCTCAAGGGCCCCACCGGCTGCGGCAAAACGCGCTTCGTCGAGTACATGGCCTTCCGGCTGCTTCCCGAGAGCGATACGCGGCCGCAGTCGCTGATCACCGTGGCGTGCAACGAGGACCTGACCGGTAGCGATCTCGTCGGCCGCTACCTCGTGCGCGGCGACGAGACGATGTGGACGGACGGTCCGCTCACGCAGGCCGTGCGGGTGGGCGCCATGTGTTACCTCGACGAGATCGTCGAGGCGCGCAAGGACACGATGGTGCTGATCCATCCGCTCACGGACCACCGACGCATCCTGCCCATCGACAAGCTCGGCATCACGCTGACGGCCCATCCCGACTTCTCTCTCGTCGTCTCCTACAATCCCGGCTATCAGTCGGTGCTGAAGGATCTCAAGCCGTCCACGCGCCAGCGCTTCGTCACTCTCGAGTTCGACTATCCGCCGCGCGACAAGGAAGCCGAGATCATCGCGCACGAAAGCGGTATCCCCATCGAGACGGCGATGGACCTGGCACATCTCGGCGAGCGGGTGCGCCAGCTGAAATCGGGAGGCCTCGAGGAAGGCGTGTCGGCGCGCCTCCTCGTCTACGCCGGCCAACTCATCCGCCAGGGCATGACGCCGCGGCGTGCGTGCGAAGCCACCGTGGTGCGCGCGCTCAGCGACGATCGCCAGACCCAGGCCGCCATCGCCGAACTCGTGAGCGCGATCTTCGCGTAGCCGAGCCGGCCTGCCCATGGCATCCGCGCGAGCCTGGATCGATAGCCGCCACCTGCGCGATAGCGAGGAGGGAGCCGCCGCGCTCGCCGCCATCGATCGGTTGCCGCCGCTGCTCGCCGAACGCCTGCTCGCGCGCGCCGACGCGATTGCCGCGTGGTCGACGAGCCTCGCGCATTCCTTCCTGCCCGGCGCCGCGGGCGCGGCATCACGCAGCGAGCACGCCTACGAGGAGTGGGAACGTGCGCTCGTCGCCATCGTGGGAGAAGCCAACTTTCCGCGCGAACTTGCCGTCGCGTTCTTTCGCGTCGAACCGGACGACCTTTGCGCGTGGCCGCCGGCGCTGAGACAGGCCTGGATCGGCAGCGTGACCTCGCTGGCCCAGTCGTCGCGGCGGCTGGCCACCGCGCTGGTGGATTCCACCGCGACACTGCTGGCGGGCGGCGGACACCTCGACCGAAAGTCGCTCGGCGCGTGGCACGCCGCGGCCGAGAACCTTCTCTCGCGCGGAGGCTGGCGCAGCGAGTTCCTCGCCGAAGCATTCCTGGCCGGCGGATCCCGGCTGCTCGGACGCATCGACGCGGATTCGGTCGCCGAATGGGCCGAGGTGGTCGCGATCCTCGGCACCACCGGGCGCAATCCACGACCTCCCACTCCACCGCCTTCCCTGCTTGCGCTCGAGCCCGACGCCGCCGCCGCCGTGATTCGACTTTGCGCAACCGCCGCCCGCGTCAGCGCGAAGGCGGCCCAGCGCCTCCTCGATCTCGCACCCGCGGCCGTCGCCGGTCTCGCTGCGACCGACGCCGCCCACCTGCTCGATGCCTGCGCGCGCTCGACGTCGCTCGAAGCTCTCGCCGATTCGATGGCGCTGCTCGGCGGCGTGATCCACGGCGTCGAGCCCGCCGTGCTCCCGTTCCTTCTCGATCAGGCCGATCGCATCGCGATGGCGGCGCCGGCCGTGCTGCCGGCGTTCCTTCGCACGATGGACCGCGCGTTCGAGGAAGGCGGCACCGACGGCGTTGAGCTTTGGGTGGCGCGGGGCATCGAACTCGCGGCCGCGCCCGGCGGCGCCGATCACGCGGCCGTTGCGCATTTTCGGCTGGAAACACGGACGGCGCACAAGTTGCTCGTGCAGCGCAGCGCAGCGGTCGCGTTCGAGGAGGTGGACGGCATGCTGCGCCGATACCTCACGATGATGTCACGGCGCTCTTTCCAACTCGTGCCGTCCCCCGGGATATGGATGCGGCCCCCGCTGCTCGCGCCGGAAGACGTGGCAATCCGCCTGCCCGAACGCGTGGATCTCTTCGATTCTTCCGACGACAATCAGGCGCTCTACAAGGTGGTCGCCACGCACATTGCCGGCCGCTTCGAGTACGGAACCTACGACTTCGACCTCGACACGCTGCAATCGCGCGGGTGGTCGCCGCCGAACGACGAGGGCGGCTCGCGCGACATCATCGCGTTCCTCGGATCCTTCCCGAATCCGCTGGTTGCCTCCGCGCTGTTCGTGCTGCTCGACGGCGTGCGCATCGACTCCTGCCTCGAACGCGACTTCCCGGGGCTTCGCAAGGAACTCGCACGCATGGGACGGCTTTATGCCGGCACCGTGGTTCCGGCCGCGCAGGACCGCTACGACGAGAGGTTGCTCGAGGCGCTTTTCCAAATGGGCCTCGCACGCCGCAGTGCGGCCGAGCTCGAGCCCCGCCTGCGTGCGCAGGGCGAATTCGTGACGGCCAGCATCGAGCTGCTGCGTTCGTCCGAAGCGAGCGTGTACGACAGTGCAGCGCTGACCATCGCGTACTACAGCGGCCTGGCGTTCGCGGACGCGCGCAGCCTCGAAGACGGCGACGACTCGGCCTTTGCCGAGATGGGCGGCGCCACCGTCATCGATCCGTTCGAGCACCTCGACGGCAGCGAACGCGAGGAGAACACCGCGCCGTGGCGCCCCGATCCAGCGCGAGCCGATCCGGACGGCGCGACCGCCGACGTCAAGCTTCAACTCAGCGACAACGATGCGACCCCGCAGGGCGGCTCTCGTCCAGTCTCGCTCGAAGAGCTCAAGTCGCTGCTCGAGCGCGGCGGCGATTTGCGCATCAGCGAAGCTCAGGGCCGCATCGAGGAGGGCCTCGGGCTCTACATCACCGACCTCCTCGGCAAGATCCCGGCCGAGCAGTTGCGCGAACTGCGCGAAAAGATCACCAGCGGCGACGCGCCGGGCATTCGCGCATGGCTCGCGCGCCAGGCGGCAGGCACGAGTTTCTGGTACGACGAGTGGGACCACCGCATCAACGACTACCGGCGCCACTGGTGCCGCGTGACGGAAGTGTCGGGTGACGAGGACGCTGGCGAGTTCTTCGCCGACGCACTCGCGCGATCGGGAGAGCTCGTCGGCCGCATCAAGCGCGACTTCCAGATGCTTCGTCCGGACCAGCTCCGGCGCGTCCCCCGGGCCGAACAGGGCGAGGAGTTCGATCTCAACGCGCTCGTTGAGGCTCACTCCGACCGGCGAGGTCGGCGCACACCGAGCGACCGCCTCTATGTCGCGCGCAAACCCGAGGAACGCGACGTCGCCACGTTGTTCCTCATCGACATGAGTGCTTCCACCGACGAACCGCTGCCGGGCAGCGAGAGCGGAACCCGCGTGATCGATCTCACGAAGGACACGCTGGCAGTGCTCGCCCAGGTGCTCGGCGAGATCGGCGACAGCTACGCGATCTACGGCTTCTCCGGTCACGGGCGCGACAACGTCGAGATCTACCGGGTAAAGTCCTTCAGCGAACGGCTGAGCGACGCGGTCAAGGCGCGCCTCGGCGGCATCGCACCGAAGCGCTCCACGAGAATGGGCGCAGCGCTGCGTCACGCCGGCGAGAAGCTCGCGCGCACGACGGCTCGCTCGCGTCACCTGATCCTGCTGAGCGACGGGTTTCCGCAGGACTTCGACTACGGCGACGACCGCCGCTCGAACGCTTACGGCATCCGCGACACGCTGCAGGCGCTGCGTGAACTGGAAAAACGCGGCATGCAAACCTTCTGCATCACCGTCGACCCCGCCGGCCACGACTACCTGGGCGAGATGTGCCCGTCGTCGCGCTACGCGGTGATCGACGACATCCACGAGCTGCCGAGTGAGCTGGTGCGAATCTATCGCAAGGTAACGCGGAGCTGATTCGGTAACTCGGCGCGCAGCCCATTTCGCCACGCGGCAAGCTTGCGCGCGAAGGACCAGGACGCGTTGGCTGGGCTTGTCGACGGAAGCCTTTCGTACCGAAGCCCTGCGCCTATCCCGTAACGCAGCACGTGCTGCCGGTAGCACTGCTCGGCCTTCGCGCCGTTGAACAGCACCCGCTCAACCAAGGGGTGCGCGCGAAGGAATACTGCGAAGTCGTTGGCAACCTGTGTATCCGGCCGGATGCGGGCATCGAGGCTTCCGTCGCGGTGACAGGAGTGCAGGACGTCCCAGAGGGCAATGCCGGCTCCCCTCAGCGCCTCGAGCCGTTCCTCGTACGGACAAGACAGGTCCAGCGGCAACAGCTCGGCCATGATCGGCCAGAAGGCGTTGCGCGGGTGCGCGTAGTAACGCTTGGCGGCCAGCGAGGCGGCGCCGGGCATACTGCCGAGAATCAGCACGTGCGCGTCCGGAGAAGAGACCGCATCGAAACTCTGGACATGCTCCCCCGTAGTCACGGAACCCTGGAAGAGAACCCGGCAGGCCGGCCCCAGGCGCCGGCGAACACAAAGTCAACGACGGGCCGCCGTGTGCGCGGCGCGAGATCGCGCTCGCGCAGCGGGCCGGCAAGGTTCGCGACGTCGCCGAGATAGCCGACTGCAATTGCGGTCAGCGGCTCGGCATCGGCCGGAACCTGGTAAAGCTCGCGGACGCGCTCCGGCAGGATACCGATCATCTGGTGAACGAAGAGACCACGGGCGGTTGCCTCCAGGCACAGATTGCCGGCGGCCAGTCCGAGATCGTGGTGGGCGGCCTTGTTCGGCTTGCCGTTACGAAGGAAGTTCATCATCGCCACGCCGATCATCAGCACCGGCGCATCTCCAGCCCACGCCTGGTTGCCTTCGACGAGACACGAGAAAAGCTTCGCGAACGCTTCCTTGTCCTCGCGCCGGGCGAGGATGTAGCGCCACGGCTGCTCGTTGTACGAGGACGGCGCCCAGCGAGCCGCTTCAAGAATGGCCCGAAGATCCTCGTCGGCGACGAGGCGGTCGGAGAATGCGTACGGGCTCCATCGATCGGCGAGCATGGGTTCGATGGAAGTGTCGGTCTTGGCCTTCTTCACGTCGTTCATTGTCGCCTCTCCCGTCGTTGCGTTGGCCCGTCGTCGTGGGGCAAAAAGCCCACGCCCGTTTCATCACGCGAGGTCGAAAAGCAGGATCTCGGAGGGGCTTTCTGCGCGAATCTCGACGCCGCTTTCGTCGCGCACGGCCACGCCGTCGCCCTGGGCCACTTCCACGCCATTGATGTACGCACGGCCCCGGGCCATCTGCAGCCAGGCCTGACGGCCAAGTGCGAGGGCATGGGTGGTGGTCTTGCCGGTCTCGAGCACCGTCGCATGAATGGTGACGTCCTGGTGTAACCGCAGCGACGACTTGCGGCCGTCCGGCGACGCCACGCATCGCAACACGTTGCGTCGCTCCTCCAGCGGGAAGTGAAGCTGCTCGTAGGCGGGTTCCAGGTTGTCGCGCTCGGACTGGATCCAGATCTGCAGGAAGTGCACGGGGTCGTTGGAGGAGTGGTTGTACTCGCTGTGCGTGACGCCCGTGCCGGCGCGCATGAGCTGCACGTCGCCAGGATGGATCACCGATCCGTTGCCCATGCTGTCGCGATGCTCGAGCGCGCCCTCGAGCACGTAGCTGACGATCTCCATGTCGCGGTGGGAATGCGAAGCGAAGCCCTTGCCGGGCGCCACCCTGTCTTCGTTGATCACGCGCAGCGCACCGAAGCCCATGTGCACCGGATCGTGGTAGTCCGCGAAGGAAAACGTGTGACGGCTCTCGAGCCATCCGTGCATCGCGTGTCCCCGCTCCGTCGACTTGCGAATCATGATCATGACGTCTTCATGCCTCCGGCGTGCCGGAGTCTTCGTGGCCTCGCTTGAGTTTTCTCCATGCGCTCCTTTGCGCGGACGCTGCGAGGGTTGTCGCTCGGATGCCGCGCACGCGCAACGACGACCACCTTCGGCGTCGCCCGGCGGGGGGTGAGAACACTCACACCATGATGGGAACTCCGTGATCGCTGCGATTGGCCAGGGGTTCTGTCACGGGTTCGCCGCCCAAGAGGAAGGTTTCCCCGGTATGTGGCGTTGGGCGTACCCACTTGGCGCCTTCGCTCTTGTGTGGTGGATCCAGAACGCCCGCGGAGAGTGGGATGGTTGGCGCGCGGGATCCATCCTGCTCAGACGTGCGCGAGCGCGGCGCGATGCACCACACCGCCAGCGTCGAGACCAGGTAGAGATTGAAGCGGACCACCACGTGGTTGAACGTGCAATGCACGATGCTGTTGTTGCACGGCGTGGTCCGGGGTTTCGCGCGCGTACGGAGTTACGAAGCCGGGGCAGCAGCGGTGACGGCGTGCGTCGCCGGCCTGACGGTGGCGGGAACGTGCTCTTGTGGAGCGACGACGACGGGCGCCTGGCGCTCGGCAACGACCGACGATGGAGTCACTCCCGGATTGCGCGCGAAGGTTCCTTCCTTGAGGAAACGCAGCGTTTGATCGATCGCTTCACGGTTTCGCATGATGAAGGTGTGGTTCTCGTCGATCTCGAGGAAGTCTTTCATGCCGACAAGCGCCGCGCTGGCAACGGAAACCTTGCCGTCGTTGCGCTCATCGAAGAAACGCGACCAGACCGGGTTCCTCGACCTCGTCCCTGCAATGATGCCGACCTCGAACGTCGCCGGGCCAAGGCGACGCGGCGTGGAATCCGTGGCGGTCCCCAACTCGAGAGCGGCTGGACCGTTGATCGCACGGAACAGCCACCAGTCCCCGAACTCGTCCACAAGCTCGCTGCCGGCGTTGGGCGGTCCCAGCATGACGACGCGGCCGAGCGACGGAATGGCGTGCTGAGCCGCGAGCTGGCGCACGATGATGCCGCCCATCGAATGCGTCACGAATGCAATCGGCGCCTTGTTCTCCGGGAAGCACTGCGCAATCGAGGGCGCGACGTACTGCGATGCCAGCACGTCGATCGAATGATGACGCGACGGATAGGTGACGTTGCAGACGCGATAGCCGGCCTCGGACAAGGCCTTGCCGAGCGTCGTCATCGACCTTCCGGTTCGGATGAGCCCGTGAAGGAGCACCACGTTGGGCCCGTCGCCGGATCTTGGCACCTCGAAGTCCGCGGCCCGCGACGACGATGCGGACAACACCGCCGAAAGCACAGCGACAGCGAGGGCGGCGCGGCAGCGGCGAGCGAAAGATCCGGCGTTGAGCGAATCTGATGCGTTCACGCGATGCCTTCGGCGATCTGCGGGATGTCTTCGCCAAGGACGGTCCGCGGCGCCTTCGCCGCAACGCACGCCTTCACTTTCCCACAAAGACAGGACCCACGATGCATGCGCTAAACTCCCCCCAATCGTTTCGACGCCCTGACGTGATGCTCGCGTACCACGACGCCCATGCGGGTGAAACCTCTTTGGCGCTTACCCCTTCGAGGCGCTGTTGCGTCGCGTCCACTCCGCATCCATCATCCCCGCCCGAACGATCAGACAATCAGGAGGTACACCATGACTCTTCGCATCGGCGACACCGCGCCCGACTTTGAGGCGGACACCACCGCAGGACGCATCCATTTTCACGAATGGATCGGCGATTCGTGGGTGGTGCTCTTCTCGCACCCAAAAGATTTCACACCCGTCTGCACCACCGAACTCGGCTACATGGCCAAGCTCGAACCCGAGTTCGAAAGGCGGGGCGTCAAGATCATCGGCCTCAGCATCGACCCCGTCGACTCCCACGCAAAGTGGTCCGAAGACATCAAGGAGACGCAGGGGTTTGCTCCCGGTTATCCGATGATCGGCGACCCCGAGCTCAAGGTGGCCAAGGCGTGGGGCATGCTGCCGGCCGAAACGCCCGGCACGTCGCAAGGCCGCACCGCGGCGGACAACTACACGGTGCGAAATGTTTTCGTCGTGGGGCCGGACAAGAAGATCAAGCTGATCCTCGTCTACCCGATGACGACGGGGCGCAACTTCGACGAAGTGCTGCGCGTGATCGACTCGATCCAGCTCACCGCCAAGCACAAGGTTGCCACGCCCGTGAACTGGAAGGACGGTGACGACGTGATCATCGCGGGATCGGTTTCCGACGAGGACGCGAAGAAGCAGTATCCTCAGGGATGGAAAGCGCCCAAACCGTATCTTCGGATCGTTCCGCAGCCGCGCTAGCGGATCGGCGAACCGGCTGTTCGTTGGTGACACGAACGGCCGATTCGTGCCGCCGTTTCTAGCGGGGGAAAGGCGCAGTGGATTCCGCCCCGCAGGTCAGCGCGGAGCGCGTCGATCTTTCCCTGTCCGGTCCAGCACGATTCGTCGAAGGTCCCCGAACTCCTGCAGGTGATACTCGAGATAGATCTTGCGAGCGCCGGTGGAATCGCTCACCAGCAATCGCTGCATCACATTTTGTGCTTCCACGTCCGCGACCTCGCCCCAGCCGATGAACAACGAAGGCGCGTGCGCGCAATGGTAGTGCAGACCATCGGCCGCAACCTCCACCGTATCTCGCGACCGGCGAACCATGGAGATGCTGGAATAGAGGCAACTGCCGAATACACCCAACGACAGGATGATCGACAGTCGATGATCCTCGCCGGGGTCGAGGACCGGCAGGGCGAGCACGAACAGGCAGCCCGCGATGCAAATCCAGATCGACCAAAGACCCAGGCGGCGAAAAATGGGCGGATGCGCGAAGAGTCTTGGCAAGCGCGACGCCCCAGGATCGTTGTCGATTCCCTTCTCTCTGGACGGAGACACTGGCAGGAGCGTAACGAGCGAGGGCTGGAAAAGATACGGCGTGCAGCGCGTCGTGTGGACCCATCGCGTCCGCAACGAGGAATGTGGCACCGGGTGGTGGCCTTACTCGCAAATAGGCAAGCGTCACTCCCGCGGCGGCGATGATCACGATCGCATAGCCCGGATCGGTGACCCAGAAGATCGGATGATGGCGGCCTCGGCCGGGTCTAGGCCGGCGTGGCCAACTTGAGTCCAACTATGCCTGCAAGGATGAGCGCAAGGCTTAGCAGCCGCCCGGCATTCGCTGGTTCTCCGAACAGGACGATCCCCAATACCGCTGTGCCGACAGCACCGACGCCAACCCATACGGCATAGGCCGTGCCCACGGGGAGTGACTTCATGGCGATGCCCAACAGCCCAAGGCTGATCACCATCGCGAGTACGGTGCCGACGGTAGGCCAAAGTCGGGTAAAGCCCTCGGTATACTTGAGCCCTATCGCCCAACCGACCTCGAATACACCGGCAAGGACCAGAATGAACCAGTTCATCGCGACACCTCAAGAATCCATCGCCCCTCAATCCCCATGACTACGCAACGCGAACGATTTGGATGCCGACGAACCCGGACTCGATACGCGGCTCTCCGTCCTCGATTAGCATTTCGATGACTTCCTGGATGTTCGACTGCAGTTCGTCGAGCGTCGCGCCCTGGGCATACGCTCCGGGCCAGCCCGGAACGGAGCCGACATACAGGCCAGTCTCGCCGCCGTGCTCGATCACAAAGTTGAAAGCGTGCACGTGTCCAGGATTCCGGCGTCAGAGTATCTGTGCCCAGGCGGGCGAAACAACTTGCAGAACGTCTGAAGTACGTGGCGGCCGACATCGAAGCCAGGCTTGCCGCGGCTACGGCCCGGCCGTCTGGGTGCATCGGCGGCATTGCGATCGCGACCTGCAGGCCACCCGCCGTGGCCTGGATCCTCCTCCATCTCCACGCAGCCATTCGAACTTTCGGAGCCTCGCAAGCGGCATAGTGTAGCCGCGTTTCTTCATAATAATCTCCGTGCGGTGATTCTGGTCACTCCAGGTCGCGCGGGTCAGTGCTACGGTTTTTCGCAACTCGAACCCTCTTCACTCGCGTGCTCCTGAATCGAGCAGGGATGGCCCGGCAGGGGTCGCGCCCGCCAGAAATCCGGAAGGTGCGGGTTCAAGAAAGCTGTCTTCCAGCGCTGCGGGACTCAGGCGCGGCGCGGCGCGCTGCGTCAGGAGAACGCCTGTTCTTCCCGACATCCGTGCGTACGAGCCGACAGATCCGAGGAGAGCTTATGAGCACTTTCCATCCAGTTGTCACGCCGTTGCTTGTCGCGATGAGCATCGCCGCCGTCTCTCCCTACGCCATCGCAGAGACGGGATACGCCATTGTTGGACGTGACAACTTCGAGGCTGCCAGGTACTCGCCCACAGCTCCTGAGAGCTTCCAGATCTTTCCCAATGCGGTGACTCCCCAGTGCGGCGATGCGAGTGGAGACGGCTCCGTGAAGGCGGGCGACGCCCAGCTGGCACTCCGCAGTAGCGTAGGGAGCTTCTCTTGCGCCCTGGCTGCCTGTGATGTCAACGGCGACGGCAACATCACTTCGACCGATGCGCTTCGCATTCTTCGCTATGCTGTAGGTCACAACGTGACTCTCGCCTGCGCGGGCGGGACCACGACGACTACCACGACCACCACTCTCCAGACACATTCCACCATGACCTGGAAAATTTCAGACGGTTGCCCGGACGGAAATGGGCTCCATGTGCGGCTTTTTGATGACGACAACGGCGTCATCTACCCGAGCTCGAACCAGGTTTACACGGTCGGATCAGGCAACACGGTCAATCTCCCGATCTCGTGCAAGACGGGCGCGAAGATCTGCCACGGCGCTTCGGACGACGATTCGCAAAACATGTTTTGGGGAGTGGGGCTGAATGGGGATTCGTCCTGTGAAAACTGTTGTTCGACGTGCAGCAACAGCACCGTCTCGGTGAATCTCGTGTGTGGCCTCGTCGAATGGACGCTGTCGGACGGCTGCAATGATGGAAAGGGAATCCAGTACCGGTTGTTCGACGTCGACCATGATCTTGTATCACCCGGTGGCGATCAGGCCTGGATCATCGAAAGCTTCGGGGGCAAGTCTGCCGTGCCGGTTGCCTGCATCAACGGCGCCAAGATCTGCTATGGAGGCGAGCAACGCCCGCCGACGGGCTTGTATTGGGGTGTGGGAATCAATGGAGACGAGGGCTGCCAAAGCTGCTGCCTGACGTGTCCGCCGACTGGTATCGCGAAGGCCCAGCACAATCTGACCTGCAACTAGTGAGCGGCAACCTGGAGGCCGTGTTCGGCGAGTCGGACATTAAATGGCGGCGTTCACTTCAAGTCGGCCGGACGGTGAACGGACGCCGCTCCGGGCCGCGCTCGAGCGTCGCTTCACCCGTCACGAGAAGCCGGCAGGGGGGAGAGAATGGTGTGTAATGACGTCGTCGCCAATC
>JBHEOD010000050.1:0-384 GCA_046261745.1 Binatia bacterium
GCACCCGCGTGCTGCCGGTGATCGCGGAAGCGTTCGGCGACGGGGCCCTCGATCACCTGGTGGACGTGGCTCCCCGCTGGCGGGACGACGAGGATTTCCTCGAACTCGAGGCCGCGCGCCTTTTCGCCTACGCGTCGCGACGCGGCGCGGGCGGCCCTGGCTCTGCGACGGATCTGGACGCTGACGCGCTGGCCTGCGCGCACCCGGCGCTTCGTTCTCGCGTGCTGCGGCGATGGCTGTTCGAGGCCACCGGCCGAACATCCGCCAGCCGCGAGATCGCCGGCATCCAGCGATGGCTCCAAAGCGCCGGCGGCCGGCGAGGCACGCTCGACCTCGCGGGCGTCCGGCTCACCGGCAAGGGCGGTCGCCTGTCACTCGATCGGT
>JBHEOD010000050.1:394-5625 GCA_046261745.1 Binatia bacterium
CCGCATCCAGTGACGATGCGCACGAGACCGTCGCGCGTATTGGTGTCGCCGATCGAGTGCGAGAGGCAGGCGCGATGGGAAAAGCCGTGTTGCCGCCTTCCGGTGGCCGTGTTAGGTTCCCGCGCAAACTGTAGTTTTTTCAAGTAATCCGCAGCGTTGCCGCACTTCCGGAAATGATCCGAACAAGCGGTGACAAGGGTACGCCGGTAGACCATCTCTCATGAATCAGCTTTCGAGAAATCTCGCTCTGTGGCTCGTCCTCGGCCTGATGGTCGTTCTGCTGTTCAACATGTTCCAGGCCCAGCAGGTGCGGGACCAGGAGCTGACCTACAGCGAGTTCATCAAGGAGGTGGACGAGGGACGCGTCGAGTCCATCGTGATGCAGGGCAACACCCTGCGCGGCCGCCTCGAAGGCGACAAGGATTTTCGCACCTACGCTCCTCCCGGCGACGTCGCCGCCACGCACATCCTCGAGAAGAAAATCCCGTTCACCGTCCGCCCCGAGGCCCGCGACCCCTGGTACATCGAGATGATGGTGCAGTGGTTCCCGATGCTGCTGCTGGTGGGTGTGTGGATCTTCTTCATGCGCCAGATGCAGGTGGGCGGCGGCAAGGCGATGAGCTTCGGCAAGAGCAAGGCCAAGCTGCTGAGCGAGCACGCCAACAAGGTCACCTTCAGCGACGTGGCCGGCATCGACGAAGCCAAGGACGAACTCGAAGAGATCATCGCGTTCCTGCGCGACCCCAAGAAGTTCACCCGTCTCGGCGGCCGCATCCCCAAGGGCGTGCTGCTGGTCGGCGCACCCGGCACCGGCAAAACGTTGCTCGCCCGCGCCGTCGCGGGCGAGGCAGGCGTCCCGTTCTTCTCCATCTCCGGCTCCGACTTTGTCGAGATGTTCGTCGGCGTCGGCGCGTCGCGCGTGCGCGACCTGTTCGTGCAGGGCAAGAAGAACGCGCCGTGCATCATCTTCATCGACGAGATCGACGCGGTGGGGCGTCACCGCGGCGCCGGCCTCGGCGGCGGTCACGACGAACGTGAACAAACCCTCAACCAGCTTCTCGTCGAGATGGACGGCTTCGAATCGAACGAGGGCGTCATCCTGATGGCCGCGTCCAACCGGCCCGACGTGCTCGACCCGGCGCTCTTGCGTCCCGGCCGCTTCGACCGCCGCGTGGTGGTGCCGCGGCCCGACGTGCGCGGCCGCACCGGCATCCTCAAGGTTCACACGCGCAAGGTTCCGCTGTCGACGGACGTGCAGCTCGAAAAGGTGGCCAAGGGCACGCCGGGCTTCTCCGGCGCCGATCTCGAGAACCTCGTCAACGAAGCTGCGCTGATGGCTGCGCGCGAAGGCCGCGACACCGTCACGCAGGTCAACTTCGAGTCTGCCAAGGACAAGGTGCTGATGGGCAGCGAGCGCCGCTCGATGGTGCTCTCCGAAGACGAGAAGCGGAACACCGCCTACCACGAGTCCGGTCACGCCCTCGTTGCGCGCATGCTTCCGGGCACCGACCCGGTGCACAAGGTGACGATCATCCCGCGCGGCATGGCGCTCGGCGTCACGCTGCAGCTGCCGGAAGAAGACCGCCACTCGTACAACCGCACCTACCTGCTCAACACGCTGGCCATCCTGTACGGCGGTCGCGTGGCCGAGGAGATCGTCCTCAAGGAGATCACCACCGGCGCGGGCAACGACATCGAGCGCGCCACGCAGCTCGCGATGAAGATGATCTGCGAGTGGGGCATGAGCGAGTCGCTCGGCCCGGTGACGCTCAAGCGTCCTAGCGACGAGCCGTTCCTCGGCCTCGACCTGCATCACCAGCGCGAGTACTCGGAAGACACGGCGCGCCTGGTGGACATCGAGGTGAAGAGCCTGCTGACCAACGCGTACCGTCGCGCCGAGGCGATCCTCACGGCCAACATCGAAGCGCTGCACAAGATGGCGGCGGCGTTGCTCGAGCGCGAGACGCTCGACGGTTCCGAGCTGGACGAGATCCTCGTCGGCACCGGCGCGGCCCTGCCGGCGGGCGTCTGATGCGCGCCGGTCGCGTGCAGTCGCGGTGATGGCCAAAGGTGACGCGAGCGCCGGCGGCAAAGCCGCCGGACCCGCCGTGCGCAAGCTGTTCGGTACCGACGGCATCCGCGGCGTAGCCAACGAAGAGCCGATGACGCCCGAGACCGTGCTGCGCCTGGGCCGCGCGGTGGGCCAGCACTTCCAGACGTCGGGACATCGCCGCCACAAGATCGTCATCGGCAAGGACACGCGCCTTTCCGGCTACATGTTCGAGACGGCGCTGTCGGCCGGCCTCACGTCGATGGGCGTGGACGTCCTGCTGGTCGGCCCCATGCCGACGCCCGGCATCGCGTTCCTCACGCGCAGCCTGCGCGCCGACGCCGGCGTTGCAATCTCGGCTTCGCACAATCCGTACAGCGACAACGGCATCAAGTTCTTCGGTCCCGACGGCTTCAAGCTGGCCGATTCTGCCGAGGCCGACATCGAGGCGCTGATGTCGAGCGACGTGCTCGATCGCACGCGGCCCACCGGCCACGGCATCGGCAAGGCCTTTCGCATCGACGACGCCGACGGCCGCTACAACGTCTTCCTCAAGAACGTCCTGCCGCGCGAGCTGACGCTCGACGGACTGCGCGTGGTCATCGACTGCGCGCACGGCGCGGCCTACCGCATCGCACCGACGGTGCTCTCCGAGCTCGGCGCCGACGTGATCGCCATCGGCGTGTCGCCCGACGGCCACAACATCAACGACCAGGTGGGCGCCACGCACGTGGCGGGGCTTCGTGAACGCGTCCGGGCCGAGAAGGCCGACGTCGGCATCGCGCTCGACGGCGACGCCGACCGCTGCATCCTCGTGGACGAAAAGGGCGAGGAGGTGGACGGCGATCACGTGCTGGCCATCCTCGGCCTGGCCATGATGGACAAGGGCAACCTTGCCGGCTCCACCGTGGTGGCCACCGTGATGTCGAACTTCGGCCTCGAGGTGGCGCTGCGCGAGCGCGGCATCGCGCTCGAGCGTACGCCGGTGGGCGACCGCTATGTGGTCGAGCGCATGGTCGAAGGCGGCTTCCGCCTCGGCGGCGAGAAGTCCGGCCACATCATCTGCCTCGACCACGCGACCACCGGCGACGGCATGGTCACCGCGCTGTCGGTGCTTACCAGCATGAAGCTGTCGGGGCGCCCGCTGTCGGAGGGCAGGAGCCTGCTGCGCAGCTATCCGCAGCGGCTCGTCAGCCTCAGGGTGAAGGAACGGCGCGCGCTCAGTTCCATTCCGTCGGTGGTCGGCGCCATCGCCGAGGCCGAGGGCGCGCTCGGCGGTCGCGGTCGCGTTGTGGTGCGCTTCTCAGGCACCGAACCGCTGGCTCGCGTGATGGTGGAGGGCGAGGAAGAAAGTGCGGTCGAGCGCCATGCGCAACGCATCGCGGCGGCCATCGAAGCGGCGCTCGGGTAGACGCCGAAACGTCCGGGATTCGCTTCCCGCACACAGTTCCCGCACAGCCTCGAGAGGTTTTCGCGCACCGCGGTGACCGGGATCACTTGGGGGGTATCGCTCGCATTGAGAGACGGAGTGCAGGCTGATGTCCTGCGCTCACTCTCGTGACGCGCTCATTTCCTTCACTTCTGCGAATCCTTTCCCGTCGAACCGGCACGCTGCGGCCTCTGGTGACACGGATCACGTTTGCACTGGCGGCCTGCGCTCCGCTCGGCGCCTGCACGAACTCTCCTGAAGATCCGAGGCCCGTCGTCGCGATCTCCAGGTTCCATCTTCCCATGACGGTGGTGCTGCCGGGCTGGTCCGGCGTGCAGACCGACCTGCTGCACAACCAGTTGCTTTCCGCCGTCGTCCGCAGCGGCCGGGTCATCGTGGTGGAGCGGACCCGCCTCGACACGATCCTCAAGGAACAGTCGCTCACGCGCACCGAGATCACCGACGCCGGCGCAGCAGCGGAACTAGGCAAAATGCTTGGTGCCCGCTACTTCGTGATCGGCACCATCAGCGACCTCAAGTCGGAGGAGCGGGTACAGAGCCTTCCGTACACCACGCGCTCCGAACATATCGCGCGCGGACGCATCAAGGTGGATGCCCGCGTCATCGACGTGGAAACCGGCGCGATCGTCGCCGGAGAAACCGAAGACTGCCAGGACGAGATCCGATCCCTCGCGCACGACGGCGAGGGCATCGCGCGGCTGCGCGAACAGCTGACCGAGCAGTGTGCGGCGCGTCTCGCCCGAAGAATCACCGACGTGCTGGCGCCGGATGCGGTCGTGAGCGCGGACGAGCGCGGCCTCGATGCGATGCCGACGCTCGAGCCGGTCGCCGCGCCCGCCGATCCACTGGCCGGACGGTGGTAACGACACAATCCAGGGAGCGTGGAATGCAACGAACTTTCCTTCGATGGCTGGCGCCTGCCGTGTGCCTGGCGCTGCTCTGGCCGTCCACCGCACGTGCGAACAAGGCCACGATCGCGGTCCTTCCGTTCGAGGTCGGGGCTGCGCAGTCGCCGATCGAAACGTCGGTCCTGATCGACGCTTTCAATCGCGTGCTCGTCAACAGCCGCAAGTTCACGGTGGTGGACCGCGCGCGCGTGGACCGCACTCGCCGCGAACAGAAGTTCGGGAGGTCGGGACTCGTCAGCGCCGCCAGCGCGGCATCGGTGGGCCGCCTGCTCGGCGCGCAGTTCCTCGTGATGGGAACTCTGCTCGATTACACGATCGAGCCGCCGCGTGAGATGGCCTACGGCAGCGGCTGGATGCGGCCCGTGCGCATCAGCGTCAACGTCCAGGTCGTCGATGCATCGAGCGGACAGATCGTTGCCGCGCGCAGGGCCAGCGGCCTCAGCCAGCGCCGCATGCCGAGTCGCGATTCGGCAGCGGTGGTCTCCGGTGTCGACCTCGAGGGGGCGGCCGAGCAGGTGGCTGAATCCTGCGTGCACGCGATCCTCGACGTCGCGTATCCGGCCAAGATCGTCTCGGTGACCGGCGACCAGGTTCGCCTCAATCGCGGCGAAGGCGGCGGGCTCGGAATCGGCACGATCCTCAACTGCTACGCCGCGGGCCGCAAGCTCTACGACCCCGACACCAAGGAACTTCTCGGCTCCAACGACAGCCTCGCCGGCAAAGTCGAAGTGGCCGAGATCCTGCCGACGATGACGGTCGCGCGCATGCTCGACGGCGGTCAACTGCAGGCCGGCGACGCGTGTCGCACGGACGCCGCCGAATC
>JBHEOD010000050.1:5635-9648 GCA_046261745.1 Binatia bacterium
CCGCCGCCCGGCCCCATCCACAGCTACTGAGAGCATGAGGAAGGCCATGCGACTCGATACCTCTCACTTGTTCGCGATCACCTGGTTGACGGCATGCCTGATCGGCGCCGCTGCGCTGCTTCCGGCGGCGGCCGGTGCCGAAGCACCGCTGCCTCCGGCCACCGTCCTCGGCCCGGAATCCGCAGTGCCGGTCGGCCCTCCGCTGCCGGCAGCATCGCCGGCGGGGCTTCCTTCATCGCCGACGGGACATCCATCCTTTCCGGCAGGCCCGCCCAGGCCGGTCTCCAAGGCGTCGATCGCCATTGTACCGCTGCAGGCAACCGCCGAGATTCAACAGCGCTACGGCAACGACCTCGATCTGCTCTACGACTCGCTCGTCCGGCTCGTCGTCAAGAGCAACAAGTTCGACGTGCTCGAGCGCACGCGCATCGAGGCGGTGATCGACGAGAACCAGTTCGCAACGTCCTCGCTCGGCGATCCTTCCAATCTCGCGCGCTTCGGCAAGCTGGCCGGCGCCCAGTACCTGCTCACCGCGAACGTGCGCGACCTCGGCGTGGGCAGACACCGCGAGGCGATCCCGTACACGAGCGAGATCAAGTGCCTCGAGTGGGCGCGGCTTCGGCTGGAAGTGCGCGTGGTGCAGGCCGAGTCGGGGCGCATCGTTTCGGCGGAGAGCGCCGGAGACGCCGGCAATCCCGCTTCGCGCGTCGTGTCGTGCGGGCGCTCCCAACGCGATGTGCTCGACGAGGCGATGGCGCGCGTGGCCACACGCCTGGTCAGCGACATCATCGACAGGATCTACCCGCTGGCCGTCATCCACGTGTCGGGCGACGAGCTGACGCTCAATCGCGGAGAGGGAAGCGAGATGGGCGTCGGTGCGACGCTCGAGTGCTTCACGATGGGCGAGGCCATCGTCGATCCCGCCACCGGCGAGACGCTCGGCAACGACGAAACATCCGTCGGCAAGGTCACCGTCACCAAGGTGGCCGAGAAACTCAGCAAGGCTCAACCCGAGACGGGCAAGAGCGTTCCGACCGGCGCGGTGTGCCGCAAGGTGGCCTCGGCGATGCGCGCCAAGGCGGCCCCGGCTCCACCGCGACCCAAAGTGAACTGGTAAAGCCCGCCGGTTGACCCCCGGCGCTTTCCACAAAGGAGGATCCATGAAGATTCAGCACAGCGTCACGGCAGCGATTCTCGTGTCGGTCACCGTTCTCGGTGGTTGCGGCACGATGATGGCGAACAACAAGGACATGAAGAGCGCGCGCCTGCACCTGCAGGCGGGAGACGTCAGCGCGGCGCTGGCCGCCGGCAGGAAGCGCGACGACCTTTGCGGCATCCTCGACCGCGCGGTGCTCCTGCACATCCAGGGCAATCCGGCCGCGAGCAACGCAGAGTTCGATCGCGGCCTCGCGCTCATCAAGACCTACGAGGATCGCGCCGTGGTGAGCGCCAACGAAGTGGGCAGGGGTGCCGGCAGCGTGCTCCTCAACGACAAGACGCTCGAATACCAGGGCGAGGGATTCGAGAAGGTCCTCATCCACGCGTTCAAGGCACAGAACTACCTGATGATGGGCGACGAGGAAGGCGCGCGCGTCGAGATCCGCAACGCCAACATGCGCCAGGACGAGGAGAGGCGAAAGCACGCCGAGGAGATCGAAGCGGCCAAGGCCGAGGCCGGCAAGCAGAACCTCGCGAGCTTCGACGACAAGGTGAACAACGCGTTCGCGTCCAGCTCGAGCGTCCTCTCGCGAATCGACAACGTTTACCAGAATCCGTTCGCAACCTACCTCTCCGGCGTCGTCTACGAGATCAACGGAGAGCTCGACGACGCCTTCCTCGATTTCAAGAACGCCTACCAGATGGTTCCGAGCCCGCTGATCGCGTCCGACCTGTCGCGGCTCGCGGCCAGGCTCCAGCGCCAGGATGAGCTGCGGGAGCTCGGCATTCCTCTCGTGCAGGGGCCATCGAACGTGGGCGACACGCTGGTGGTTCTGGACGACGGCCTCGCGCCCGCAAGGGCCCAGCTCAAGTTCCCCATTCCGGCGGGAAACACCGTGGCAGCAGTCGCGGTTCCCATCACCGAGCCGGTGCCTTCCAACCTGGGGGAGGCCGTCATTCTCGACCAGGCCGGCAACGAGATCGGGCGCACGAGCATGCTGGTGGACATCGAGGCCATGTCGGTGCGCAACCTGCACGATCGCTATCCGGCCATCCTCACGCGCCAGGCCATCCGCCTGGCGGCCAAGATCGCGGCTTCGAACGCAGCGGTGGCCGCCGCCGCCCAGCACAGCGCCGAGGCCAAGGTGCTTACGCAACTCTTCACGTCGATCGGAAACGTCGCCAGCGAACAGGCGGACCTGCGGGCGTGGTACCAGCTGCCGCGCTCCATTCACGTCGCACGCATCAGCGTGCCGACCGGCCAGTCCAGCGTGACGATGCGCCTGCTCGACCTGGCCGGTGTGCCGATGCGCGACGTCGAGGTGCCTGTGATCTCGGCCGGAGGTCCGCTGAGCGTCGTCGGGCTTCGATACCTCAACGGCCAGGCCATCGCGCTGGCGCCCGCCCAGTCGCCGATAGCCTCCACCGCCGGTGGCGAAATGGTGGCGGCCAACCTGGAGACAACGCCGTGACGAGCATCCGCCCCGTCGCCGCACCGCTGCTCGCGCTGGCCGCGCTGCCTGCGCTGCTCATGTTCGTCGCGCTGCAGGGATGCTCCACCGGCGCCAGCAATACGATCGACGTCGGCATCGGAACGGGCGAACCGTCGCGCGTGACGATCAACTCGTCGGGACTGAAGCGGCGGATCGCCTTCGGAAACGTGGTCACCCGCCAGGAGGGACTGCTGCAACGCGGCCAGGTGGCGCTGGAGAATCGCACCGGCGGGACGCTCGCCTTCGAGTACAGGTGGGAATGGACCGATGCCGACGGCTTCCAGATGGGAGACACGCTGTCGTCGTGGCAGCCGGGCATCATCAACGGGAAGGAACGCAAGATGATGTCGAGCGTCGGTCCCGGCCCCCGCGCGGTGAATTTCCGGCTCTATCTGCGCGAACCGACCAACTGACGCCTCAGGCGCCATTCAATCAACAAGGGAGGAAGGGTGATGAAGTTCTCGAAGGGTTTGCGCGGCACGATTCCCGCCGTTTCGGTCATGACCTCGCTGGCGCTGCTGTCCGGGTGTGCGGCCGGCGGCGGCGGCGGCAGGGTTCAATACGGCGACGCGACGGCAGTGGAGACGGTCAACGAGCAATGGGGCAGCACCGACATCCAGGCGGTGGCCAACAGGATGGTCGACTCGCTGGTCCGGCATCCCGTCATCTCCAGCGGCGACCGCCCCGTGGTGCAGGTGAGCACGCTGCGCAACAAGACGACCGAGCACATCGATACCAAGTCGGTTACCGACAAGATCCGTACGGCTCTCATCCGATCCGGCATGGTTCGCTTCTCGGCCGTCTCCGACGCCAACCCGGAGATGCTGGAGAACCTCGACTACCAGCAGAACAGCGGCGTCGTCAGCGGACGAAGCGCCAAAGGCGTCGGCAAGCAGGTAGGCGCCGACTATCTCCTCTACGGAGAGATCGATTCGATCGTGAAGAAGGCCGGCCGCATCACCGACGTGTACTACCGGCTCACGCTCAACATGGTCGATGTCGAAACCGGCCTGATCGAATGGAGCGACGAGAAGGAGATCCGCAAGGTGGCCGGCAAGCCGCTGTTCGGCGCCGGGCTGCCGGGTGGTTTGCCGCAGGCGTCGACGCAGCCCGAAGCCGGCTTGCTCGCGTCCGCTTCCGCACCCGGGGCGAACTGACGACGCGCGCAGCAGCACCACGCGGGGGCGCTGCCCCAAGGTTCGACATCGACGCCGAAAACGGGCACCACAACCAACGTGGTGCCCGTTGCGCTTGAAATCCGCCTCGGCGTCAACGTGGACCACGTGGCGACCATCCGGCAGGCGCGCGGCGTTGCGTATCCGGATCCGGTCGAGGCCGCGCTGGCGGCGGAGCGCGGCGGGG
>JBHEOD010000050.1:9658-18951 GCA_046261745.1 Binatia bacterium
CTATTAATGTCGACCACGTGGCAACCATCAGGCAGGCCAGAGGGATTACCGAACCGGATCCGGTCTTTGCCGCCGCCATCTGCGAGCTTGCCGGGGCTTCGGGGATCGTCGTCCACCTGCGCGAGGACCGCCGCCACATCCAGGAACACGACGTTCGCCGCCTGCTCGGCGTAGTCGCAACCAAGGTCAATCTCGAGATGGGCGCAACGGCCGCGATGGTCGCTCTTGCGTGCGAACTGAAGCCGGCGGAGGTTTGCCTCGTGCCGGAGAAGCGCGAAGAGCTGACCACCGAAGGCGGCCTTGCCGTGGCCGGGCGCGAAGACGCTCTCGCGCCCATCGTCGGCCGGCTGCGCGACGCCGGCATCGTCGTGAGCCTCTTCATCGAACCCGAAGCGCGCGAGATCGATGCCGCGCGCGCCGTGGGCGCAACCGTCGTCGAACTGCACACCGGTGCGTACGCGAATGCCTCCGCAGCGACGGACGTGGCCGGCGAGATCGCGAGGATCCGCATGGCCGCCGCGCACGCCGCCGCCGGCGGCCTGCAGGTGAACGGCGGGCACGGCCTGACGCTGGAGAACGTCGCTCCGGTGGCGGCTCTCCCTGAGATGGTGGAGCTCAACATCGGGCACTCGATCGTCGCGCGCTCGATCTTCGTGGGCATCGAGCAGGCCAGCCGCGAGATGCTCGAGGCCTGCCGGCGCGCGCGCTCGGCCCTGTAGGCCTTTAGGCCTACAGAAAGGAAGAACGCCATGAAATTCCGCGCTGCCTCTGCCTCCGTCCTCGGCCGCGAAGCCATGCGCGAGCTGGACGCGCGTACGATCAATGCCGGCACCGCGTCGATCGACCTGATGGAGTGGGCCGGCGAGGCCATCGCCGACGCGCTGGCCGACGTCAGCCTGCACGGCGTGCCGCTGCCCGAAACCCCGCGGCTGCTCGTGCTGGCCGGCCCCGGCAACAACGGCGGGGACGGGTTCGTGGTCGCCCGCCTGCTGGCCGCGCAGGGATGGCTCTGCACCGTCGCGCTGGCCGGCGCCGAGCCCGAAGAGGGCAGCGATGCGGCGGCCAACCTCGACCAGTGGCGCGACGAAGGCGGCACAGTCATCGACGCCGCCGAGGCCATCGGGCTGCTCCAGCAGGGAGCCGCCGACTTCGACCTCGGCCTCGATGCCATCTTCGGAACCGGCCTCGCGCGACCCGTCTCGGGCGCCGACGCCGACTTCATCCAGCATCTCAACAAAAGCGGCCTTCCCATTGTTGCGGCTGACATTCCGTCGGGCCTTTGCAGCGATACCGGATGTCCGCTCGGGATTGCCGTGCGGGCCCGAGCGACGGTCACGATCGGCGCCGCCAAGCCGGGGCTCTTCCTGGACCAGGGGCCCAACTACGGTGGCCGCGTGCGAGTGGCGGACATCGGGCTTCTCGAGCCCGCGGCGGCGGGCATTGCCCGCAGCGGCGTGGTGATCGACCGCACCACCACCGCCGGCTCGTGGCCGAGACTGGTTCCGCTGACCCACAAGGGGAGCCGCGGCCACGTGCTGATCGTGGCGGGCTCGCGCGGAAAGACCGGAGCGGCGGTGCTGACGGCACGAGGCGCGCTGCGCGCCGGAGCGGGGCTTGTCACGGTGGCCTGCGTCGGCGAGGTGCAGGCGGCGGTGGCGGCGGCTTTGCCCGAAGCCATGACGCAGCTGCTCGCGTCGGATGCCGGCGGCGAGCTGTCGCCCGACGCGATGAAAGACCTGGCGGTACTGGCCGAGTCGGCCACCAGCATCGTCGTGGGTCCTGGCCTCGGGACGGGCCCCGGGGCGGACGCGGCGGTGGCGCTGCTGCTCGGCCTCAAGAAGCCGCTGGTCCTCGACGCCGACGCCCTCAACATCGTTTCGGCCTGGGACGACCAGCGCAGGCACGACCTGTTCCGCGCGCGCACCGCGGCCGGAGCACCGGCCCCGGTGCTCACTCCCCACCCCGGCGAGATGGGGCGGCTGGTGAACGCGACCAACTTCAAGGTTCAACTGTCGCGCGTGCTTTTCACTTACAACCTGGCGAAAGAGCTGGGGGCGGTGGTGGTGCTCAAGGGCGCTGCGACGATCGTGGCGGACGGGCGAGGGCCGGCCGGCGCACCGCCGGTTTCCCATGCGGCGGGGGCTTCGGGCGCGCCTGCCGCTTCGCCGGCCCCGGTCCCGGCAGAGGGCGGCGAGGCTCCTCCTTTCGAAGCCGGCGCCGGCGACGGCGGCCCGCGCGCCACCCTCGCATTCAATCTCTCCGGCAACCCGGGCATGGCCTGCGCGGGCATGGGCGACGTGCTCTCCGGCATCTGCGGAGCAATGCCGGTGCGACTCACGGATCCTTTCGAGTCGGCCTGCCTGGCGGTTTACGCGCACGCAGTTGCCGGCGACGTGCTCGTCCGCGGCGGCACGGGTTTTCTCGCGAGCGAACTCGCCGACGCGCTGCCCGCCGTGCTGGCCACGCGGCATCCGCGGTGACGTCCGACGTTCAGCTGACTACGCAAGGCGAGGACGAAACCGAGGCACTCGGCCGGCGTCTCGGAGAGAGCCTGCCGCCGGGAACGGTCATCGCGCTGTCGGGTCCACTCGGCGCGGGCAAGACGGTGTTCGCGCGAGGAGTCGCCTCCGGTCTGGGCATCGACCCCGCCGAGGTCACCAGTCCCACGTTCGTGTACCTCGTCGACTACCCCGAAGGCCGCATCCCGTTCGTGCACGCCGACCTCTACCGGTTCGGCGACGTGCCGGCCGAGCTTGCCGAGTCGGCCCTCGAGAGCATCGGACTCGATGCCGCCATCGCGAGCGACGCGATCACGCTGGTGGAATGGTGGCCGTACTTCCGCGGCGCCGAGCCCGAGCGGATCGTCCGCGTTGAACTCGCCGTCGAATCCGGCGATGTTAGGTCGATTCACCTGTATTTCAGGGGTCCCGGTCTGGATGCGGCAAGGCGCTGCGCCCGTCCCTGACTCCCCCCGCACGAAGGTTCGGCATGTCGAAGAGGATCCGCATCGTCCAGAAGTACGGCGGCACGTCGGTCGGTACCCCCGAGCGAATTCGTGCCGTTGCGCAGCGCATCAAGCGCGTTCACGACCTCGGCCATGATGTAGCCGTGGTGGCCTCGGCCATGTCGGGCGAGACCAACCGCCTGCTCGCGCTCGGTCGCGGCATCTCGACGGCGCCGTCGCTGCGCGAGCTCGACTCGCTCGTCTCTACCGGCGAGCAGGTCTCCTGCGCGCTGCTGGCCATGGCGCTGCAGGACCTCGGCGTGCCGGCGGTTTCCCTGCTCGGCCACCAGGTGCGCATCCAGACCGATTCGTCGTTCGGGCGCGCGCGCATCCAGTCCATCGACGTGTCGCGCATCGAGCGCGCGTTCGACGAGCGCTGCGTGGCGGTGGTGGCGGGCTTCCAGGGCGTGGACGGCGACCACAACATCACCACGCTCGGGCGCGGCGGCTCGGACACCACCGGCGTCGCGATCGCGGCCGCCATTCGCGCCGACGTCTGCGAGATTCTCACGGACGTGCAGGGCGTCTACACCACGGACCCGCGCGTCTGTCCCGACGCCCACAAGCTCGAGCGAATTTCCTACGACGAGATGCTCGAGCTGGCGAGCCTTGGTGCAAAGGTGCTGCAGATCCGTTCGGTCGAGTTCGCCAAGCGCTACAGCGTGCCCGTGCACGTGCGCTCGAGCTTCGACGACAGTGAAGGAACCTGGGTGGTTCCCGAGGAAGAAGTCATGGAAGAGATTCTCGTTTCCGGTGTCGCGTTCGAACGTGACCAGGCCAAGGTTACCGTCCAGGCCGTTCCCGATTCGCCGGGACTCGCGGCGTCCATCTTCGTTCCGCTCGCCGATGCGTCGGTCGTCATCGACATGATCGTGCAGAACGTGGGCGTGGACGGCCACACCGACGTGACGTTCACCGTCGCGGAGGCTGACGCGCCCGCCACCCGCAACATCGCGGAGAAGGTGGCCAAGACGATCGGCGCGCGCGGCGTCAACACGCAGTCCGGCCTCGGCAAGGTGTCGGTGGTGGGCCTCGGCATGCGCAACCACGCGGGCGTGGCCGCGCGCATGTTCGACGTGCTGGCGCAGGAGCACATCAACATCCGCATGATCTCCACCTCCGAGATCAAGATCTCGGTGGTCGTGGACAACGACAAGGTGGATGCGGCCGTCCGCGCCCTTCACGCCGCCTTCTGCGGCCCCGACGCGAAGGCTGTGCGGGAGAGCGCGTGAACGCGCTCGGTCAGAGGTCCGCATGAGCGCTCGGTCAGAGGCCCGCTCGGGCGACCGCTCGGATAGCGGTTCGGCGTCGCCCAGGGCAACCGCCGGCAAGGCCCGGCGCGTCGAGATCTACGACACCACGCTGCGCGACGGCACCCAGGGCGAGGGCGTCAACTACACCGTGCGCGACAAGATCGCGGTGGCGCTCAAGCTGGACGAGTTCGGCGTGGCGGTGATCGAGGGCGGCTGGCCGGGTTCGAACCCGCGCGACGCGGCCTTCTTCGACGACATCCGCCGCGAGAAGCTGCAGCACGCCGTCATCGCCGCCTTCGGTTCGACGATCCGCCCCGGCAAGGCGCCGTCGGCCGACGCCAACATGAAGGCGCTGCTCGACGCCGGCACGCCGGTGGTCACCATCGTCGCCAAGACGTGGGACCTGCACGTGCACGAAGACCTTCGCATCGAACTCGACGAGAACCTCGAGCTGATCTCGAAGTCGGTCGCATACCTGAAGAAGCGCGTCGATCGCGTGATCCTCGACGCCGAGCACTACTTCGACGGCGTGCGCGCGAACCCCGCGTACGCGCTGTCGTGCTTGCGCGCCGCTTCCGAAGCCGGCGCCGATTTACTGTGCCTGTGCGACACGCGCGGAGGCTCGCTGCCCGGCGACGTGACGGCCGCGACCATCGAGGCCGCCTCGCTCGGCACCGCGCTCGGCATTCATTGCCACAACGATTCCGGACTGGCCGTGGCCAACTCGCTGGCCGCCATCGAGGCGGGAGCCGTGCAGGTGCAGGGCACCATCAACGGCTTCGGCGAGCGCTGCGGCAACGCCAACCTGTGCACCGTCATCCCGAACCTCCAGATCAAGATGGGCTACCAATGCGTCTCGCCGGCCCAGCTCGCGCGCATCACCGACGTGTCGCGCTACTGCGCCGAGCTGGCCAACGTCGAGATCGAGAAGCGCATGCCGTACGTGGGCCGCTCGGCCTTCGCGCACAAGGGCGGGCTGCACGTGGCCGCCGTGCGCAAGAACGCGGTGACCTACGAACACGTCGATCCGAAGATCGTCGGCAACGAGCAGCGCGTGCTCGTCTCCGACCTGTCGGGACGCAGCAACGTCGTGCACAAGGCCGAGCAGTTCGGCATCGACGTGGAAGGGCGCCACGACGAACTGGCCTCGCTGCTCGGGCACCTCAAGGAACTCGAGCACAGCGGCTTCCAGTTCGAAGGCGCCGACGCGTCCTTCGAATTGCTGATGCGCCGCAACCTGCATCCGTTCGAGCGCTTCTTCCGGCTGATCGGCTTCCGCGTGACCGACGAGAGGCGCTCGGAGGAAGGCTACACGCGCTGCGAGGCAACGGTGATGGTGGAGGGGCCGGACGGCGCCGTGGAGCACACGGCGGCCGAGGGCAACGGCCCGGTCAGCGCGCTCGACCGCGCGCTGCGCAAGGCGCTGACCAAGTTCTACCCGAGCATCGAGAAGGTGCAGCTGCACGACTACAAGGTGCGCGTCCTCGACGGCAAGAACGGCACCGAGAGCCGCGTCCGCGTCCTGATGGAATCGGGCGACGGCGAGCGGCGCTGGGGCACCGTGGGCGTCTCCCACAACGTGGTCGAGGCAAGCTGGCAAGCCCTCGTCGACAGCGTCGTCTACCACTTGCTCAAGCAGGAGGAGCGAAGCGACGTTGAAAAGGAAGAGCGAAGCGACGTTGAGAAGGAAGAGCGCAGCTCCGTCACTAAGGCTCCACGATCGGCGGCCGCCGTCGGCAAGCCGCGCAAGAGGACCTGACGGCGGGCATTCGCGCCCGACTCCCGGCAACGTCATGGACGGATACTTCGACTACAACGCCAGCAGCCTGCTGAGGCCGGAGGCCGCGGCCGCGCTGCGCGAGTGGATCGACGGCGGCGGCGGCAACCCCTCCAGCATGCACGCGCGCGGTCGCCGTGCCCGCCTTGCGCTCGAAGACGCGCGCCGCCGCGTGGCCGCGCTGACCGAAGGCGCTGCCGCGCGCGACGTGGTCTTCACGTCGGGCGCCACCGAATCGAACAACACCGTGATGCGCGCGTTCGCGCTGGCCGAGCCGGCCGCATCGATCGTCGTCTCCAATGTCGAGCATCACTCTGTGCTCGCCACCGCCGACGATCTCGAGAGCCGCGGTCACCGCGTGATTCGCCTGCAAGCGAGGAGCGACGCGACGCTCGATCTGGCGCCGCTGGCTTCGCTCGACGGTCGCTACCTCGTCAGCCTCGGCCTGGCCAACGGCGAGAGCGGAGCGGTGCTCGACCTCGACGAACTGTTCGGCACCGTTCCCGAAACGGCGTTCATTCATCTCGACGCGGCGCAGGCGGCCGGTCGCCTGCGCATTCCGTTCGGCGCGCGCGTGGACGCGCTGTCGATGTCCGGTCACAAGTTCGGTTCGCCTCCGGGCGTCGGCGCGATGTTCGTGTCGGCGAGAATGCGGCCGATCGTGCGCCCGCTGCTGACCGGCGGGCCCCAGGAATGGTCGCTGCGCGCGGGCACGCCCAACGTTCCGGGCATCGCCGCCATGGGCGCGGCGGCCGAGGCTTCGATGCGCGTGCGCGAGGCCGAGAACGCGCGCCTTGGCCGGCTGCGCGACCGCCTGTGGCAGCGCTTGTCGGACGGCATCGCCGACTTGCTGCGCATCACTCCGGAGACCGGGCTTGCCAACACGCTTACGCTTGCGGTCGCCGAGTGCAGCGCCGACAGCATGATCGCAGCGCTCGACCTGTCGGGCTTCTGCATCTCGGCCGGCTCCGCGTGCGCGGCCGGCTCTCCCGAGCCTTCGCACGTGATGAAGGCGATCGGGCTGCCTCCCCGTTTTCATGGCGGTGTGCTTCGCATCAGTGCGGGTTGGTCCACCACCGACGAATCCGCCGATGCGCTGGCCGACGCCCTCGTCGCGGTGGTTCGCCGCGCACGCGAGGCGGCATGAACAACCTCGCGAGCACAGGCGCCGCAACCCGCGCTGGTGCGAACGCCACAGCCGACTCGCGTGCGGGCGATCGCGCCGCCATCGGCGCTGGCGACCATGCCGCCACGCAGCCGCCGCCGGGCGCGCGCATCGTCGTCGCGATGAGCGGCGGCGTCGACAGCTCCGTGGCCGCGGCGCTGCTCGTCGAGCGCGGCTTCGAGGTGGTCGGCATCTCGCTGCGCCTCGCCGAGGAGCGGCCGGGCGGCGCTTCCAGCGGCTGCTGCAGCCTCGAAGACTTCCAGGACGCCGCGCGCGTGGCCGACGCGCTTGGCGTTCCGCACTACGTGTTCGACATGCGCGAGGCGTTCAAGCGTGACGTGATCACGCCGTTCGTCGAGGAGTATCTCGCCGGCCGCACGCCGAGCCCGTGCATCCTGTGCAACCGCTCGATCAAGTTCTCGGCGCTGCGAAAGCGCGCCGCCGAGCTCGGCGCCCGGTGGGTGGCCACGGGCCACTACGCCCGGCGCGACCACGACGGCAGCCGCTATCGCCTGCTGCGCGGCCTCGACGCCGCCAAGGACCAGTCCTACTTCCTGTTCGAGATGGACCAGCAGGGCCTCGCGCACACGCTGTTCCCGGTCGGAGACATGACCAAGGACGAAGTGCGCGCGTATGCTGCGGCCCGCGGCATCGTGACGGCCGGCAAGGCCGACAGCCAGGAGATCTGCTTCGTGCCCGACGGCCGCTACGCCGAGTTCGTCGAGAAGATTGCGCCCGCCCGCACGCGCGCGGGCCGGTTCGTCGATCCCGGCGGAAAGGATCTCGGCGCCCACGCCGGTGTGCACCGCTACACGGTGGGGCAGCGCCGCGGGCTCGGCATTGCCAATCCGGAACCGCTGTTCGTGGAATCGGTCGATGCGGCGTCGGCCACGGTTCGCGTCGCAGCGCGCGAGAACCTTCGCCGCGGCGGCCTCGTCGGCGACGGCGTCGTGTGGACGGCCGGAGTCGCGCCGGCCGACGGCACCCGCGTCGATGCGCGCATTCGCCACCGGCACCGCGGAGCGGCCGCCACCGTGCGATCGCTCGAGGGCGGCCTCGTCGAGCTTCTCTTCGACGACACGCAGGAAGCCATCTCGCCGGGACAGGCCGTGGTGTTCTACCACGCGGACGAAGTCGTCGGCGGCGCGTGGATTCGCGAGTCGCTGCCTTGCCGCGACACCATTCCTGCGAACGACCGCGACGATGCCGGCGCCTCTTCCCGGCTCGACGCGGGCTCGCAAACGGCCGCCCGATGACGCGTTCCGGCATGCGCGTGGCCATCGCGACGCTTGGCTGCAAGGTCAATCAATACGACACCGCCGTGATCGAGCAGCGCGTGGACGCGAAAGGCTGGACGCGCGTCGCGTTCGACGAGCCGGCAGATGCGTACATCGTCAACTCCTGCACGGTGACCGACCGCGCCGACAGGGACGCCCGCCGACTGGCGCGCCGTGCGCGAAGGCGCAATCCGGCCGGCCGCGTGATCATGACCGGCTGCTACGCGCAGGTAAGCCCCGCCGAGGTGGCCGCGCTCGACTGTGTGGACTACGTGGTCGGACTCGGCCGCGTGGACGACCTGCTGCGTGCGGTGGAAGGCGAACTCGAGGCGCGCACCTCGGTGTCCGACCTGAGGCGCGCCGATTCGGTGGCCACGCTCGGCATCAGCAGTTTCCCGGGCCGCAGCCGCGCGTTCGTCAAGGTGCAGGAAGGCTGCAATCTGTTCTGCACGTTCTGCATCGTGCCGGTCGCGCGCGGACGCAGCCGCAGCGTGGAGGCCCGCCAGGTACTCGACGAGATCGAGCGCCTGAGCGCCAGAGGCTACCGCGAAATCGTGCTGACCGGCGTGCACCTCGGCGGCTACGGCGCCGACCTCGATCCGCCGCGCGACCTTGCGTGGCTGCTCGAATGCATCGCGGAACGAAAGCCGCCGGTGCGCATCCGCGTCAGCTCGGTCGATCCGCCGGAGATCACCTCGCGGCTGCTCGACGTGATGTCGGACGGCTCGCAGTTCTGTCCGCACCTGCACGTGCCGCTTCAGTCCGCCGACGACGGCGTGCTCGCGCGCATGCGGCGTCGCTACACGATGGTGGAGGC
>JBHEOD010000050.1:18961-23429 GCA_046261745.1 Binatia bacterium
CGCCGCGGCCCTCGGGCGCATCCGCGAGCGGCTGGGTGAGGACGCCGCCGTCGGCACCGATCTCGTCACCGGCTTTCCGGAAGAGAGCGAGGAAGAGTTCGAGAACACGCGCGCGCGCCTCGGCGATCTCGCGCTGTCGTACCTGCACGTCTTTCCGTACTCCACGCGCGCGTCGACGTCGGCCGCCAGGCGCTGGAAGGCGCTGCCGGACGCAGTCGTCCACGGCCGCTCGCTTCGCATGCGCGAGTTCGACGGCCAGCTTCGCGACCGTTACCGCCGACGATTCGTCGGGCGCGACGCAAAGGTGCTGTTCGAAGGCACGCGCGACGAGGCAACCGGAAGGTGGACCGGCTACAGCGAGCACTACCTGCCCGTCGCGTGCCAGGCGTCCGGTGGCGAAGACCTGCGCGGCAGCATCCGCGTTGCGCGGGTGGAAAGTGCGGGACCCGACGGCCTGCTCGGAGTGCTGTCGTGAGTTCGCGCCGCAAGGAAGGCGTGGACGCGACGGACCTGGCCGCGCTCGAGACGCTGCTCGGCCACACGTTCCGCGACCGCAGCCTGCTCGAACGCGCGCTCGTGCACAGCTCGGCGGCCACCGAGGGCGATCTCAAGAGCAACCAGACGCTCGAGTTCCTCGGCGACGCGGTGCTCGACCTTGCGGTTTCCGAGTTCCTGATGCGCCGCAACCCGTCACGCGCCGAAGGCGAGCTGACGCGCATGCGCGCGAGCATCGTCAGCGCCAAAGCGCTCGCGACCGCCGCCGGACGCCTCGAGCTCGGACGCTGGATCAAGCTCGGCCGCGGCGAGGCGCGCAGCGGCGGCGGCAAGAAGGCCAACATCCTGGCCGATACGTACGAAGCCCTCGTGGCCGCTGTCTTCCTCGACGCCGGTTACGAGGCAGCGCGCCGCCTCATCGAGGCCACCTTCCACGAGGAAATCGCCGAGGCGGATCCGATCGGCGGCGACTGGAAGACCGAGCTGCAGGAAGTCACGCAGGACGCCTTCCAGTGCACGCCCACGTACTCGCTCGTCTCCGCCACCGGTCCCGACCACGCCAAGCATTTCGAAGTCGCCATCCGCATTGCCGGCGAGATCATCGCGCGCGGCGAAGGCGCCAATCGCAAGAGTGCGGAGCAGATGGCCGCCCAGGAGGCCCTTCGCGTGCTGAACGAGCGCAAGCTTCAGTTGGAGCCCGCGCTGGCGGGAGAGCCCGGTGAGTGACGCCGGCGAGAGCGGCCGCCGCTGCGGCTACGTTGCGATCGCCGGTGCACCCAACGCCGGCAAATCCACGCTGCTCAACCGAATCCTCGACCGGCCGCTGGCCATCGCGACGCCCAAGCCCCAGACCACGCGCCGCCGCCTGCTCGGACTGGAGACGCGCGGCAACGTGCAGATCGTGTTCTGCGACACGCCCGGCATCCACCCGATTCGCGGCCTGATGCACGACCGGATGAACGCCGAGGCACGCCAGGGCGTGCGCGAAGCTGACGTGGTGTGCTGGATCATCGATGCCACGCGCGGGTTCGGCCACATCGACCGCGAGGAAGCCGCGCGTTTTCACGCCCCGCGAACCGTCATCGTGATCAACAAGTGCGACGCGGTCGGCAAGACCGCACTGCTGCCGCTGATTGCCGAGACGGCCAAGCTTCTGCCTGGCTGCGAAGTGTTTCCGGTCAGCGCGCGCACCGGCCAGGGCGTGCCCGAGCTGGTCGATCACCTCGCGTCGCGGCTGCCGGAAGGACCGTGGCAGTACGATCCCGACCTGTTCACCACGCAGAGCGAGCGCTACCTGGTGGGAGAGCTGGTGCGCGAGCAGCTCTTCCTGCAGCTCGACGAGGAGTTGCCGTACCGCATCGCCGTCGGCGTGGACGTGTTCCGCGACGGCGCCCGGCACACGTCGATCTCGGCCACCATCTACACCGACAGCGACTCCACCAAGCGCATCATCGTCGGCAAGGGAGGGGCGCGCATCAAGAGCGTGGGGATCGCCTCACGCGAACGCATCGAGGAGTTGCTCGGCAGGAAGGTTTTCCTCGAGCTCTTCGTGAAGGTGAAGCCGGGTTGGCAGGACGACCCGCGCTTCCTCGAGGAACTCGGAATATGA
Source organism: Binatia bacterium (assembly GCA_046261745.1). GTDB lineage: Bacteria > Desulfobacterota > Binatia > UBA1149 > CAITLU01 > DATNBU01. Next base: position 21,066 of record JBHEOD010000050.1, read on the forward strand.
CCAGGCGACCCAAAAGAACCGGCGGCAAGCAAGGCAGCCACGGCGGCGGAAGCTGGCAGCGCACGCCCACCACGCGCGAGAAAGGCCGCGTGCGCGTCGCCATCGTCGGCCGTCCGAACGTCGGCAAGTCGACGCTGTTCAACCGCCTGCTCGGGCGGCGCCGCGCCATCACGCTCGACCAGCCCGGCATCACGCGCGATCCGATCGTCGAGCCCGTGGAGTGGGACGACATCGAGATGGACCTCGTCGACACCGGCGGGCTGCGCGGCGAGGAAGACATCGCGCTGGCCGACCGCGTGCACGAGCACACCGTCCGCGCGATCGGCGTCAGCGACGTGCTGGTGGTGATCTTCGACGCGCGCGCCGGCCTGAGCCCGCAAGACCGCGAAACCGTCGACCTCGTGATGAAGAGCGGGCTGCCCGCCGTGTACGTCGCCAACAAGGGCGAGGGCAGGCAAGGGGAACAGGCGGCCCTCGAGTTCTGCGCGCTAGGCATCGACGCGCCGCTGGTGGTGTCGGCCGAGCACGGGCAGGGAATCTCGGAGCTTCGCGGCGCCATCGGCGAGATCGTCATGGACATTGTCGAGACGCGCGAGGCTGCGGCCGAGGCGCTCGAGCTGGAACGCGCCGAGGAAGGAGCGGAGCCGGGAGAGGAGGGCGCCCCAAGCGAAGAGGACGAAGAGGATGGAGTCGACGGCGAAGATGCGGCGCCGCGCGCATGCCGCGTCGCGCTCGTCGGTCGTCCGAACGTTGGCAAGTCGTCGCTGCTCAACCTGCTCGCCGGCGAGATGCTCTCGCTCGTGGACAACCGCCCGGGCACCACTCGCGACGTGGTCGACACCGAGATCGAGCGCGGCGGCCGCCGCTACGTTCTGCTGGACACCGCCGGCATGCGCCGGCCTTCGCGCGTCGAGGAAGGCGTCGAGTGGATCAGCGTGAGGCGCTCGCTCGAGGCCATCGAAAGAGCCGACGTGGTCGTGCTGCTGGTCGAACCCGAAGAAGGTGTCACCGACCAGGACGCGCGCATTGCCAGGCACGCGTGGGAAGAGGGCCGTGCGCTGATCCTGCTGATCAACAAGGTGGACCTCGCGTCGAGCGCGCAGATCACTCGCATCGAGTCCGACATTCGCGACGTCTATCCCACGCTGTCGCCGGTGCCGGTCGGCCGCCTGTCGGTGCTCAAGAAACGCGGCATCGACGAAGCCATGGCGCTCGTGGACCACGCGTTCACGTCGCACAACCGGCGCCTGACCACGCCGCAGGTGAACCGCGTGCTCGCCGAAGCCGCCAGGCGCCGCGAGCCTCCCGTCATCGGACGCGGCCGCGCCAGACTGTTCTACGGAACGCAGACCGGCGTGAGGCCGCCGACCATCGGCATCTTCACCAACCGCGTCGAGCTGCCCGAGGAATACATCCGTTTTCTCGAGCGCTGCTTTCGAGAGGAAATCGACTTTACCGGCAGCCCGCTGCGACTACGCTTCGTGCGACGCGACTCGCACAGCAACCGCGATCCGGGCGAAGCACCGCCGCGCGAAGGCAAGACCGGCCGCGACCGGCGCGGGCTCAAGACGCGTACGGGACCGGACGTGAAGAAGCCGCGCAAGAAGGCTCCCGCCAAACCGGGCGCGAAGCCCGGCAAGCCGGCGGGTGCGAAACCCGGTGCGAAGACTGGAAGGAAGCCCGGCAAGACGCCGGGACGCAAGTCGGCGGGGCGCTGAACTCAGCGCAGCCGGTACTCCACTGGAGCCACGAATTCGTAGCTGTCGCCGCCGACCTCGTCCGGCACCGGCGGGAACGGATCGGCGCGACGCACCATTGCCACCGCTGCTTCGTCGAGCATCTCGTAGCGCGACGACGAGGAGACCTTGCTCCAGATGACGTGACCGCGGCGGTCGATGCGCACGGTCAGCACCGGGCGCCCCTGCAGGCCGCGACGCGACGCCACCAGCGGATACTCCTTGTGCTTCACGAGCCAGCTGTAGAGCACGTCTTCGTATCGCGCGCGCGCGGCCGGCGTGGTCTTCACAGCGGCCACCGGCGCGGGCAGCGCCTTGGCCGTGGGCTGCGCGAGAGACGGAGCAGGCGCCGGCGCGGTTTTGGCAACCGGGACGGGCTTGGGCGGTGCAGGCTTGATCTTGGCTGCAACCTTGGGCGGCGGCGGTTTCGGCGGCGGCGCAGCTTTGACGACCGGCTCGGGCGGCAGCGGCTGTTTTTCCATCGGCGGAGGAGGAGGGGGAGGGGGCGGCTGCGCGACGGCGGGCGCCGCGGCGTCGCGCTCTCCTCGCAGTGGGGTACCGCACGCGCCGACGGCATCACGCTGCTGGACGCAGCACTCAACCAGCGCCTCCACACGGTCACCGACGC
>JBHEOD010000051.1:0-3102 GCA_046261745.1 Binatia bacterium
CACCGATGAGCGCGCGGATCACCGTCTCGTCCTGATCGGCGATCGCGTCGCGAAGGTCGTCCCAGATCACGCTGAACTCGTCCATCGCATCGACGATCGCCTCCCGGTTGAGGCGCGCGATGTCCACCCACATGTCGGCGTCGCTGGCGGCAAGGCGCGTTGTGTCGCGAAAACCTCCGGCGACGAGGCGCACCAGGTCTTCGCGCATCTCCGCACTGTCGGCGGTGGCAGCCAGCGCGTACGCGACCATCTGCGGCAGGTGGCTCGACCTCGCGAGCACGGCATCGTGATCGTCGGCATCCATTACCGAAACTTCGGCTTCGAGTGCGGACCACAGGCTGCGCATGTCCTCCACCAGTTCGGGCGGCGTGTCTTCGTCGGGCGTGAGCACGACGCGACGTCCGCGAAAGAGGTCCGGGTCGGCGGCGCCCGCGCCGGTTTCGGCCTTGCCGGCGAGCGGATGCGCGCCGAGGAAGCGTGTGGCCAGCCCGCGCCGCCTGGCTTCGAGCACGATCGGCAACTTCACGCTGCCGACGTCGGTAATCACCGCTGCCGGCGGAGCGTGATGAACGAGTTCGTGAATTTGGGACACGGCCGTCACGACCGGAGTGGCGAGCACGATGAGATCGGAGTCGGCGAGTGCCGCAAAGAGCTCGGTCGTGGCCTCATCGATGAGGCCACGCTCGCGCGCCGTCTCGAGGTTGGCCATCGATCGGCCCACGCCGACCACGTGCGCGAATCGCCCGCGCGCCCTGCCCGCTGCCGCCAGCGACGCACCGATAAGACCGGTGCCGACGACTACCACGCGTTCGTATCGTTTCGTCATCGCGCCCTCGCGGCGGCCGGGCCGCCTGCCGTCGCGTTGCCGAGCACCGCTTCGAGGGCGGCGATCGCACGCTCATCCTCGTCCGCCGTGCCGAACGTGATGCGGACATGATCGCGGAATCCGTACGCATCCATCGGCCGGACGATCACGCCGCGGTGAAGCAGCGCGTCGGTCACCGCCGCGCCGGCGCCGGTGCGCACGAGCACGAAGTTGGCGTGCGTCGGGACTGCGTCGAGTCCGAGCCGCGCGAACGCGGACGACCAGCGCTGCCGGCTCTCCCGCACGAGAGCCTTCGACGCCTCAACGTGCGCTTCGTCGTCCAGTGCCGCCGTCGCCGCCACCTGCGCGAGCAGGTTCACGTTGAACGGCTGACGAAGGCGCGCCATCGCATCCGCGATCTCGAGGGATGTCACGCCGTAGCCGATACGCAGTCCCGCCAGGCCATGAATCTTCGAGAACGTGCGGGTCACGACCAGGCCGGGATGACGATCAAGATAGGCAATGCCGTCCGGGTAGAGTTCGTCGTCGACGAACTCGAAGTAGGCCTCGTCGAGGACCACCACGACGTCCTCGGGCACGCGCGCGAGGAAGGTTTCCCATTCGCGGCGCCGGAAGATCGTGCCGGTCGGATTGTTGGGGTTGGCCACGAACACCACGCGCGTGCTCGGCGTGAGGCGTTCGGCCAGCGCGTCGAGGTCGTGTTCGAAGCCGTGCGGAGGGGCTTTCACCGGCGTGGCGCCCACGGCAATCGAAACCAGTTGGTAAACAAGGAACGCGTCCGCCGAGAACAACACCTCATCGCCCGGACCGGCAAACAGCCGGCACGCCAGTTCGAGGACTTCGTTGGAGCCGTTGCCGAGCACGATGCGGCGCGGATCGACGCCGAGCCTGGCGGCGAGCTTCTCGGTCAGTACGACCGCGCCGCCGTCGGGGTAGCGGTGGACGCCGGCCAGCGCATCCGTCAGCGCCGCCAGCGCCAGCGGCGACGGGCCCAGCGGGTTCTCGTTGGACGCGAGCTTGATCGACCCGCGGATGCCAAGCTCGCGCTCGACTTCCTCGATCGGCCGCCCCGGCTTGTAGGGCGTCAGCGAGCGGATTCGCTCGGGAATGACTGGACCGCGGGCTCTCGAACCGGACATCGGGCGTGCCTAGCGCGAAACGGGTGCGATCGCCACGCGACGGAGCGTGCGGTTTCGCCGTCGTCGCCGTCTCATCGCGGCGAACACGACCGCTAAAGGACTGGGGCCGCCTTCATTGGTGTGGGCGCCCCCATGAAAACGACGTTCGAGCTGCCCCCCGCTGCTGGAACAGGCGAAGGCGCTAGCCGGACGGGAGAAAACGACGCCGCGCGTGCCGATCGACGAAGGACTGCGGGAGAACCTGCCGCTGGGATGCCGGAAAGAGGCCGCCCTGGCGGAAACGCTTCGACGGGGACGCGTCCGCGGCGGACTCGTGCACGATGCACGAATCGCCTCGCTGTGCTCGAGCACGGGGTGCGTGAACTCCGGCCGTTTCCTCAATGCCGACCTGTCCGCCCTTGCCCGCACGCACGCTGGAACACCGACGCATTCCGCGCCATGGTCGCGCCCCGTGAATCGCGAACCGTTCATTGTCTGGGGTCCGGAACTCTCGCCGTTTGTGCTCAAGCTCGAGTCGCTTCTGGTGCACGCGGGCTTGCCGCTGCGGCGCCTGCCCCGCGACGGCTCGCGGATGGAGAACATTCGCACATCGCTGCTCATCGATCGCGCCAAGCTCGGGCGAACCGCTCGCCGCCCGGATGGCGACGACCCGCTCGACGAGTATCCGCTGGTCCCGTTCCTCGTAACGCCGCAAAAGGACGTGCTCTACGATTCCTCCGCGTTGGCGCGCTGGCTGGATGCAAGGCCGGACGCGGCCACTTCGGCCCTCGTACCGACGGAGCCACCGATCCGTTTCGTGTGCAGCTTGCTCGACGAGTCCTTCGACGAGTTCGTTCTTTACATGGTTCATCACAACCGCTGGAAGCTTGCGGCCGCAGACAATGACAATCCGGGAGGCCGCCTCGCGCGCGAGTATGCGAAGCTGCTGCCGCCCGGCACCGGCAAGCTCTTCGCGCGCTGGTTCGCGCGCCGGCAGGTGCGTCGCCTTCCCTACCTTTTCAGCGTTGCTCCTGACGGCTACCGGGTGGCGGGCCTGGCGCCGACGCTGACGCCGCCCGGCCGCGCGGGTTACCCGCCGACGCACGAATTGCTGGAGCAAACGTGGACGCGCACCCTCTCCGCCATCGAAGCCATCCT
>JBHEOD010000051.1:3112-23045 GCA_046261745.1 Binatia bacterium
TACCTGCTCGGCGGGCGCTTCACGCTCGCCGACGCGAGCGCCTACGGGCAGCTCTCGATGAACCTCACCGATCCCGCGGCCGCGCGCTGCCTCGGGGAAATCGCGCCGTGCACGCTGGAGTGGCTTCGCGGCGTTCGTGAGCGCCGTCACGTCGGGTCCGCCGGCCCGCTTTTCCTTTCGCCGCGGCTGGGCGCGCTCCTCGACGTCTTCACCGACACATTCGTGCCGCTCATGCGCGCCAACGAGGGCGCCTTCGAGAAGCGGGCGGAACAGCAAACCGTATTCAACGAGAGGGCGTTCGAGCGCGGCATCGCGCTGTTCGACTCGGTGCTGCTCGGCTGGCCCTACCGCAGCGTCGTCAAGACTTTTCAGGTGAGGGCATGGAGGGATCTCCGGCGCGACTGGCTCGCGCTCGCCCGCGAAGACCGCGACCAGGTTTCTGCGTTACTCGGCAACGCCAATCTCGACGAGGCCTTCGCCCCCCAGTGAAAAATCCGGGACAGGTACGGATTGTTGCAACGTCGCCGACGAATCCCCGGACCTCGGAGACAGGTACGGATTTCCGCGATCCACTGTTCTTGCCCGGACGTTCCACGGAAATCTGCACCTGTCCCCGATTCTCCGCGACGTCGCTTGTCCTTGCCGCGACATGCACGGAAATCCGTACCTGTCCCGGATTTCCCTTCCATGAGCGTCGCGCAAGAACCACTATGCGCCGCCACCAACGAACCGAGGCCGTGAGATCCCGATGAATACCCGCACCCTGCTGTTCTCGCTCGCGCTGGCATTGCCCGGCGTCACCGGCTGTGCCTCGTCCGTCGCACTCGACCACGCCGTCATCGCGTACGACACCACGGCGACCGAGAACATCGAGAAGCAGTTGCTGCTCAACATTGCGCGCGCGCACCACAACGAGCCGATTCACTTCACGGCCATCTCGAGCATCGCGGCCACGTACAGGTTCTCGTTCAGCGCCGGTGTCAGCGGCGCGTTGACCGGCGACAGCGGCAGCCTGCTGGTGCCGTTGCTCGGTGGAAGTATGGAAGAGAACCCCACGATCAGCATCTCGCCGATGGAGGGCGAGGAGTTCACGCAGCGGTTGCTGACGCCCTTCCAGGAGGAGAAGCTCACGCTGCTGCTGCGCCAGGGGTACGATGTCGACTCCCTGCTCCGGCTGCTCGGCGCCGAGCTCACGCTCGGAGCGGCGAATTCCGGTCGGACCGTCGTGCACTACAACCGCCCGGCCGACGAGGCAGGCTACCCGGTCTTCCGCCGCGTGATCACGCACCTTTCCTCGATTCAGGACCGCCATGCGCTGTACGTGGAGCCGCTGCATTTCCAGCTCACGTGGATGGTACCGGCCGAGCGCGTGACCCCGGAGAGCCTGGAATCCACGTACAACGGTTTCACGCTGACCCTGGCCCCGGACCGGCGTTCCTACCGCGTCTCCAAGCGCATCAACGGCCGCGTGATGGTCACCAACTACGACCCGGCCGTACTGACCAACGAGGAGCGCGTGCATCTTCACGCCGAGGCCGACGAGGCCCCACCCAACGACATCCTCATCGACATTCGGGCCGGGCACACCGGCGGCGAGTTTCCGCTGCACGGCCGCCTGCGCCTGCGAAGCTTTCACGAGATCCTCACCTTCCTCGGCCGCGGCATCGAGGAGGAACGGGAGTTCGACGTCCCCCCCGACCCGCGCACGCCGACCATCCACGAGAATCCGCCCCACACGCTGGAGATCGTTGAAACGCGCCGAGCGCCGGGTGGAACCGGCCTTTCGGTCCGTCTGCACGGCCGGCAGTACGCACTGCGGCCCGAGGACGGCTACCAGTGGAACAAGAAGGCCTTCAGCCTCCTCTACCAGCTCTTCCAGATGAGCGTCGCCGCGGAAGTGAATACCGGTCCAGAGATCACCATCGCGAAATGACAACCGGGAATCCCCACGGCCCCGGCCACCCCGAGGCCACCACCGATTGCCGCTACGACGAATCCCCGCGGCGGGTCTACTGGGAGCTCACGCGTGCGTGCGCTCTCGCGTGCCGGCATTGCCGCGCCGCCGCCCTGCACGAACGACTTCCCGACGAGCTCACCACCACCGAAGCCTTCACCGTTGTGCGCTCGCTGGCAACAGCCAGGCCCGCACCGGTCGTGGTGCTGACCGGCGGCGATCCGCTCGAGCGTCCCGACTTCTGGGAGATCCTCGACTTTGCCCGCCATGCCGGCCTGCACGTGGACGTCGCGCCGAGCGCCACGCCCAAGCTCACCGGCAAGGTGATCCTCGAGCTTGCCTCGCGCGGTGTCGGGGCGATGTCGCTCAGCCTCGACGGCTCGGATGCCCCGCGGCACGACGGCCTGCGGGGCATCACCGGCTGCTTCGACGTGACGATGGAAGCGGCCGCGCGCATCGCCGAAGCGGAAATCCCACTGCAGGTGAATACGCTCGTGACGGCCGGCACGCTCGGCGACATGCCGGCGATCTACGAGCGCGTCGCAGCGATGCAGGCGCGACGCTGGAGCCTCTTCTTTCTGGTGACGACGGGACGCGGATCGACGCTGCCGCAGATCTCGGCGCAGGAGGCCGAGGAGTTGCTCGGCTGGGCGTGCTCGCTCGGACGCCGCGCCGGCTTCGTCGTGGCCGCCACCGAGGCCCCGATGGTGCGACGCGTTCTCCTCCAGCGGCGCGGCCTCGGGCCGGACGCCGCCGTGGCCGGCGCAGGCATGCGTGACGGCAACGGGATCCTGTTCCTGTCCTATCGCGGCGACGTGATGCCGTCGGGGTTCCTGCCGATCTCCATCGGCAACGTGCGTAACACCGATGCACTCACGCTCTACCGCGACTCGCCGCTGATGCGCGACCTGCGGCGTCCCGACCGCTTCGGCGGGCGCTGCGGCATCTGCGAGTGGCGCGAGGTCTGCGGCGGCTCACGCGGCCGCGCCTATGCCGCCACCGGCGATCCCCTCTCCGAAGATCCGCTGTGCGTGTACCAGCCGTAGGCGCGTTCAGGCCGTCGGTGCCGCGCGCTCCACAATCTCCTTGCAGCGCGTTCCCGCCGCGAGCGTCCCGAACACGAGCGTGCCGCCCTGGCCGAGGCGGCTCGCGCAGAACGCGTCAGCCACGAAAGAAGGCGCGTGCCGAAGTAGCAGCGAAGCCTGCAGAAGGACGGCCATGCTGGAGGTGAGCGTGCGAGAACGCGTCTCGACGTTCTCGCCGTCGAGAATGTCTGTCTCGAAGCGGGCAAGCTCCGCATCGTAGCGCGCATTGCCGCCGCGTGCCGTCCGCAGTTCGTCGAGCAGGGCGGGCAGGCTGTCCGGCTCGCGCGTGATCGCCCTTAGCACGTCGAGGCAGATCACGTTGCCCGAGCCTTCCCAGATCGCGTTCACCGGGGCCTCCCGGTACAGGCGCGGCATCATCGATTCCTCGGCGTAGCCGTTGCCGCCGAGGCATTCCATCGCCTCGTACGTCAGGTGCGGCGCGCGCTTGCAGACCCAGAACTTGGCGGCTGCCGTCGCAATGCGCGCGAACGCGCGCGCTCCCTCGTGCTCGAGCCCGTCGTCGTACGCGCGCGCCAGTCGTACCATCAGCACGGTCGCCGCTTCCGACTCGACAGCCAGGTCGGCCAGTACGTTCTGCATCAGCGGTTGCCCGGTCAGCAGCCTGCCGAAGGCCGACCGGTGCGAGGCATGGTGGATCGCCTGCGCGACCGCCTGCCGCATGATGCCGGCGCTGCCGCTCACGCAGTCGAGACGGGTGTGGTGGACCATGTCGATGATCGTGCGCACGCCGCGGCCGTCCTCGCCGATCATGCGTCCCCACGCTCCGGCATACTCGATCTCGCTCGATGCATTCGATCGGTTGCCGAGTTTGTCCTTGAGGCGCTGGATGTGAAATCCGTTGCGCGTACCGTCGGGGCGCCAGCGCGGCACGAGGAAACAAGAGAGTCCCGCGTCGGTGTGTGCGAGCGTCAGGAACGCGTCGCACATCGGTGCCGAGCAGAACCACTTGTGGCCGGTGATCTCGTAGGCGCCTCCGGGCCCGCCGCCGTCGACGGGCACAGCCGTCGTCGTATTGGCGCGCACGTCGCTGCCGCCCTGCTTCTCGGTCATCGCCATGCCGATCAGCACGGCGCTCTTGCGCTCCGGCGGAGTCATGCGAGGGTCGTACTCGGTGGCCAGCAGGCGCGGCTCCCATTCGGCGAGCACATCCTCCTGGTGGCGAAGTGTCGGCATCGCTGCGTACGTCATCGTGATCGGGCAGTTGCTTCCGGCTTCCACCTGCGTGTGCATGTAGTTGAGGGCCGAACGCGCCACGTTGGCGCCGTGGCGGGGTTCCCGCCACGGAAGGTTGTGCAGTTCGTTGGCCATGCCGAGGCGCATCATTTCGTGCCACGCCGGATGGAAGTCCACCTCATCGATGCGATGGCCGTAGCGGTCATGCGTGCGCAACTCCGGCGGGAAGCGGTTGGCGAGCACGCCGAGGCGAATCGTCTCGGGACGGCCGAGAATCTCGCCGTAGCGAACCAGGCGCTCTTCCGCCCATGCGCCGCCTTCGCGCGCGAGGCCTTCCATCAACGGACGGTCCGTCAAGTAGACGTTGTGACCTTCGAGCGGCGGCGGCTGGTTCAGGACTTCGTGGGTAGGCACGTAGAGACTCCCGGGGCGCGGAGGGCGCCAAGTTCGACGCCATATAGCGAAGTCGCCGCGAGGAGCCCATCGCGAGGGACCCCGTCCTCGCACACGCCTGACGCGAGCGCGTAATATCGGCCTCGCCCGCCGGTCGCGCTCAGCTCTCCCCACCAAGTGTGAACAGGAACGTGGCGCCGTGGTTCGGCTCACTTTCTGCCCAGATGCGGCCACCGTGACTGCGCACGATGCGCTCCGCGATCGCGAGACCCATGCCCTCGCCTTCAAACTCGGCGACGTGGTGCAGGCGCTCGAAGGCATGAAACAGCCGCTGCGTGTGCAGCATGTCGAAACCGGGTCCGTTGTCGCGAACGAACCAGATGCCGTCCCGGCGTCCGAACTCGATATGCACGTCCGGCTGTTCGCGCGTGAACTTCCACGAGTTCCTAAGCAGTTCCCGCAGCAGGTCGCGTGTGAGCGCAGGGTCGCAGTCGTCCGTGAGACCCGGTGCGATCGTGCAGCGGACGCTGCGCTGGGGCTCGGCACGTCGTATCTCCTCACAGAGCTCTGCCGCGCACGCGCTCATGTCGAACCGGTGCCGTTCGACGATTCGCCCCGAGACACGCGTAAGCGCGAGCAGGGAATCGACCATACGGCCCATGCGGACCGTCGAGGCACGGACGCGGTCGAGACGGTCAAGATGATCGGCCGAAAGGGTCGGCCCGAGATCATCCTCGAGCATCCGCGCATAGCCTTCGATGTGGCGCAGCGGCTGGCGAAGGTCGTGCGAGATGGCTCGCGTCACCTCGCGCTGGTCGGCCAGCGTACCCTCGAGTTCGGCCGTGCGCGCGCGAACCTTGGCCTCCAGTTCCTCGTTGAGGGAGCGGTTGCGCTCCTCGAGCGCCCGTAGCCGCAGGTTCTCGCGGGCGGCGCGATCGAACGTGGTGCGCGACTGCCAGGAGACGAACATGGACAGCAAGCAGCCGGCCGCCATGTTGATGAGCACCAGCACATCGACATCGCCGAGGCGCGGCATGCCGATCCACATCACCGCGGTCGACATCGACACGCCGCAGATCAGCACCACGACGGCCTGGCACACAACTCCCCACGGCAGCACCGCGGCAGTCATCATCACGAGGATGATATGCAATGTAGCGATCACGGCGATGTCGCCCCGGAGAACTCCGCCGCGCGCGGACAGTAACGCGATGACCGTTGCGAGTGCGATGCCGCCCACCTGCTGGTAGGTGGCGAAGCGCGGGCGGTAAGTGGCGAAGAGAAACGCACCGAGGATCGCAAGCGCAAGCAGCCGAAGCGCGAAGTACGGAGCCGTGGTGCCGGTGTGCACCGCCGGATTTCCCAGGGAGAACATGATCACGATGCCGATCGTCGCCATCACGAGCAGACGCAGACGCACGGTGAACATGCGCCTGCGTTCGGCATCCACGCTGAGCTCGAGGTTCTCCATGTCCCCGACGGTTTGACTGATCATCATCACACCCCGCGCCAGTACGTCATGACGCGCGCGGCAGTATACTCGCGAACGAGGCCGCGCGCGCGGGGATTTTCATGTCCGCGCTCGGTCGCGATCCGGCTGCGCGCGCCACCCAGCCGCATTTTTTGGTCGGTGAAAGATTCGGCATGGTTTTGCCGGGCAACGCGGCACCCCGCTTCATTACGCGTTACCGGAGCGTGAAAAACTGACGTGCGCCGCGAATCGGCGCGCGCGACCCCGCCCGGACCGACAACCCCGGGCGGCGCTGTCGGTCGTATGGGTTGTATGTCGTACACGTTGTCCTGGCGCAGAGACGTTCAACCACCACAAGTGTTTCAGGAGCTGGAAAGAGACGAAGTTCACACATGGGCGGGCCGACTTCGACGTCCGGCCCGCCCGGATCGGCCTCGCGTCGTGCGGCATCAAGCCGGGAGCCAGGCCGTTTGCCATCCCCGGCCATACTGGCGCTCGAAGCGGACGTGCCTTCGCACCGGCGGCCCGCATCACTAGAATCCCGCGCCCATGAGCACATCCGCCTCCGCTCGCAGCGGCCCGCTGGCCGTCCTCGCCTGGATCCTGGTGTCCGTACTCGGCGCCGGCGCCCTCGCCGTCATCGCGCTGCACCGCGGCGAAACGATCTCCAGCACCTGGTTCCTGGTGGCGGGAATGTGCGTTTATGCGATCGGCTACCGCTTCTATTCCGCATTCCTGGCCAGCCGCGCGCTGGCCCTCAACGACGCGACACCTACGCCTGCCCACCGCCGCGGCGACGGCCGCGACTTCGTGCCGACCAATCGCTGGGTCGTCTTCGGCCACCACTTCGCGGCCATCGCCGGGCCCGGGCCGCTGGTGGGGCCCATCCTCGCCGCCCAGTTCGGCTACCTGCCCGCCTCGCTCTACATCGTGATCGGCGTCGTGCTCGGCGGTGCGGTGCAGGACTTCACCGTGCTGGTCGGCTCGATGCGGCGCGGCGGCAAGAGCCTCGGACAGATCGTGCGCGACGAGATCGGGCCCGTCGGCGGCGCGGCGGCGCTGGTCGGCGTGCTGTCGATCATGCTGATCCTGATCGGCGTGCTCGGCCTGGTGGTCACCAACGCGATGTTCGGCAGCCCGTGGGGAACGTTCACCGTGGGCGCAACCATCCCGATCGCGTTTGCGATGGGCATCTACATGACGCGCATCCGACCCGGCCGCGTGCTCGAGGCCACCATCGGCGGACTCTTCCTGGTGATGCTCGCGGTCTGGGGCGGCCGCTTCGTGCACGACCACGAGACGCTGCGGGTGTGGTTCGACCTGGACAAGCCGACCATCGCGATCTGCCTGATCGTCTACGGCTTCACCGCCAGCGTGCTGCCGGTGTGGCTGCTGCTGGCGCCGCGCGACTACCTGTCGGCCTTCATCAAGATCGGCACCATCGGCCTGCTGGCCGCAGGACTGCTCTGGGTGAGACCTGACGTGCAGATGCCGGCGCTGACGCAGTTCATCGACGGCAGCGGGCCGGTCTTCGCCGGCAAGCTCTTCCCGTTCTGCTTCATCACCATCGCCTGCGGCGCCATCTCGGGCTTTCACGCGCTGATCTCGAGCGGCACCACGCCCAAGCTGATCAACGTCGAGAGCGACGCGCGCTTCATCGGCTACGGCGCCATGCTGATGGAGAGCTTCGTCGCCTTGATGGCGCTGATGGCGGCCACGGTGATGGATCCGGGCGTCTACTTCGCGATGAACGCTCCCGCCAGCCTGCTCGGCCCCACGGTGGCCGATGCGGCCGCGAAGATCGCGACATGGGGTTTTACGCTCGACCCGGTCGCATTCGAGACGCTCACGCGCCAGGTGGGCGAGACTACGCTGCTATCGCGCACGGGGGGCGCGCCGACGCTGGCCGTCGGGATGGCCGAGATCTTCTCGCGCGCGCTCGGCGGCGACGCGATGAAGGCGCTCTGGTACCACTTCGCGATCATGTTCGAGGCCCTCTTCATCCTGACCACGCTCGACGCCGGCACCCGCGTCGGGCGCTTCATGATGCAGGATCTGCTCGGCAACCTGTGGGAACCGCTCGGTCGCACGTCGTCCTTGCCGGCCAACGTGCTCTCCTCGGCGCTCATCGTCGGCGGCTGGGGCTACTTCCTGTACCAGGGCGTCATCGATCCGCTCGGCGGCATCAATTCGTTGTGGCCCCTGTTCGGCATCGCGAACCAGCTGCTGGCCGCCACCGCGCTGACCGCGGTGACAACCATCTTCGTCAAGTCGGACCGGCCGCGCTTCGCGCTGCTCACCCTCGCGCCGTTGGTGTGGGTGCTGATCATCACGATGACGGCCGGGTGGCAGAAAATATTCTCCGAAGATCTTCGCATAGGCTTTCTTGCGCAGGCTTCCCACCTGGCCGACCAGGTGGCGAGCGGCGCCGTCGCCGCGGACAAGGTGGTGCAGACCCGCCATGTCATCTTCAACAATCAGCTGGACGCGGCAGTGACCGCCGTGTTCATGGCCCTGGTGACCATCGTCGTGGCCGATGCCGCGCGCGTCTGGTGGAAGACGCTGATGCGAAAGGGCGGCCCCGCACCGATGCCGATCGGCCAGGTGCGCGCGTGAACGCCCTGGGCCGCGCCTCGGCAGCGCTGGCCGGTTTCCTGCGCGGCTTTCTCGGGATTGTGCGCCGCAGCGACGGCTTCGCCGACGCGCTGGATGCGCACCGCGTCCATTCGGCCTGTCACGATGCGGAAGTCACCGCCCCGACGCCCTCCTCGGTCCGCGAGGCGCTCGCCGCCCGCGCCGCCACGCGCGGCAACTGCTGCTGAAAGGAAACCATGCCTGCCCAGAGCGTCTACGATCCCGAAGAGCTTCGCCGTCGCCTGCAAGGCTGGTTCGCCGCCCGGCATCCCGGCGCCACCGACTTCACGCTCGGAAAAATCAGCGCGCCGGGCCTGACCGGGTTTTCCAGCGAAACGATGCTGGTGGACGGAACCTGGAGCGAAGGGGGCCTCACCGCGACCGGCCGCTGGGTGGTGCGCTCGAAGCCAACCGAGCACCAGGTTTTTCCGGAGTACGACCTGCATGCGCAGTTTCGCTGCATGCAGATCGTCGCCGAAGTGAGCGACGTGCCGGTGCCGCGAGTGCGCTGGTGGGAGCCCGACACCGGCGTGATCGGCGAGCCGTTCTACGTGATGGATCGCGTCGACGGCGAAGCGCCGAGCGATAATCCGCCCTACACCGTAATGGGTTTCCTGGCCGAAGCTTCGCCGGCCGAGCAGCGCTCGCTCTACGAGGCCGAGATCGCACTGCTGGCCAAACTTCATGCAATCGACTGGAAGGCGGCCGGGCTCGGCTTTCTCGATCGCCGCAAGTTCGGACCTCCCGGCTTCGAGCAGCAGCTCGCGTACTACCGCCATTTTCTCGCGTGGGCGGCCGAGGGCCGTCCGCAGCCCACGGTGGAAGCCGCCTTCGACTACCTCGAACACAACGTGCCCGCCGGCCGCGACGCCGTCGTGCTGAACTGGGGCGATGCGCGCCCTTCGAACATCATGGTGCGCAACTTCAAACCCGTTGCCGTGCTCGACTGGGAGATGGCTACGCTCGGGCCGCCCGAATGCGACGTCGCGTGGTTCGTGTATCTGAACCGCTTCCTCAGCGAGGGCGTCGGCGCCCCTTCCCTTCCCGGCTTTCCCGACGAGAAGGAAACCGTCGCAACGTACGAAGCGTGCGGCGGACCAACGCTCGGCGACCTGCACTACTACCAGGTGTGGGCGGGGCTGCGTTTCAGCGTGATCTTCATCCGCATCATCCAGCGGATGGAAAAGCAGGGCGTGCTCGTTCCCGGCTGGAGCGAACAGAACAACATCTGCACGCAATTCCTGGCCAAGGTAGGCGGCTTCGATCGGCCGACGTGACGGCGTGTTGGAACGTCGCGCTGCGCGCTCGCCGATCAGGCTAATCTGAACGTCGCGCTTCGCGCTCCTTTCTGGAGGAACTGGTCTCGCCGCTCGCCAGCTCGCGGCTCCATGTCGCGATCGGATAGCTGCCGAGCACTCGCACCGACAGCGCGATGCGCTCGAGCGACTGCAGCGCCTTCGCGACCGGCTCCGAGCTCGCGTGCCCCGTCACGTCCACAAAGAAGCGGTACTCCCAGGAGCGTCCCACCAGCGGCCGCGATTCGATCATCGACAGGTTCACCTTGTTGCGCGCGAACTGGCGAATGATGCGTTCGAGGATGCCCACCTGGTCCTTGACCGTGACCACCAGCGACGTGCGGTCGTGGCTGCTCGGCCGCGTCTTCTGGTCGGGGCCGATCACGAGGAAACGCGTGACGTTGGCCGCGTTGTCCTGGATGGAGCGCGCCGCCAGCTCGAGGCCGTACAGATGCTGCGCCACCCGGCTGCCGATGGCCGCGGTGCCGCGCTCGCCGGCCGCAAGCTTGGCCGCGGCCACGGTGCTGGCCGTGGGCAGCAGTTCGACGCCGGGAAAGTGCTCGGCGAGATAACGCTTGCACTGCGCGAGCGGCTGCGGATGCGACGCGATGCGACGAATCTTCTTCGGGTCGGCGTCCTTCGCCATCAGGCAATGATCGATCTTGAGGATGCGCTCCGCCAGGATGACGGCCGTCGTCTCCGCCAGCGAGTCGAGCGTGGGCGTCACCGCGCCTTCGGTCGTGTTCTCCACCGGCACGATGCCGAACGTCGCGCGATCGGTTTCGACAGCGGCAAAGACCTCGGGGATCGAATCGCACGCGACGAGCTCGGCGCTGCTGCCAAACTGCGCGATGGCCGCTTCGTGCGTGTAGGTGCCTTCCGGCCCGAAGAACGCGACCGTGGTCGGGCGCTGCACGGCACGGCACGCCGAGATGATCTCGCGAAAGATGGCCTCCACCGAATCGTCGCGCAGCGGACCGCGATTGGCCTTGCGAATGGCCGCGAGGATCTGTTTCTCACGGCCGGCGTCGAGAATGCCGCGCTCGCCGACCGACTTTGCCTCGCCGACGGCCTTGGCAATCTCCGCCCGCTTCGTGACGAGATCGAGAAGGCGCCGGTCGATCTCGTCGATCGCGACCCTCAGTTCGGGAAGTCCCTTTTTCTTCGAAGCCAAGCGCGTCTCCTCGTCCGTGACGCCCGCCACCGCACCGGTGGAAGCGGACGGCGCTGAAGTCATCAGGAAAAGAAAGCCCTCGCAAGGCGAAGAGCCGCGGCGGTGTCTCCCGGCCCCACCTTGACGGTCTCAGCCTGGCCGCGCAGCCACGTGCGCTGGCGCTTCGCGTACTGCATCGTCGCGATGCTGATCGCTTCGGCGAGGTTGTCACGCGCAAGCGCGCCGGTGATGCACTGGGCAGCCTGCCGGTAACCGATCGCGTCGAACGCGCGCAGCTCAGGCGGATATCCGCGGGAGTAAAGCTCGAGAAGCTCCTCGACGATGCCGTCGTCCACCATCGCGCGACTGCGGATCACGATGCGCTCGCGCAGCGCGTCTCGATCCACGTCGCTCTCGAGCGTGAGCGTGTCGAACGGCTTCTCGGACAGCCCGTGCTCGGCGAGCCAGTCGGACAGCGATCGGCCGGTCGATTCGAGAACCTCGAGCGCGCGCACGGTGCGAAGTACATCGTTGGCGTGGATGCGTCGCGCGGACGCCGCGTCTTTCTCGCGCAGGCGCGCGTGCAGGACGCCGGGCTTCGCGGCCTCCTCGGCCTCGAGCCGCGTGCGAAGGTGCGGATCGGCCGGCGGACCCGCGAACAGCCCGCGCGTGAGACTGCGAAGGTACAGCCCGGTTCCGCCGCAGACGACGGCCGCGCGACCGCGCGCGTGGATGCCGGCGAGCGCCGACATCGCCGAGCTTCGCCACGCGGCGACATCGTAGTCCTCGTCCGGATCCACGATGTCGACGAGGTGGTGCGGGACTCGCGAGCGCTGCCCGGGCGACGGCTTGGCCGTGCCGACGTCCATGTAGCGATAGATCTGGCGCGAATCTGCGCCGACGATCTCGGCTCCCAGTTCCTCGGCCAGCACCACGGCCAGTTCACTCTTTCCGGACGCGGTCGGCCCCGCGACCACGAGCACGCGTGGGGGAAGCTGCACCACGTTGCTGGCGCGAGGGGGCGACGGCACGAAAGATTACCGGAACGCGTCCGGCACGCCGGGAGAGTCGGGACGGAAGTGCTTGTGGCACTCACGGCACGCCGAGCCGACGTCCGCGCGCGCGAGGGCGACCGCATCCGCGTCGCTGCGTGCGGCGGCGTCCTCGAGCTGCTGGGCAGCACTCTCGAGCGAGCGCGCGAGCACCTGGAAGCGGCCCCGGGCCGGAAGCTCGAGCCCGTCGGGCGGATGGCCGGAAAGCTGGATCGCCGACTTCCTGAGCGAGGCGGCCGCGTCCGCAATGGAAGGAAAGACACCATCCCAGCGGTCGTACTGGTCGGTTTCCGCCGGCACATCCTGCCGCACGGCCTCATCGAATCCTCGCATCACGTTACGCAGGTTCTCCGCGCGCATCGGATGCGTCGCATGGTGTGCCTCCTCGGTCGTCGACTTCGCCGCGCAAGCGACGACGAACAGCGCGCAAGCCAGCGCGACGCCAACCTTCACGAAACCAGCCGGCGCCGTCGCCGTGCTCTGCTCCCATTGCTTCTTCACCTGCTGCTCCTCCGTCGGAAATCTGAAAGTCGGGGACAAGGACCGACGTTCGGGATCGACCCCCGATGCCCGCAGAAAAAGGGGTCTGACCCCATTTTTGCAATAGGGGTCTGACCCCATTTTCGTGACCCCATTTTTGTCAGCGGCCGAACATTCTTTCGATCTGGCCGCGCGCGAGCTTGCGAGCGACGGGACGGCCGTGCGGACACGTGGCGTGGTAAGAGACAGTAGCCATCTCTCGCAGCAGCGCCCGCGCGGCTGCCACGTCGAGGCGCTTGCCGACGCGAACGGCCGAGTGGCAGGCCACCGTCGCCATGATTCGTTCGGCAAGCCGCTCGGCCGACCGTGCCCTGCCCATCTCGACGAGGTCGCGCGCGACGGCCTCGACGAGCGCGCGCGCGTCGGCGGCGCCGGCCATGGCCGGAACCGCGCGCACGACGACGTCTTCCTCGCCGAACACCTCGATCTCCCAACCGAGCGCCTCGAGTTCGGCAGCAGCCGAGGCGCAGGCCTCGACGCCGTCGCGCCCCACATGCACCCGCGCAGCCAGCAAAAGCGCCTGGCGTGCGACGTCGCGCTCGGCGAAGGCCTGCATCAGCCGTTCGAACAGCACGCGCTCGTGGCTCGCGTGCTGGTCGACGAGCAGGACCTCGCCGTCGCCTTCGCAGACGAAGTAACCCTCGAATATCTGTCCGATCACCTGGAAGCGGCCGAGTGCTTCGGCTGCCTGCGCCGCGCCCAGATCGATCGAGAGCTGCTTTTCTTCCGCCGGCGCGTGCGCATCCGGCAGCAGCGACGGCGTGTAGCCGGGAATCCCCGAGTCGGCGGAGACGGGTTCGTCGTGCACCTCCTCTTGGAACGTCGCGATTGAAGGAGGCTTTCCACCCGCGCCCCACGCGCGCGTCGCAGCCGGCACCGCGCCGGGACCGGTGGTCGGCACCGCGCGTCGCCGCAGCGATTCGCTCGCATCGATGCCCCAGCGCCCGAGCGGACTGGCCGAGCGGCGAAGCGCGTCGCGCACGGCTTCGGCCACGAAGCTGCGCACCCGGTCCGGATCCGAAAACCGCACCTCGAGCTTGGCCGGATGCACGTTCACGTCCACCGACCCGGCTTCGCACTCGAAGAACAGCGACACGGCCGGAAAGCGCCCCTTGAGCAGGTAGGTCTGGTAGCCCTCGAGAACCGACTGAAAAAGCAGTCGCTCGCGCACCCAGCGGCCGCCGACGAAGATCGCCATGCGCCTCGAGCTGCCGTACGCCACGCCCGGCGGGCTGACAAGGCCGCGCAGGCGCAGGCTGCCAAGGCGCGCGTCCACCGCGACGAGGGACTCGGCCACGTCCTTGCCGAACACCTGCCGGATCCGCTCGGCATCGCTCGCCACAGGCGCAACGTCGAGACTGACGCGCCCGGAGACGGTGAGCACGAAGTGGACGTCGGGCCGCGCGAGTGCGAAGCGACGCACCACGTCGGCCACATAGCCGGCTTCCGTGGCCGAACCCTTGAGGAACTTGCGCCGCGCAGGCACCGTCGCGAACAGGTCCTGCACGTCGATGCGCGTGCCGCGCCTGGACGACGCCGGCGAACGCTCGACGATGCGGCCGGCGCGCACCAGCACACGCGTGCCGCCGGTGCGGCCTTCCACCGCCGTCACCAGTTCGAGGTCGCTCGCCGACGCGATGGCGGCGAGCGCCTCTCCGCGAAATCCGAACGTGACCACGTTTTCGAGATCGGCGAGCGTGCGGATCTTGCTGGTCGCGTGACGCGTAAGCGCCAGATCGATCTCGGCGTCCTCGATTCCAGATCCGTCGTCGGTGACCGTGATGCGCATCGGTCCGCGATCGTCGTAGTCCACGCGCACGTGAGCGGCGCCCGCATCGAGCGCGTTCTCGACAAGTTCCTTGACGGCGGAGGCGGGGCGTTCGACGACCTCTCCGGCCGCGATGCCGGCGACCGTTCCTTCGTCGAGGAGTGCGATGCGTTTGACGGCCGGCGGAGCCGGAGCCTTCTGAACGGCCGGCGGAGCCGGAGCCTTCTGAACGGCCGGCGGGGCCGGCCTTTTGGTCACGGGCGGAGACGCGGCGCTTTCGCTGCCCGCGCCGCGTTCAGCCAAGGACGAAGTCCTCGCGCTTGCGCGCCAGCATGGCGGCCACGCGTGCCGCGTCGTCCTCGTAGCCCTTGCGACCGGCCATCGCGAAGGTGAGCCGCTTGCCGGCTTCCACGCCCGGCTGGTCGAGCGGATCGATGCCGAGCAGTGCCCCTGCAACGAGCGTCTGCACCTCGAAGAGATGGAAGATCTGCCCGAGCGCGCCCTCGTCGCAGCGCTCGATCGTCAGGAGGCTGGTCGGACGACCGGCATCCGCGAGTGCCAGTTCGGTGGCCTGCTGCTCCATGTTGAGCAGCTCGCCCATCGTGTGACCGCCGAGGAACGCGAATTCCTCGGCATCTCCGTCGCGGTGCGGAATGGGAATGTCGCTCGCATGACCGGCCACGCGGATGAACGTGATGACCTTGTCGCGCGATCCTTCGACGAAGAGCTGCACCTGCGAGTGCTGGTCGGTGGCGCCGAGCGCGCGCACCGGCGTCTGCCCGGTCTCGACGATACTGCCGTCGGTGGCGCGCGCTTTGCCGAGACTTTCGGCCCACAGTTGGCCGTACCATTCGGCCAGCCGCAGCAGGCCGTCGCTGTACGGCATCAGCACGTGGATGTTGCAGCGCTTCTCCTGCATCGCGAGGTAGAGCAGCGCCGCGTGCATTGCCGCCGGATTCTCCCGCAGGTCCTCCTGCGCGCACAGCGTGTCCGCGTGACGCGCACCCGCCAGCAGGAGCGCAATGTCGATGCCGGCCGCCGCCAGCGGCAACAGGCCGACGGCCGACAGCACCGAGAAACGACCGCCCACTCCCGCAGGTACCGGCAGCGACCGCATGCCGAGGCTGGTTGCCAGCGCACGCAGCGGCCCCTTCTCGGGATCGGTCGTCACGACGACGTGACGTGGCCAGCGATCCTCACCGACGGCGGCGGCGAGGCGCTCACGGGCAACGAGGAACTGCGCCAGCGTCTCGGAGGTGCCGCCGGACTTCGAGATCACGTTGAAGCACGTGCGAGCAAGATCGACGCGGGCGAGCAACTCGGAAAACGTCGACGGATCGACGTTGTCGGCCACGTGCACGTCCATGCGCCGCGGCCGCACGGAAGCAGGCACCGCATCGAGGACAGCCTTGGTGCCGAGCGCCGAGCCGCCGATGCCGAGAACGATCATCGTGTCGAACTCACCGGCCAGTTCGTCCGCGAGGCGCGAGCACTCGGCCGCGCCTGCCTGGTCGTACGGAAGGTCGTGGAACGGAAGCTCGCCGAGATCGCGGCGCGACCGGATGCCCTCGAGCACCAGCCGTACCCGCGGCTCGATGGCGGCGAGGTCCTCGGGCGCCAGGCCGTAGGCGCCGATCATGTGGGAGAAGAAGCCATTGACGTCGAGACGAAGCGGCGCGACGCCGGGGGACCTGCCGGTGGGGGCAGAAGGGGATTTGCGTGCGGATGCCACCGCTGGCGGATAACAAAGCGCACGGGCCGGTTCCAGTGCCGCGCCCCGCGGCAGCAAGGTTGCGCCTCGGTTTCGCGCTGCGGTCAGACGCGGCCACCCGGCGCGCCCTCCGGCGGGGTTGCAGCGCAGCCGGAGCCTAAGGAGCGGTCGCCCCTCCCATCCTCGCGAACGGCCGGCCCCCTGGATCCTTGATCGTGATGTCCACGATCTCGACGGACGTGCAACCGGGAAGGTCGGGATCAAGCCCATTCATCCCGGCAAGGGCCTCGGCGGTGCTGCTCTTGAGCTTCATGCCGCCGTTGTTCGGGGTCTCGAAGTCGAACGTCACCGGGTAGTCGATGACCGTCATGTCCCCGTTGATTTCGGCGCCCAGCGTGACGCGGGTCAGGACCGAAAGCTTGAAACCGACGTCGAGAAGCCCGATCGGAGCAATGCCGTTCGTGCTGAGCATGTCCTTGCACTTGGCCTTCACCCTCGTGACGTGGCACGCGCCGGGGTCGAGGCCGAGCGGCATGCCGCTGCTGTCCTCGAGGTCCTCACAGGCCGACACCACCTTGGACAGCAGGGAAACGGTGCAACCGCCGTGCGGACCGTAGGAGTAGAGAGTGCCTTGGCCTCCAACCTCCGCCGGCGTAACCGGCGTGCAGGCCTCCGTTCCGCCGTCGGTCTGCGTGTTGGCGGACGGGTTGTCGGTGGAAGGACAGGCCGCGTAAACCCGAACCATGGACGTCTTGAGCCCCTTGGCCCGTACGAGGTCGAAATCGCAGGCGGCGTGGGCGGCGCCTGCGTGGAAACCACCGAGCGCGATGAGCGCCGGCAGCAGTAGCGTGGTCTTTCTCAAGTAAGGTCCTCCCTAAGGATCTGCCCCCAGATCGGCCGGCCCGGAGCTGACGCGCCGACAATCGACCCGCGGACCCTACCCCACGCACGCCGCGCAAATCCAGTAGGTATCGGCTTTTTCGCCGCGGTTCCGCACGAACCTCCCCGGCGACCCGTCGCTTCGGCGGACTTGACCGCCGCTTCCGGATTTCCTGCGACGACGATGAGGAGAACGTGCTCCGCGGTTTGCCCGCCCCCGCCTCACGTGTTAGCTACCGCGACCCGCTCCGTTGGAGGAAGCTCTCGTGGCTCGTACTTGCGATATCTGTGAAAAGCGCCGTGGCGTCGGCAACAACGTTTCCCACGCCAACAACAAGACGAAGCGCACCTGGCAGCCCAACCTGCAGACGGTGCACGCCCTCGTCGGCGCCACCCGCAAGACCCTCAAGGTCTGCACGCGCTGCATCCGCAGCGGAAAGGTCGTCAAGTCCGGAAAGGCCGCCAAGGCCGTCTCCGGAAAGCCCGCCAAGGCGGCCTGATGATCCGGCCGGGCGGCTAGCGCCGCCGTCCCCCCGATCCGGCTCCGGGCCGGCCATTCCCGCTCTCCCCGAACACCGTTCCTCGTGTCGCGCGTTCCTGCAGCGCGTTCGTGCTTTCGCGAACGCGCGAACGCGCCTCACGGCAATCGTCCGCGCCTGTCCTCGGCGCCGCGCGTAAAATGAACGCCCGCCCGCGTGCTGCGCCGTTCGGCCGGCGGGCGCCGCGTGCTCCCGATCGGGCGCAAACCTGCCCCGGCCAACGAAGCGTATGCAGTCCCGCGCGTCCAAGGGCGGGTTCCCATGCGATATCTCGCCCTCGCCACGGACTATGACGGCACGCTCGCCCACCGCGGCGCCGTGTCGGCGCAGACACTCGAAGCCCTCCAGCGGCTGGTGGATTCCGGCCGCAAGCTCGTGATGGTGACGGGCCGCACGCTCGAGGACCTGCAGCAGGTCTTCGCGCAGGTGGAGTTGTTCCACCGCATCGTGGCCGAAAACGGGGCCGTCCTTTACGACCCGAAGTCGAAGCTGGAAACGGTTCTGTGCGAGCCGGCCTCGGCCAGGCTGGCGGATCGGCTTCGCCAGCGCGGCGTGCAGCCGCTGGCGGTCGGACGCGCCATCGTGGCCACCTGGACGCCGCACGAGATCGCCGTGCTCGAGACCATCAAGGAGCTCGAGCTCGAGCTGCACGTCATCTTCAACAAGGGGGCCGTGATGGTGCTGCCCTCCAGCGTCAACAAGGCGACCGGGCTGGAGGCCGCGCTCGCCGAGCTCGAGCTGTCGCCGCACAACGTCGCCGGCATCGGCGACGCCGAGAACGACCATGCATTTCTCGCGATGTGCGAATGCTCGGCGGCCGTCGCGAACGCGCTCGAGATGGTCAAGCAGAAGGTCGACTTCGTCACCCCGGCAGAGCGCGGCGAAGGAGTCTGCCAGTGGATCGAGCAGATGCTGGAAGACGACCTCGCGGTACTCGAGCCGCGCCTGAAGCGCCACGACATTCTGCTCGGACAACGCATGGACGGGGACGTGCGCGAGGATGTCTCTGTGCCGAACCACGGCGATGCCGTGCTGATCTCCGGTCCGTCCCAGAGCGGCAAGTCCACCGTCACGATGGGATTGATCGAACGCATCTGCGAGCAGGAGTACCAGTTCTGCCTGATCGACCCGGAGGGCGACTACCGGAGCTTCGCCGGCGCGGTGAGCCTGGGCGATGCGACGCACCCGCCCGGCATCGATGCGGTGATGCAGCTGCTGGCCGATCCGACGCGCAGCGCCACCGTCAATCTGCTGTCGGTTCCGCTCGCCGATCGGCCGCTGTTCTTCGGCGGCCTTCTTGCGCGGTTGCTGGAGCTTCGCCTGCGCCGCGGCCGTCCGCACTGGCTCATCGTGGACGAAGCCCACCACCTGCTGCCGTCATCGTGGGTTCCCGCCTCCGCCGCGATGCCGTCCGAGCTCAAAGGGCTGGTTCTCATCACGAACTGTCCCGACAAGATCGCCGCTCCGGTGCTCGAGCGCGTGCAAACGCTGGTCGCGCTCGGCAAGGAACCGATGGAGGTCATTCACGCGTTTGCGGCTGCCGCGCGCACGGCGCTTCCGTTCGACCGGCTCGGTTTCGATCTCGAGCCCGGCGAAGCGGCTATCTGGCTGCGCAGCGACGCCGCGCCGATTCGCGTTCGCCCGACTCCGGGAACGGTGGACAGGCGGCGCCACACGCGCAAGTACGCCGAAGGAGAGCTTCCTCCCGACCGCAGCTTCTACTTCCGCGGACCGCGCAACAAGATGAAACTGCGCGCGTACAACCTGCAGCTCTTCGCCGAGATGGCCGAGGGCGTCGATGACGAGACGTGGGAGCACCACCGCCAAAGCGGCGACTACTCGTCGTGGTTTCGCAACTACATCAAGGACGAGGACCTGACCCGCGAAGCCGAGGCCGTGGAAGCCGCCGAACTGCCGCCCGAGCAGAGCCGCGCGCTGCTGCTCGATGCGATTCACCGGCGTTACGGCGCGACCACGTAGACCGTCAGCTTGACCGCGTCGGCGAGCGTCATGCCGGCTGCCCGCGCAACGGCGTCGAGGTTTGCGAGCACCTGTCGCGCCTCGGCTTCGAAGCCGCCTTCGACGAGATTGCCGCTGGCGGGATCGAGTGCGATCTGCCCGCTGCAGTAAAGCACGCCGCCGCTCGAGACAGCCTGCGAGTACGGGCCGATGGCGCTCGGCGCCGCGTCGGTTCGAATGGCCTTCCTGCTCATGCTGTTTCCTCCGCGGCTATGGAACGGCGCGCTGCGCCGGCCGACGTCGCCT
>JBHEOD010000052.1:0-22600 GCA_046261745.1 Binatia bacterium
GAAACGTAGGGCTGCACGATTCCATGAAAGGGATAGAACTTGGCGTTGAGAAGCGGCGATACGACGTTGGCTTCCCCGCCGGGCACATCGAAGCCAACGAAATGATCGAAGGTCAGCTCGAGGGCAAAGTATTCGTTGAAACGGTACCCGCCGGCGATGTGGTACCCCCAACTATCGTCCGCGGACTTGGCCGAGCCGGAAAAATTCTCGAAAGCATAAAGCGCGCCGAAACTGACGTGGGGACCCGAACGGCCGAACTCCTCATCTGCGGCGGACGCCGTTGCCGCCCATCCTGCCAGAATCGCGGCCGAAACCGTCGCTGCAAACCGAGTCCACGACATGATTGCCATCCTCCGTAACTTAACTTTCGAACCAGATTTCGATGCGGCGGGCGCGGTCCCCGCCACCGCCGACCACCACGTTGCGCGGTTCCGTGCAACCGGCGCGCGCGTGGGCACTATATTCAGCGCTTGCCATGGGCGCAACGAGGCGTCCATCGGGCGAGTGGGCATTCCGATGCAGAAGGCTCGCGTGGTGTCTGATCTCACCACCAGACTTCGTCGTGGACGAAGTCTGGATTGGACCGGCCGGCGCAAGTCAACGGCGAACCGTTCTGGGCGGCACGGCCGGCGCGTGCGGTGATCTCGTAGAAATCAGCCTCGAGTTCGTCATGGGCGGCCGGCATGGCGATCACGTGGTAGGTGGCCTGAGCCTTGCCTTCCTTGAAGTAGACGATCGTGCCGTCGTCGGCGAGCGCATCCAGGTAGCGCTGAAGTCGGCGCTCCCGCTCCGCCGGCATGTCGGCGCGAGGAATGTCGAAAGCGAGGCCGAACACATGCGTCGGCGGAACCCCGGCCTTGATGGTGTTGGCGTTGGCGTTGCTCGCCATCAGCTTTTTCTGGTAGGTCCAAGGCCGGACGAGACTCGTGACCTGCAGCGGCTGGAAGGCCGCCCCTTCGGTTTCGCGCAGGTGCGCGGCGATCCTGTAAAGGAGGCCGGCGCAGGGCTTGGCCAGGCGATACAGCTTCTTGCGACGCTCGAGATCGCGCTCTTTCTCTCCGACAGGCGAGTTTCCCGTTTTGCGGATCGAAATGCCGAGGCCTTCGGGATCGTCCGGAACATCCACGAGCCATCCGCGCTCGCAGGCGGCGTCGAGGTCGTCGTAGTCCTCCATCCAGAGGCGCTGGACCAGGTCCTTGGTAAAGATTCGGGCGAGATGATCCTTCTTGCTCTCGGCCTCGCGCGGACGCGCCGACCCGAGCGAAAGCGGTCCTGCCGTCGTCGAGCGGCTGGCGAGCATTTGCTCATCCTCCGCACGGGCAGGTCCAGCCGAGAGGGCTGCCACGGTCAGCGCCGCGGCCATGATACCGAACAGAAACTTCATCCGCCTCACCCCCGGGTCCCCCTGATGGCACCCCGCAGTCACAGCGACCGAGTGTACCCGCCGCAACGCGATTCGCAACGGATTCCTCGCCTTCGCGGCATAGGTTTCGCCGGTAACATCGCGGACGGGTTCCATTGTCGCTGCAGTTGGGTGCTGCACCGCGCCCGCGCTAGACATCCCTGATCATGGCTTCGCGCGTCCTGCGGGCAATCGGAGAGATCGCCGTCCATCTCCCCGAGGTTCGCCGCAACCCGCTCGGGGCGCTCGACCTTATTGCCGGCAGCGACGCCGTTCGCGCGATCCGGGACCTGCCCTACGGCCCGCACGGCGGTCAACGGGTCGACCTGTACCTGCCCGCGAGCGAACCGGTGGGGCCGCGGGCGGCGGTCGTCTTTTTCCATGGCGGAAGATGGAGCTACGGGCGTAAGGAGGAGTATCGTTTCGTGGCCCAGGCGTTCGGTTCGCTCGGTTACGCCGTGGCCGTCTGCGACTATCGCAAGTACCCGTCGGTTCGTTTCCCGTCGTTTGTGGAGGACGGAGCCGCCGCCATCGCGTGGGCACTCGGGCACCTTCCCCGGCACGGGATCGACCCTCGACTTATTTTCGTGATGGGGCATTCCGCCGGAGCACACCTCGCATCATTGGCCACGATGGACCGCCGCTACAGCGAGGTGCATGGCGTCGACCCGGACAGCGTCGCCGGTCTCGTCCTGCTGTCGGGACCCTTCGACTTCTTTCCAATCCGCGGCGACGACCTCCGCGACATCTTCGGCCCGGAACAGAACCACGCGGAAACCCAGCCGCTTCGCTTCGTGCGACGCGGGCTGCCGCCTATGCTGTTCCTGCACGGTCGACGCGACCAAACCGTCCGCCCGGTCAGCAGTGCCCGAATGGCCAGCGCGATCCGCGAACAGGGTGGCCAGGCACGCGCCGTGTTCTACGATTCCCTGACACATACGAACATCCTGGCGGCACTCTCGGGCCGGATCGGGTTCCTCTTCGCGCCCGTGCTCGATGACGTGGCAGGCTTTCTGAAGCGCAGGATTGTGCAGCTCACCGCGGCCCCTGCGGCCCGTGCGCAGGAACAGCCGGAGCGGTAAAGTCGGGCGACGTGGAGCCGAGCGCCTGACAGCGCGTGGTCAGTCGACTATTCCCGGAGCCAGTCGGGAGAGGGGGCCTCTCCAAGCACGATCCACGAACGCGAGAACCAAACACCGACACGCGCGACGCCGCGGATTCCGAGGCCCACGCGGCGGAACTCACTTTCGATCTGGGCGCTCGAGAGATGATTGCGCGGAAAATGCGCCTCGAGCCCCAGGCGCTGACGAACCTTCTGCCAAGCAAAACCCAGACCTTCGGTGTGGGCGTATTGCACGATGACCCAGCGGCCGCTGACGCGCCGCATCTCGCGGAGCGCCCGCAGGCGCCCGCTGCGCCTGACGTAGGGCATGAGGCCGACGCAAACCAC
The DNA here is from genome assembly GCA_046261745.1 of Binatia bacterium. Lineage (GTDB taxonomy): Bacteria > Desulfobacterota > Binatia > UBA1149 > CAITLU01 > DATNBU01. The sequence continues at coordinate 2,853 of JBHEOD010000052.1, forward strand.
GAGATCGAAAGATTGGGGCGGGAGCGGCAGCGCACCGGCATCGGCGCAGACCAGCGCAACGCGATCGACGGCAGCCTCGGGCCCGGCTGTGCGTGTCTGGGCCAGGCAGTCCCTGGAGATATCCAGCGCAACGGTGAAGGAGGCCTTCTTGCCGGCCAGGGTCGGTAGCCAACGGCCATTGCCAGCCGCGATTTCGAGGATGGATCGCACGTCTCCCGTGGCGCGCAAGGCCTTCTCGACGGCCCGGCTCTCGTCCCGGCCGATGTCGCGGTTCTGCCCCTCTCCCGGCCGCAAGATTCCCACCTCTGTAGCGTAGTCGCGGTCCCGGGGTTACTGCGCAGGGCAGCCTCGGGACAGCGATCGAAATGTTTTGCGGGAACCTACCAAGCGGCCGCGTATCGAGTCAATCCGGCGTTCGCTCCGCCAGCCCCATCAGTCGCGCGAGGATCAGCTTCATCACTTCGTTCGAGCCGGCGTAGATCGGCATGGCCCGAACGTCGACGAAATCGCGGGCGACCGCGTACTCGGCCATGTATCCGTAGCCGCCGTGCAGCTGGACGGCGTCGTATGCGACCCGGTTGGCGAGATCACTCATCCACCACTTGGCCATGGAGACGCGTCGCGTGATGTCCTCTCCGGCCTCGAACTCGTCGATAACGGCGTCGAGAAATGTGCGGCCAATCTCCACTTCGGTCGCGAGTTCGACGAGCTTGAATGCGTTGTGCTGGAACGTGCCGACCGGCTGGCCGAACGCCTTGCGTTCTTTCACGTACGGCAGCGTCTTGGCGAGGATCTGCTCGGCCGCGGCCTGGGCCGTGATCGCGATCATGAGCCGTTCGCGCTGGAGATTCTGCATGAGGTAGCGAAAGCCGTGGCCGGCACTGCCGAGCAGGTTCGCGAGGGGCACGCGGCAATCCTCGAAGAACAACTCGGCGGTGTCCTGGATGTGCTGCCCCATCTTCTCGAGCGGCCGCGCCTTGAGAAAACCGGGAGTGCCGGCTTCCACCACGATCAGGCTCACGCCGGCGTGCGCGGGCACGGTTCCCGTCTCCGTGCGGCACGCCAGGATGATGAGGTCGCAATCCACGCCGTTCGAGATGAACGTCTTCTGGCCGTTGATGATCCAAGTGTCGCCGTCGCGGACGGCGGTCGTCTTGAGGTTGGCAAGGTCGGACCCGACCGAGGGCTCGGTCATGCCGATGGCGGTCAGGATGTCTCCGCTGGCGCAGCCGGGAAGCCACCGCTTTTTCTGGTCGTCGCCGGCGAGTTGCTCGAGATAGGGCACGACGATGTCCGAGTGCACCGAGACACCGGTTTGCAGGCCCATGAAGCCGGTACGCCCGAGTTCCTCGCAGATGACCACCGAGATGCCGAACTCTGCGCCGCTGCCGCCATGCTCTTCGGCGAGCCAGGGACACAGGAAGCCGGAGCGCCCCATCGCCTTCCAGAACTCGCGCGGCGTGCGTCGCTGCTTCTCCCACGCGCTGAGGTGGGGAACCACTTCTCGAGCGAGAAAGGAGCGGAAGGTGGTGCGGAACGATTCTACTTCCGCCGTGCGCCAGGCCGCGGCCGGCATCACCCGACCTCTGACTGCGGACTGCACGACGTCATCCCGAATATTGAGACGGACACATGTGCGCGTCCTTTTTCGAGGCTCCGCGATGCGCCTTGCGCCGACGCGCGGCTGGTTGCGGTGTTCATCTGCTGCTTTTCTCCTGATGCGGGATGCGCGAAGGTAGGGGAGCCGTCGCTGCAAGACAACAGCCGGCTGCGGAGAAAGGTGAAATGAACATCAACGGCGAGCCGGTTTTCGTCGGTCGCGATTTCGGTGGACGTGAGCTCGTCGTGAACGAAGCGCTCGTCGAACGCTACGTCACTGCGCTCGGTCAGCCCTTGCCGCTGTACCGAGAGTTCGCTCCGGCTCTCACACTTCATTCGGAATGCTACGAAAGCCTGCTCTGGTACCTCGCCAACATCTGGGGCAACCTGCATGCACGCCAGGAGTGGGAACTCTTCGGGGCGGTTCCCGTCGGCACCGCCGTGCGCACCCGCGGCTTCATCCGCGAGCGCTACCGGAAACGCGGTCGCGACTACGTGGTCAAGGAAACGTGGGTTCAGGATGCTGGCGGGCGCCTGTTCAGCCGCGGCCTCACCCACCAGAGCTTTCTTGTCCCTGACGCCGGCTCCGCCTCCCCGGCCGTGGCCGTGGACAAGGACCGGGAGAAGCGCGGCGATCGCCGCTTCGAAATCGGCGGGAGCGGGCACCCCCTGGCACCGCTGACGAAAAAAGTCACCGAAGAGGTCTGCATGGCCTTCTCGGGCCCCACGGAGAACTACCATACCAATCGGGACGCGGCGCGGGCTCTCGGCTTTCCGGACATCGTCGTGCAGGGGATGCTGCCGATCTGCGTGATCTCGGAGCTGCTCACCCGCAACTACGGCCATGGCTTCCTTGCGGGCGGAAAAATGGATGTGCGCCTCGTCAACGTGCTGTGGGCCGATGAGGTGGTAACGGCCCATGCGGAGGAGAACAGCGAGGTGCCCGAAGCCGGGCGCACGCGGGTTCACCTTGACGTCTGGGTCGAGAAATCCGACGGCACGAAGGTCGTCGTCGGAACCGCCAGCACCCTCCGGTAATTTCGCTCCGTTCCCATCGCGGTTAGACGGCGGATTTTGCATTGACTGTGCAAGGTCTGGCGAATACCTTGCCGACGATAACCCACATCGGGACTCGGGGAGACGGGATGAAATCCATTGCAATGTTCGGGAGCGGAAAGACTGTTCGAATACTCGTCGCGGCCATCGCGACGTCGCTGTTCGCCACCACGGCGGTCGCCCATGAAGGGGATCACTGGCCGGTCACCGGCAACACGCTCAAGATGAAGTACTCGCCGGACGGCAAGCGCACCAAGTTCCAGTTCAAGACCAAGCGGCAGGTCAACATCAACCCGGTCAGCATCGCCGAGGATCCCACTCAGGAGCGTTCCACCCTCATCGTGCGCGGCTCTGGCCCGTTCGCCGGAAACTCGGGCCTCATCGAACTCGACCCGGACCGCTGGGCCCGGATTGGATCGCCGGAAACTCACCGGGGATGGAAGTACAAGAGCCACCCCTACTACTCCACGGGCGTGACCAAGATCGTGATGAAGTCCGGCAAGACCGACGGCTCGCTGCAGATCCAGGCCAAGGACCTCTACTGGCCATTCGAAATTGACGGCGCGCAGGACTCCGTCGAGGTGATCCTGAGCATCGGTGGATTCGCATACTGCGCCGAATTCTCCGACGCCCTGCTCGCCCAATTCAAGACCAACGAAGCGGGCGAGGTAACTGCCTCCTTGTCGCTGGCACCTGGCGAGTGTCCCGCGGTTTGCGGTAACGGCATCACCGAGACCGGCGAGCAATGCGACGACGGCAACGACGTCGACGGGGATACCTGCACGAACGCCTGCCTCGGCTGCGACGCGAACGACGCGGAGTTCGCCAGCACCTTCGAAGGCATCCAGGAATTGATCTTCGACAATCCGGTTTACGCCTGCACGAATGACCTTTGCCACGGCGCGGGTTTCGGCGGCAACGGCGGGCTCGACCTCCGCGCGGGTGCCTCGCACGACGCCCTCGTCGGCGTTCCTTCCCAGATTGCTGCCGAGACCATGCGCGTGTTCCCCGGCGACCAGGACCTGTCGGTGCTCTGGCTGAAGATCGCGGAAAAGACGCTCGGCGACGACGTGGTCGATGCGCCGGGCGCCGCGATGCCCTCCGGAAACCTCGAGATCGTGACCGCGGAGCACCTCGAGGCGCTGCGCCTCTGGATTCGCGGCGGCGCTCCAGAAACCGGCGTCGTCGCCGGCACCGCCGAACTGCTCGGCAGTTGCCTGCCCGCGCCCACCCCCCTCGACATCCCGCAGCCGCCCGTTCCCGATTCGTCGGTCGGCACCCAGTTCGCGCAACCCGGCTACACGCTGGCGAGCGAGACGGAAGTGGAGGGCTGCGTCGCTACGTACTACGACGTCTCGGCCTCGGTGCCGGCATCGATGCGCGTGCCCTGTCCCGGAGTTTTCCCGGGAACCAACGAGACCGGTCTCAACGCGGGCGAGTGCTTCTCGTACAGCGGAAACGAACTGTACCAGGACGCGCAGTCCCACCATTCCATCGTCCACATCTACCAGGGTGACTACAGCTGGAACGATGCGGGCTGGGGATCCTGGCGCTGCTACGGCGGCCCGACTCCGAATGCTGTGTGTGACCCGTCCACGGTCGACCCCTGCGGAACCGACGGCGTTTGCGGCAGCAAGTTCCACCGGGGCGTCGCGTGCCTCGACACCCTGTCGGAGAACTGGGGCTCCCCCGACTTCAACACGTCGGACGCTCCGCAGTTCTCGGGATCCCAGGAGAGCACCGCCAACCTCACCTTCCCGACCGGCGTCTACAACCTGCTCCCGCTCAAGGGCCTGATCGTGTGGAACTCGCACGCGTTCAATCTCACGAACCAGGACACCGAGATGGAAGCGTGGATCAACGTGACCTACACCGACCAGCGCACCTGGCCGGCCGTCGGTCTCTTCGAGAACCAGTGGATCTTCACGCAGAACGTGCCGCCGTTCGAGCAGCGCGAGTACTGCGCAACGCATACGTTCGCGGAGGGCACGCGGCTGTTCCAGCTCAGTTCTCACACGCACAAACGCGGCATCCGGTGGCGCTACTATGCCCCGCCGCAGACGCCCTGCGTGGCCCCGGGCGGCACCACGAGTGCCGCTTGCCTGCCGGGAGCTCAGGGCGACGTGTTCTACGAGAGCTACGACTACAGCGATGCGCTCACGCTCAACCCGGATCCGCCGATCCACTACTCCGGCACTGTCGCCGACCGCACGATCAAGTTCTGCGCGTTGTACGACAACGGCTCCCCGGCACGTCCCGACCTGATCAAGACGCAGTCCGGGTCGCCGACGCCGACCGGCAACCTGATCATCGGCGGCCCGTGCGCCGACAACGCCACCTTCTGCATGGGTGGTGTGAACAAGGGCCAGGCCTGCAACGGCAACGACAGCAACTGCCCGGGATCGACGTGCGACGCGTGCGCGCTTCGCGGCGGCGTGACGACCGAGGACGAGATGTACATCGCGATCGGGACTTACTACATCAACCCGTGACGCAGCCGACAGGCTGAAAAACGAAGGGCCGGATTCTGATGAATCCGGCCCTTTCTTTTTCGCGAAGCTACCGGCGCTGGCGCGATCCAAGCGCAGGACACCCACGGGAGAGCACGGCTACCGCCAGCGAAGTTCAGAGCGGCGTCCGCAGCAGAATCTCCTGCACCACCGAGCAGCAAAGTTGGCCACTGCGATCGAAAATCAGGCCACGCGCAAGTCCGCGAGCACTTTCGGCGGCCGGCGAATCCTCCACGTAGAGCCACCAGTCGTCCACCTTGATGTCGCGGTGGAACCACATCGCGTGGTCGAGACTGGCTGCCATCACGCCACGGTCGCTCCAATGAACGCCGTGCGGACGCATCACCGTCTCGGTGAGCGTGTAGTCGGAAGCGTAGACGAGGACGCAGGTGTGTAGCAGCGGATCCTCGGGCACCTCGCCGTCCGCGCGCATCCAGATCATCGAACGAGCCTCGGCACCCTTGTGCGGCTTCCATCCCGGCGGGTCGCACCAGCGCATGTCGATCGCGCGCGGCTCGATTGCCTGGCGCGGCAGCTTGCGGCCGAAGCCGGCAAGGCGCTCCGCCATGGTCGGCAACGTTTCCGGATCCGGGGCGTCCGGCATTTCCAACGAGTGCTCGAGACCCGGCTCGTCCACCTGAAAGGACGCCTGCAGGTTGAAGATGGCCTCGCCGTGTTGCACCGCCACCACGCGCCGGGTGGTGAACGACTTGCCGTCACGGATGCGGTCCACGATGTAAAGGATGGGCACCTTCATGTCGCCCGGCCGCAGGAAGTAGGAATGCAGCGAATGCACCCGCCGGCCCGTCGGCACGGTGCGCGCCGCCGCCATCAGTGCCTGGGCCGCCACCTGCCCGCCGAACACGCGCTGCCTGTCCTCGTCGGGGTTGTGCCCACGAAAGATGTTGACCTCGAGTTCCTCGACGTCGAGAAGACGCAGGACATCGTCGAGCAGGGGATGGGCCAAGACGGAAACCTCGGCGGGAATCGCGACGCCCGGCGGCGCCGCGATTCCCGCGATCAGGTCGCGTTCACCAGGCGGTCGAGAACCCGGCGTCCGGAATGTCGAGCGCGCTGCGGTCGTTCGACGCGATCGTGCGGCACTTGTCGAGCACGTTGGGCAGCACGAAGTTCGCGTAGAACTTGCCCGCCATCACCTTGCCCGCGTAGAAGTCGAACTCTTCCTGGCTCTGGCGGTCGTCCTGGGTGCGCTCCTCCTCGGCGATCACCGCAGCCTCGAGCAGCAGGTGCCCGACGGTCACTTCGGCCATCGCCTCGAGGAACGGCGAGCAGCACAGCGTGAGCTGGTCGAGCTTGGAGCTCATCATGTACTGCATCAGGTCGCCTCCGGCCTGCTGGAGTGCGTGCGCCGCCTCGCCGAGAAGCTTCACTTCGTGTCCGACCGCCGGGTCTTCCGAGTATCGCTCGACGAAGCCCGTCAGGTCGCCGACGAAATCGGCGAGATCCTGGCCGTGCCGACCCCGCAACTTGCGCACCACGAGGTCGAGGGCCTGGATGTGGTTGGTCCCCTCGTAAATCGAGAAGATCTTCGAATCGCGCAGGTACTGCTCCACGGGGTTGTCCTGCACGTAGCCGGCTCCGCCGTAGACCTGGATCGCGAGCTCACAGATGCGGAATCCCTGGTCGCTGCAGTACGCCTTCACGATCGGGGTCAGCAGATCCACGCGGCCCTGGTAAAAGTCGGCCTCGTCGTGCTTTCCCTCGGCGTGCAGCGCGCGCGCGAGGTCCTGGTTGAAGGCCAGCTTCACGCAAAGCGCGCGCATTCCTTCCACCTTCGACTTCATCTCGAGCAGCAGGCGGCGAATGTCCGAGTGCTCGATGATGGCCACGCGCGGCGCACCCGGATCCTTGAAGCGCTTCACCGAAGAGCCCTGTTTCCGCTCGCGCGCGTATGTCAGCGCGTTGAGAAAGGCCGTGGACGCCACCGCGAGGCCTTGCACGCCCACCTCGATGCGGGCGCCGTTCATCATTTGGAACATCTGCTTCATGCCGACGTTTTCGGTGTCGCCGCACAGGTAGCCGATCGTGTCGCCGCCCTCGCCGAAGTTGAGCACCGCCGTCGACGACGAGCGGATGCCGAGCTTGTGCTCGATCGATGCGGTCACGACGTTGTTGAACTCTCCGAGCGAGCCGTCGTCGTTCACCTTGTACTTGGGCACGATGAACAGCGAGATGCCGCTGGTGCCCTCGGGCGCACCTTCGACGCGCGCCAGCACCAGGTGGATGATGTTCTCGCTGAGGTCCTGGTCGCCGCCGGAGATCCAGCACTTCGAACCGGTGATCTTGTAGCCGTTGCCGTCAACCCGCACCGCCTTGGTGCGCGCGGAACCGACGTCGCTGCCCGCGTGCGGCTCGGAAAGGCACATGGTTCCCGAGAATCGACCGCTCAACATGCTGGGCAGGAAGCGTTCGCGGTCCTTCTCGACCGCGAACTGCGCGACGAGCTCGGCCGCGCCGCGCGTCAGGCCGGGGTACATCGTGAACGCGGTGTTCGCACCCGACTGAAGCTCGGCGAGCACCACGCCGATCGAAGACGGCCCCTGGAAGCCCCCGTGTTCGAGGCCAAGGTGCCAGTTGGGCAGGCCGAGCTCCCACAGCTTGTCCCACGCTTCCTTGTATCCGTCGGGAGTGACCACCTTGCCGCTGTCGATTCGGCAACCCGCGCGATCTCCCGTCTGGCTGAGCGGACCGATGACCTCGTTGCAGTACCGGTAGGTCTGCTCGATCACCTGGTCGCACTCCTGCTGGGAAAGATGCCCGAAGAAGTTCGACTTCGGGAAACGGTCAGCGTCGAAAAGCTGCTGGACCTTGATGTGCTCGTACAGCGTGAACTGGATCGAGCGAAGGTCGGCCTTGAAAAAGTTGATTGCGCCGTCGGCCATTGCCGATGGTCCTCCTTGGTTTTTTGGGCTGCCCTGCTGGGTTCCGCCGGAGCGGGCCCGTCAGGCAGCCTGAGTACTGGCGCAGACCTTGGCCCGCGCAGGCGGCGGATGGTGGTTCAGGCCGGGTGTGCGATCAAACGATTTTACGCACTGCGGCAGAGCGATTGTGCGGGCAGCCCCGCAAGACGGTCAGCCAGCGTTGCGGGCTTTGAGGCGGCCGGCGATGGAGGCGAGTGCGACGAGCACGCCGCCGACCAGGATCCCGATGGTCGCGTGGAGCAGCGTCGGTGCGACCGCTGCCACCAGGCCTTCACCGTGCGACAACTCCTCGACGAGGTGGTGCACGAAAGGCACACCGTGTGCGATGATGCCGCCTCCCACGAGGAACATTGCCGCGGTGCCGGCCACCGACAGGCCCTTCATCAGCCACGGAGCGGCGGCGAGAATGCCGAGGCCAATGCGGCGGGCGACTCCCTCACGACGGCTGAGGTTCAGGCCCAGGTCGTCGAGCTTGACGATCGCGGCGACCAGGCCATAGACGCCGACCGTCATCAGTGCGGCGATGGCGACCAGCACGCCGACCCGAGTCGCCAGCGGCTCCGCCGCGACGGTGCCGAGTGTGATCACCACGATCTCGGCCGACAGGATGAAATCGGTTCGCACGGCGCCGCGGATCTTGTCTTTCTCGAAGGCCACCATGTCGATGACAGGGTTTGTGATTGCCTCGATCCGCTCGACGTGGCGGGCCTTCTCGTCTTCCTCGTGGTGCAGGAACTTGTGGGCAACCTTCTCGAAGCCCTCGTAGCAGAGATACGCGCCTCCCAGCATCAGCAGCGGCGTGACAGCCCACGGCACGACGGCGCTGATCACGAGGGCCGCCGGCACCAGGATCAGCTTGTTGATCGCCGATCCCTTCGCGACCGCCAGCACCACCGGGAGTTCGCGTTCGGCAAGCACGCCGGCGACCTGCTCGGCGTTGAGGGCGAGGTCGTCGCCGAGGACTCCTGCCGTTTTCTGGGTCGCGACCTTGGTCAGAGTCGCCACGTCGTCGAGGGCGGCGCCGGCCTTCTTCGTGGCGATCTTGCTGAGAACCGCGACATCGTCGAGCAAGGTCGCGATGTCGTCGAGGAGGGCGAAGAAGCTGGATCCGGCCATGGGGCGGCGATGCTAGCGGGGCGACGGGGCGGAACAAGGACCGGTCTACGTCAGGCCAGTCTATTCGCCTGCGCGCTCGCGCCCATCGCGGAGTACAGACGACGCGCCTCGGCGATCTCGCACTGCGCAGCGGGCGCGTCGCCGCGCAGCATCGCCAGCTGCGCTCGACACTCGTGCAGATCGGGCTGAAGCGCCATTGCTCCGATCTCCCCGATGCGCTCCTGCGCGCGGTCCATCGCGTGCTCCGCACCGGCCAGGTCCATGTCCCCGGCTCGCTGGAGCAGCGTGTGGGCGACCACAAGATAAGCAGACGCTTCGTCGAACCTGCTGTGCTGCTTGTGCGCAACGGCGACCGCGGTACTTGCCTCCAGCTCGGCCCGATCCAGCTCGCCACGTCCGAGCAGGGCTCTGGCCAATTCGACGCGGACCCACCCTTCCCGCATGCGGTTGCTGCCGCCGATCACCATGCGCAGCGTCCCTTCCAGAACAGCGATGGATTCGTCCCACGCCCCCTCGAGCCGGAGCGCGATCCCCAGCGTCATCTGTCCGGCGAAGAGCGATTGCGGAGTCGCGGGTGCACCCGACTCCAGCGCAGAGCGCGCGTGGACGCGCGCACCCGCGGCATCGCGGCGAACGAGATCTACCTCGACTCGGGCAAGCTGCATCCACGTGAGCACCTCGAGATCTCCGTGCTCGCGCGTCAGTTGCTCGAGACGGTCGCACGCCGTCGTGGACGCATTGAGGCGCCCGAGCTGAGCGAGAATCCATGCGCGCGACAGGAGGATGCCGAGAAATGGACTGTAGCCGGCGAATTCCACGCCGAGCCGCGGGTCCGCCGGTGGTGTCCGGCATGCCGTTTCGGCGGACTCCAGACCTTCCGCGAGGCGGCCGGCGAACAGGCAGCCGAATCCGAGGAAGGCACGTTGAGCGAGACGCAAGCCCTCGTCGTCGGTCTGGTCGGCGAGCCGCGTTCCCTCGCGGCCGTAGCGCGCGTACTCGTCCGAGAGTCCGGCGATGAGACCGAGCGCGCTTCCGTAGGCGCCGTGCAGCGCCGCCTGCGCTCGAACGTCGCCGGCTTCCTCGGCCAGCCGCTGGCCTTCGTCGAAGCAATCCGTGGCCTCGGCTATCGGCGTTCCGAGTCGCCACGCAAAGTTGAGGGAGCCGACGCATGCCGTGGCGCCGAGTTGTACTGTCTCGCTCGTATGCGGGAGCGGTCGCAGCAAGCGGCGTACGCGATCCCAATGCCTCTTGCTCTCGGATGCGTTCGTGATTCCCGACCACTCGGCTGCGCGCCTGCTCCAGAGCGCGGCTTGCCAGGCCTCGCCCGCATTCTCCCAGTGGTGCGCGAGCAGCGCGGAATTCTCTTCGAGCTTGTCGGCGTGAACGGTCGCGGTGGCCTGCGCCACGGCCGCATGAAGTCTCGCCCGCCGTTCGCGCAGCAGCGTGTCGTAGGCCACCTGCTGAGTCAGCGGATGCTTGAAGGAATACTCCGCCAACGGATGCATCGCTTTCTCGTAGACAAACTCGGCCTGCCCAAGGGCACGTAGCGCGGCCGCCAGTCGACCCGGATCCGCCAGCTGTGGTGCGATCTCGGCAAGCACCTGCACGAGCACCGGTTCGCTGAACTCCTTTCCGATCACCGCCGCGGTCTGCAGCAACTGCTTCTCGCGCTCGCCGAGCCGATCGATGCGTGCCGCCAGCACCGCCTGCACCGTCGCCGGTACTTCGAGGCGCTCGACCGCGGTCACCAATCGATAGGCGCCGCGACTGCCTTCGAGATGACCAGACTCGATGAGCGACTGCACCACCTCCTCGGTGAAGAAAGGATTTCCACCGGTGCGGGCGTGAACAGGGGCGGCCAGCGCAGCGATGCCCGGATCGCTGCCGAGCAGGTCTTCGAGAAGTTCGGCGATCGTCGCCGGACCGAGAGGTGTCAACGGGATCTGCCGGTACCAGGACTTCTGCATCCAGGCGGCCCGATACTCCGGTCGGAAGTTGAGCAGCAGCAGGCTGTGCGTTCCCTCGCGAGCATCCACCATGTGCTCGAGGAACTCGGCGCTCGCCGCATCGAGCCAGTGCAGGTCTTCGATCATGGTCACGACCGGCCGCTTCTGGCTGGCGCTGCGGATGATGCGGCGAATGACATCGATCAGCTGGCGCTGTCGTGTCTCGGGGTCGAGTCGGGGTCCGGGACTGTGCGGATCGCCAATGGCCAGGAAGTCGTGAATCAGCGGCAACGTCCCGGCAAGATTTCGATCGAGTCCCAGCAGGTGTTGGGAGACTTTCTGCCGCGCGCACAGGTCGTCGTCGTCGGATGTGATCCCGAAGTAGGCACGCAGCAGCTCGAGGATCGGCAGGAAAGGAACGTTCCTGCCGTGGGCAACGGCGCGCGCCTCGTACACGCGCATGCCCTGCTCGCGGCAGCGCTGGAGGAACTCGAAGCACAGCCGGCTCTTGCCCGTGCCCGCTTCGGCCACGACGCCGACTACCTGGCCGTTGCCCGCCGCGGTCTGTTCGAGGGCATCCCCAAGCGTGCGCAGATCCGAGGCGCGCCCCACGAAACGGGAAAGGCCGTGGGCCCGCGCAATGTCGAATCTCGTGCGCAGCGATCCGGTTCCTTCCAGTTCGTGAACGCGCAGCGACGCCGTCACGCCCTTGACGGTGAACTCGCCGAGATCGCGAAGGCGGAAGTAGCCTGCGACCAGGCGCGCGGTATGGTCGGTGAGATAGATGCGGTCGGCCCCCGCCAGCTGCTCCATGCGCGACGCCAGGCCGACCGTATGCCCCTGCGCCGTGTACTCCATGCGCAGGCTGTCGCCGACCTTGCCGATCGTGCCGACGACGACTTCGCCGGTATGAATGCCCATGCGCACCGCGAAGCTGAGACCGCGCGTCCGCTTCATCTCCTCGGTGTAGCGCTGCACATGCTCCTGCAGGTACAGCGCCGCGTGGCATGCGCGCTGGGCGTGGTCTTCGTGCGCAAGCGGCGCGCCGAAGAGCGCCATGATTCCGTCGCCGGTGAACTTGTCGACGAAGCCCTCGAAGCGCTCCACGCCGTCGGCGAGAAGGCGGAAGAAGTGCCCCATGATGTCGGACCATTCTTCGGGATCGAGCTGCTCGGCCAGTTCCATCGACCCTTTGACGTCGGCGAACAGGACCGTAACCTGCTTTCGCTCGCCCTCGACGGCAGCGCGCGCGGCCAGAATCTTGTCTGCCAGCAGCTTGGGCGGAGACGGGACCGACAACGCGGCGGGAACCGACGCCGGCCGCTGGGTCGTCAGCGACGAACCGCAGTCTCCGCAGAATTTTTCGCCGGGTTCGTTGGTCGTGCCGCAAGATGGGCAACGCAGCGCAAGAGCAGCCCCGCACTCGGCGCAGAAGCGACGGTCGGGGCGGTTGTCGTGACGGCAGGACGGGCAATGCATTGGGGGTTCTGTCGGGGAAGGGCCACAGCCTGACGCGGGAGTGTGTAGCAGCCCGCAGCGACCGACCCCAGCCCCCGAGCTGCATTCGTCGATCCGCGTGCGATCCCGTGCCCCCGCTTCAGTCCCTCAGGCCGGCCACCGCGAGGTCGCGCGTGATGTTCTTCTGGTGGCTCTCGAGAGTGCCGCCGCCGATCTCGTTGAGCTTGGCGTCGCGCCACAAGCGCTCCACCTTGTACTCGCGGGTGTAGCCGTAGCCACCCAGCACCTGGATTGCCGCGTCGGCCACGCGCTTGGCCATCGGCGCGGCGAACAGCTTGGCCGCGTCGGTGCCGAGGCGGTTGCGGCGGCCGGGCCCGACGCGAGCCGCCTCGCGGTAGACGAGGCAGCGGGCCGCTTCGGCCTCGGCGAACGAGTCGCCGATGTAACGCTGGATCTGGCCGAACTCCACGATGGCCTTGCCGAAGGCCTTTCGCTGGGCCGCGTAGGAGGTCATCTCCGCAATGCAGCGGTCGGCGATGCCGAGGCTCATCGCCGCGAGGCAGAGCCTTTCGATCTCGAGGTTGCGCATCATGCACGTCACACCGCCGCCTTCCTCGCCGAGGCGGTTGGCCACCGGGACCTCGCAATTGTCGAACACGAGCTCACACATCGTCGACGCGCGCATACCCACTTTCTTGATCGGCTCGCCGGTCGAGAAGCCAGGGAATCCCCTCTCGACCACGAAGGCCGTGATGCGACCGTTCACCTTCGCGTAGGTGAGCACGCAGCCCGCTTCGTAACCGTTGGTGATGAAGATCTTGCGCCCGTTGAGAACGTACGCGTCGCCGCGCTTCTCGGCCGTCGAGCTCATGCCGAGGACGTCGGTGCCGGCGCCGGGCTCGGTCATCCCCATCGCGCCGATGACCTCTCCCGAAAGGACACCCGGAAGCAGCCGTTCGCGCTGCTCGTCGCTGGCCGCATGAAAGAAATTGTTCACAAACAGCAGGTAGTGCGCGAGGTAGGCCAGCGTGAACCCCGGATCGGCTTTGGCCATCTCGTGGTGCGCGATCACTGCCGCCACCGCATCCATGCCCGCACCCCCGTGCTCCTCGGGAATGGTAAGTCCCAAAAGGCCCAGTTCCCCGCAGCGCCTCATCAGCCCCGTGTTGAGCACGCCGCTCGCATCCGACTCCTCGGCCTGCGGCTCGATCTCATTCTCGGTGAACCGCCGCACCGTCGACCGAAGCATCCCGTGCTCGGGCGTAGGCGAAAAAAGCCGGTCCTCAACATCCATCCCGGAATTCGTCATGCCGCGCTTCTTGCCCACCCCGAAAAGCGGCGCAAGCGCGACCAGAATCTCGCGTGCTGGAGAACCGTCCCACGCACCGGGCGCGCGGAAGGATCCGGAACGTTGCTGTGGCACTTCACCGGCGTGGCGCGGCCCCCGCACGGGCCGCGCAGGTCCACCATCGTCGGTTGGCGCCTTCGTGACATATCCGCTCGGTCCACCATGGGGCGCTCCGCATGAGGCTGTTTGCTCGCGCACGTGCGACGAATTCGACGCGCCGGGCCGCAATTCGTTGACACCTCGTGCCGAGAAGAGTTGCTCTGAACGTGTTGGGCGTGACGTGCGTCCGCTGGAATCATCGACATCACAACAGGAATGAGGACGACCATGAACGAAACCTACCGAAGCTGTATCGACGCCTGCAACGAATGCGCACTCGAATGCGAGTACTGCGCGACCGCCTGCCTCCAGGAGAAGGACGTCGCCACGATGGCCCGCTGCATCGCACTCGATCGAGACTGCGCGGATCTCTGCTTCGCAGCTTCGGCGCTCATGGCCCGCGATTCCGAATTCGCCGCGGACTTCTGCCGCCTGTGTGCGGAGGTGTGCCGCGAGTGCGCGGCCGAGTGCCGCAAGCTTACGATGGAACACTGCCAGCGATGCGCCGAAGCATGCGAGCGCTGCGCCGACGAGTGTGAGGCCATGACTGCGGGTCCCAGCCGTGGCGGAGCACGCGCTCGCCAGGGACAGCGAGCGGAAAGCCGTACGCACTGACCGTACGGCAGGGATCGTCAGCCCGGAGTACCCGTCAAGAGCGCGACAGGCGCCTATGCTTGCCGGGCGCGCCGAGGGCGGACGGTCTGCGTCGGATCATCCGAGCAAGCCGGCGGGGAATAGGTGACGCGCGAGTTCGGGAGGACGGAGTCGGTCACCCAGACGTTGCCGCCGACGATGCTGCCGCGGCCCACCACCGTCTCGCCGCCGAGGATGGTCGCCCCGGCGTAAATCGTCACGTCATCTTCGATCGTGGGATGGCGCTTGCTGTTGCGGATGAGTTCGCCGCACTGGTCGCGCGGGATGGAGAGAGCACCGAGCGTGACTCCCTGGTAGATCTTGACACCGTCACCAATGATCGTTGTAGACCCGATCACCACGCCGGTGCCGTGATCGATGAAGAAGCTCTTGCCGATCTGCGCGCCCGGGTGGATGTCGATGCCGGTCTGCGTGTGCGCGTACTCGGACATGATACGCGGGATCAGCGGCGTGCCGCGCACGAAAAACTCGCGCGCGAGGCGGTAGCAGGTGATCGCCTCGATGGCCGGGTAGCTGAAGACGATCTCTTCGAGACTCTCGGCGGCGGGGTCGCCGTCAAAGGCTGCCTGCAGGTCTTCGTGAAGCTCTCCACGAATTCGCGGCATCGAATCCAGCACGTCGAGCACAGTGGCCTCGCTCCACGCCACATCCTCGGCCTCGGGCGACCCCCCGTGCTTGCGGCGATAAACCACCGCGCGGGAGATCTGCTCGACGAGGATCTCGAAGGCCTCATAGACGTGGTCGGCGATGTAGTGCGGAAGGTTCTGTTCGGTCAGGTCACGCGTGGCATAGAAGCCCATGTAGATGACGTGCTTGAGGTGCTCGACGGCCTCGACCACCTTGCGCTGGTTGGGCAGCGCGGCACTCTCGAGACTGTCGATGCCGCGGCCGCCGCGATAGCTGTCGGCCACCTGCTGCACGATGCGCTCGAGGTCGGCGTGACTGTTCGGGCTGGTGCGGATCTTGGCCATGAATAGTCTCCGTGTCCTTCTATCGCGGCCCGCGAGGATGGCGCAACCACACCGGGCGCCGACCCACCGTGCAGTCTCTTCAGCGCCGGGCGAGAGCCGCCAGCGCCTCCCCTTCGAGCCGGTACGGAGTCCAGCCCGCCACCGGCACCGCGCCGAGCGACTCGTAGAACGCGATGGCGCGCCTGTTCCAGTCAAGCACCGACCATTCCAGCCGGCCGCAGCCGCGCGCAACCGCAATTCGCGACAGCTCGACCAGCAGTTCCTTGCGAGAGCTTCTCGAACTCGGCAAGCGCGCGAATGCTCGCGAGCACGAACGGAACGTCGGCCGGCTTTCCTGGTCGAACGGGCGGCATGGCGGCTCCAGCGCTACTCAGCGCGTGGTCGGTGCAGGCTGGCCGTCGGCAATCACCCGAAACCGCAGCTCGCTGTATCCTACCGGCTCCACTTCGATGCGCAGCTTTTCGAGTTCGAGCACCCGCTGCGAGACCGGGAACTGGAGCGGCCTTTCGAACGTCGGCATGCTGGTGCTGTCGCGACCGAACTCGCGGTACAGGAACGTGATGAGCTCGCCGCGTGCGGTGTCGCGCGTTCCGGTGAAGATCAGGTCGAAGCTGAGGTAGCCAGGCCCCATGAACACGAACTTCTCCACGCTCTCGAACGAGAAGAGCGGAGCCTGCGAATCGAGCGCAAGGTCCGGAGCGAGCTCGACCACCGGCACTTGGCCGAGGGAGTATCCGGGCGAGAGATCCTCACGCCATGCGATGTACGTTCCCTTCCGCAGCCGCCCGGTGGGATCCACGAGAAGATAGGTCTGCGACCGTCCGTCCGACGGCAGCAACACCGCGAAGAACTGTCCGTCGGGTCGCGTAACCGCACCGACCACGTCGAAGACACTGCCCATCGCGCCTCGTACCGAATCGAGCGGCGAATCCTCACAGAGCGTGTCCCTGCCGCGTGGCCAGCGTCGCCTGCAAGTCTGCGCGAAATCACGAAGCACCGTGGCGTGCCCCACCTTTTCGGTGACAGCGTAATTCTTGACGCTGACGACCGTGTCGCCGGACTTGGCCTGGTAGGTTTCCCCCAGGCGGTAGCTTCGCGTGTAGATGTCGCGCCGCACCGGTGCGAGAGGCTGCAGCGCGACGGCGCCTTCGGGGATGGGCTGGGGACCCGGCGCGGAGCCGACGACGCCTCGGAGACTCGCGCCCGCCATTTTCATCTCCGAGCAACCGCTGAGAAGGGCCAGTGCGGCCGCCGCCACGCCTGCGGCCGACCTTGCAAGGCCAAGTCGGGAGTACGGTCGGACGGGATGGATCAATTCTTCCTCTTCCTTGCGACCGCTGGTTGAGACGCAGTTCATGGCCGGCGGCCGGTCGGCGACCATTTATCCCGGGCTCGTTGCCGGAGGTCAATCGACGCCGCACACCGGCGGATGCCACTACGCCGCATCGCCAATGGCCCTGCGCCTTCGCTGCGGGCTTGTCCCGACACGAAGCCCGCGCAGGAAACACCCGCGCGCCACGCAAACAGTCGCTGAGCGCAGCGATCTGTGCGGTTCAGGCCGAACCGAACAGCCCGGCAAGCCGCCGGTGACGATTCGCGAACACGAGCCGGAAGACAGGCAGTTGCAGGTATCCGAGCGGCCGCCAGCGCGGTTCGAACCGCACCGTGTCCGTGACGACACAGCCCGGCCCTGACGTCTCGACGACACGTTCGTGCTGCCAGCAAACCTGCGTGAGCATTGGGGAGCGTTCGAGGAAGCGCCTGGGCGCTTCGAACTCGACGAAGGTGAGGTCGTCGTAGTCCACCGGGAGCAAGCCGAGGAAGAGAATCCAGCTGCGAAACACGCGCCGTCCCGGCACGATGTCGGCCGCGTCCAGCGTTGCCACAGACGCCGGCGATGTCATGCGCGCCAGCGGAAAGAGCTCGTGATTCACGCCCTTCATCGAAGTGGCGTGCGCCCACACCACAGCCGCGGGCGCACGGAGTCGGGTTTCGAACGAGAAAAAAAATCGGTCCGCAGACGGCGACACCACGGCTGAACTCACTTGTTCTCGGCGGGCGCGGGCGGTGGTTGCTTGCGTGCGCCCTCGTCCGATCTCGTGCGTCCGGACTTCCAACCGGTGAAATCCTCGAAGCGCGGACTCCTGTGCTCGCCGTGCTCGTCGAACACGAGCGCTTCGACGTCGCGCGGTTCCTCGAGAAGTCCGAGAGCACCGTCGGGATCGACGACGAGCGCGGTGCTCCAGGCTTCGGCGATGGCCGCGTCGCGCGCGATGACGGTGGCCTGGCGATCGGAATCCACGAAGCGGCCACTGCGCGGATCCACAATGGGCGGCGAGTCGCCGTCCTCCCCGCGCCGCTGCGCCCGCGCGGTCGACAGCGAGCGGTCGCGAAGAGCCACCGACCCCAGCGTCACCTTCCCACGCGCCACCCAGACGCGGAACGGCGCTTCGCCTTGCGGCGGTCCGACGGCAAGCACCGTCGTGTCGGCGAACTCGAGCAGCGCCTTCTCCACTCCGCTCTGCCGCAGCATCGCCGCCATCCTCTCGAGCGCATAACCGCGCACGATGCCGCCGAAGTCGACCGACATGCCCTCGTTGGCGAGGCGGGCATTCTCCGGTGGCTCGAGGACAATCTTGTCGCCTCCCACCAGCGCGAGCGCCTCGGAGGCGGAACTGCGGTCCGCGCCGGCTGCCTGACGGCGACGCAGCAGCGGTCCGACGGTCACGTCGAACGCTCCTCCGGTCGAACGGGTCATCAGGCGGGACAGCGCGAGAAGGCGGTAGAGGTCGAGCGGAACAGGAATCGCCGCGCGGCCCGCATTCGAGTGGAGACGCGTGAGCGGGCTGGTCGTGTCCTCGACGCTGAGCAACGCCTCGAGGCGGCGCGCCACGGTCATCGCGTCGCGAATGCGGTTCTGGCCCGTCTCGCGATCCTCGCTCTCCACGGTGATCTCGACCAGCGCACCGAACAACGGATGCGTCTCCATCACCTGCTCGCAGCGGGCCGGCGCGGCCAGCAGCAGAAAAGCGGCCAGCGTCAAACCAGGAGCGGAGATTGTCACGACACTCTACCGCCGGTGTGCTGGCGATGGGCGGCAACTCGCGCCGGATCGCGCATCGCGAGAATCAGCAGAAGACCGGCGACGAAACCTCCCGCGTGAGCCCAGAACGCAACGCCGCCGCCTTCGGCTTCGAGCGCGGGAATGCCGCCGATCAGCTGCAGCACGAACCAGTAGCCGAGCACGAACAGCGCCGGCACCCTCGCGCGCGTCACGAAGATGCCGAGCACGATCAGCATCTGGACATGCGCTTTCGGGTAGAGCACGGCGTAAGCGCCCATCACTCCGCCGATCGCACCGGACGCGCCGACCATAGGGATGGGGCTGGCCGGATTGGAGAGCGTCTGCGCGCCAGCGGCCGCCAGCCCGCACAGCAGGTAGAACACGACGAAGCGCATCCTGCCCATCGAATCCTCGACGTTGTTGCCGAACACCCACAGGAACCACATGTTGCCGAGCAGGTGGAACCAGCCGCCGTGCAGGAACATCGAGAAGACCGGCGAGAACCAGTTGGCGGACGAAGGGCGAAGTTCGCAGAACGTGTCGGGCCCGATCGGGACGCGAAGCCCCTCACGCACAAAACCGAGGAGTTCGCCGGGAATCAGTCCGAGGCTGCACACCGAGCTGGTCAGCATCGGCTCGCTGCCGGCCCCCTGCAAAAGCACCCAGGCGGCGACGTTGAGCGCGACCATCGCGAACGTCACCAGCGGCGTGTGAAGGGTGGGATTGTCGTCGTGAAGCGGGAACATCGCCGTCCGGGCCGACTGTTAGCCCGGACGGACGCGCAATGCTCTTGCGCGCTTTCCCATCCCGGGTTCGCGCTCGCGCGCTGGAACCGTCGCGTTGCTCCGGGCTAGAACACCGGGCCCAAGCTGCCGGCCAGCCAGCCGAGGTTGCTGCCGAGGTTCCGGTTGCTGCCGCCGCCGATGACCGACCCGGACCCGCTGCAGAAGTTGTTGCTGCCGCCGTCCACCGCACTCGCAAGACC
>JBHEOD010000052.1:22610-22985 GCA_046261745.1 Binatia bacterium
GCAGAGGTTCTGGGCTCCGGCGAGGATAGTGCAGCTGCGGCCGTTCGAGCGGTTCTTCTCTCCGGCCACGACTACGGAGGTTTCGCCGTCCGCCTGGTTGTCGAGGCCGCCGACCACCACGGCCCCGTCGCCGTCGGTGCTGTTCCGGGCGCCGCCGAGCACGGAGGCGGAAACGCCGGTGATCTCGTTGTCCTCGCCTGCCACGATGCCGCCGTAGCTCGAGTAGCTGTGGAAACGTCCCACGATGAGGTTGTGCGAGCCGTCCTTGTCGTCGGAGCTGTCGTCCGCCTCGTCGTACCCGATGATGATGTTGCCGGTACCGTTGGTGTTGCCGTCGGTCTCGCCGTTGCCGCTGACGACCTGGAAGTTCATGCC
>JBHEOD010000053.1:0-22315 GCA_046261745.1 Binatia bacterium
GCATCGCAGCCCAGGCAGCCGAGAAGCTCGGCGTGTCAATCGGCGAACCGGGAAATCTAGCGACTCGCGTAGCAACGACGAACGGCGCCCTGAAAGTGGGCAAGACCGTTGTTGCCGGAGGCGCCGCCGTCGCAAGTGCAACAGGTCTCACCGTTGCTGCGACTTCGGGCGCCGGAATCGCTTCGGGTCTCGCCGCTGCTGGCGGCATAGTTGGCGGCGGTATGGCGGTAGGCCCTACCGTCGGCGGTGTGGTTGGCGGTGGAGCCATTGCTGGCACCGCGGTCCTAGTTGCGGCTCCAATGGCTATCGCGGGAGCGGCAGGCTACGCGATCTATCGGCTATGGGGTGGCGGCAAAAGGTGAACTCACCCGCCTGCAGGCCGGACGCTCGCAGGCCTAACCCCTCGCTCAAGCTGATCTGAACTGCCCGTGCGCCGCTTCCGCGAGCGTCCTCAATTCCGAACGGACCATTTCCGATTGTTTCGGCGACGAGGCGTGTACAGAGCCAGAGGAACCCTATTGCAACGGCCATCGGTGTTCGGAATGCAGTCTCTCCGAGCATTGTCCTGACGGGTGGGAATGCCACTACGGTCTCTACAGGTGCACTCCATACGGTGGGTTCGAGTGCGGTGACGTCGACTGGAGCGGTGTGCTTGCAACCAGCGACGCATTGCGCGTTCTCAGGATTGCCGTAGGCCTTGTCGGGCAGCTCTTTTGCCCACCGTGCGTAGCGCCCAGCACGTCAACGACTTGAGCGGCCCTTCTGGCCATTGGCCCCGCCGAGACTCAATGAGATCTGCGCAGTCGATGCCTAACTCAATTCACTCAACCGGCCGGCTGCGCACTCGGCATTCTGGTGCACGTTGGTCCGGCCGCTGCTTAGGCCGCCGCAAGCCGGCGGATCACGCCGAGCGCTTCGTCGATGTGTTTGGTGGCCTGGAGCTGGGAATCGAAGACGTGGCGCACGATGCCGTCGCGATCGATCACGTAGGTGACGCGTCCCGGCAGGATCCACAGCGTGGCAGGAACTCCATACGCCTTGCGAAGCGCGTTGCCCTCGTCGGCCAGCAGCGTGAACGGCAGGCGATGATGCTCGGCAAAGGCCTGGTGCTTGCCAACCGAGTCGCCGCTGACACCGATTACCTCCGCCCCGGCCTTCACGAAGTCCTCGTAGGAATCGCGGAAGCTGCAGGCTTCCTTGGTGCATCCCGGCGTCTCGTCTTTCGGGTAGAAGTAAAGAACCACCGCTTTGCTGCCGCGAAAGTCGGCCAGGGAGACCGTGCGGCCGTTCTGGTCCTGAAGTTGGAAATCGGGGGCTTTGTCGCCGACGGCAATGCTCATGGTGTCTCCGGACGGGGAAGTCAGGCCTTGGAGGCGCTGCCCCAGTAGTTGTAGGTCAGCGGCCTGGGACCGGGAAGATACATCGTCTCGATGTCGTCGATGTGCAATCCGGCATCTTCGAGAATCCTCGGGATATTGCGGTTCATGTTGCAGCCCCCGGCGAATCGGTTCCAGAGCGGATTGAGGCGATCCTGCCAGCGCCTCACGGATGCGTCGGGCGCGATGCCGTGTTCGCTGAAGTGCATGCGTGCACCGGTCTTCATCACGCGCCGCATCTCGAGAAGGGCGGTGTGCACGTCCGGGATCGTGCACATCGTGTACGTGATCACGATGCTGTCGACGCTGCTGTCGGGCAGCGGAATGCGCTCGCTCGACAACGCGAGCCAGTCCACGTCGACGCCGGCCTCGGCGGCGCGCTTGCGCGCCATCACGTTGAGCTCCGGAGAAGGATCGAGCCCGAGCACCTTGTCGACCTTGCTCTTGTCGTAGAACGAAAGGTTCAGTCCGGAGCCGACGCCGATCTCCAGCACGCGGCCATGGGCCAGTGGAACCACCTTGGCGCGCTGGCGCATGATCGGCTTGTCCCGCATCGCGTAGTCGAGAAGGCGCGGCAGCACGTAGCGAGAGTAGATGCCCATCGCCGCTACTCATGTCCGCTGCCGATGCCCTTGGCAAGGATGCCGCCGCCAAAACCAGCGACGTCACTGGTTTTCGTCCCTGAAGCGGCGCAGATTCCGCGAGACCGCTCGGGCCGGCGCGAGCTCCCCATCGGAAACCGCCGCGATTGGCGCCTCGGGACAGCCTGCTCGATGCCCGTCCGGCGAGATGGCGCCAAGCCCGGAATGTCGGGAAGGGAACCCGGATTGCGCGCTGCTCGTCGTCGAGGTTGCCGAGACGTCCCTGGGGCAGGACCGTTTCACCAAGTTGGGAACGGACGGCCGGCGTGCCGGACTATTGGCTGGTGAACCTGCGCGACCAATGCGTGGAATGGTTCTCCGATCCCGACGCCGTCGGCGGCCAGTACCGCAAGCGTGGGGTAGTGACCGGCGACGAACACATGCCGCCGGGCTCGCTCGCGCTAATGCTCCGTGCCGCCGATCTCTTTCCGCCCCGATAAAAACAAAAAAGGGGTCAGACCCCATTTCGCAAAAAGGGGTCTGACCCCTTTTTCGGTCGGTCTACGGCGAGATGAGGTGGGCGACCACTTTTCCGTTCGACAGCAGTTCGAGGCGGCCGTCGACAATACGGAACGCGTCGGTGGCGATCATCGCTTCGAGCACCGCTTCCTCGGTGTCGGCCGCGATACGGTCGCACAGCATTCGCGTGTTGCGCAGGTCGACGAATCGCAACCTGCCGACGCTGGGGTCGAGCTCGTACGCCGAGCCCATGCGATTGCACGCGGTGGTGCCGGTGAGCCGGCGACCCTCGCGCGTCATGATGAAACCGGCCACCGGCGGCGGCGACGGCAGTGGGCCGTCGAAACCGTCTACCTGCGTGAAGATCCAGTCCCTGCCGAGAGGGGACGGCTGCTCGAGTTCGGATGTGGGCACGACGGTGCGACGCGCGATGTCGCCGGTCACCGAAGCGGCGACGTTCTGCGGGGGCCCAACGCCGGCGGGCGACGACTGCGCCGCGCAGCCCCAAAGGAGCGCGCCCGCAACGATGAGGACGGCTCGCGAAGCGGCCAGTGCCGCCCTGTCACGCTGTGCTGTTGTCATGTCCTACCCTCGCCCCGCTGTCGGCAGCACGCAAGGCTTCGCCACACCCCGCCGCGTTCCCTGCTGTCTCAGCGCAGTGACACGCAACGCCAGGCTTTTCGGGTCCGCCCCCAATTTCGGGGTCCGGCCGCGATGTTCAAGGCGTGGTCAGTTGCGCGATCGCGCGGCCCTTCGAGATCAGCGTCAGCGTCTTGCCGTCCAACAGGAACGAATCCGTGGCGACCAGCGCATTGAGCACGGCTTCCTGTACGTCGGCGTTGGGCTGTCCGCACAACTGGTTGTCGTTGGCGATTGTCAGGAAGCGCAGTGTGGCGTTCACGATGTTGATCTCGAAGGCGGCCGACATCGCGTTGCACGAAGTGGTGCCGACGAGCCGCCGGCTTTCGCGCGACATCAGCAGGCTCGCGTTCTTCGGCGGGCCCGGCAGCGTACCGTCGAAACCGTCCACCTGCGTGAAAACCCATTGCTTGCCGAGCGGGGTGTTGAGCCCGGCGTCGGTGAGCGCGCGCGGACCCGGCGCCGAGGGCGCAGCCGCCGGCGACGCAAGGCCCGCCGGGATGGCCGCCTTGGCCGGTCCGCCGGCTTCGTTCAGTCGCATCTCGGCCATCGTCATCGTGTCGGCGCTATCCGTTGCGGCGGCAGTCGTTCCGTTGCCGGCCGAACAGCCGCCGAGCAGCGCCACCAGCGTTGCGAGCGCGCAAGCCGCGGTTCGTGAATTTTCTACCTTCATCAGGATTCTCCCGTGGCGCGCCGAAATGCACACCGTGTCTGTCGACGGCGGCGTGCCGTCAGCGGTTTTCGTAGCGGTTGTAGTCGAACAAGCCGGCTTCGAGCGGGGCGCTCTTGCGATAGGCGGCGTGAAGCCCGTCGCTGTGCGGCCAGAAGCGTGAATCCGTGCGGCGGATGCCGAAGCGTGTCACGAGTTGCGAATAGTCGGCCTCCGCCTTCAGCCCTGCGATCGCATCGACGAACGCCGGCAGCTCATCGGCCGCTACCTCGTGGAATACGTTGGGATAGGAGCCGAGAAAGCCGTCTACCAGGGTGACCGTGTCTTCCAGCGGAAGGCGGTTGTCCGCTTCGTGAAAGAGCGTCGAGATGTTCGAATGCGCGCTGTTGTGGACCAGCGTGTAATGACGGTTGCCGCCGGCCAGGCCCGTTACCGTCAGGAACGACACCTCGGGCAGATGCGACGTGGCCGCTCCGCGGAGGCCCGCGAGACGTTCGAGACTTTCGCGAGCGCCTCGCGGCAGGCCCTTCCCGGCCAGGTCATAGCGACGGCTGAGCACGGGCGAGAAGTTTTTCTTCATCAAGCCGTAGAGTTCCTCGAGCGGCTCCGCGGTGCGGTAGCGAACTCCGCTCTCCTGCGCGAAGTGGATCTTGGTGCCGTCGAGGTACTGCTTCACCTCGTCGCCGACCCCCCGGTACCAGCGGTCGCGCACGACGTCGCGTGCCTCCTTCGGCAGCAGGGTCAGGAAGTTCGATTCGCCCTCCATGCGCAGGAAGTCCATGTACATGCGCGTGGTCACCGCGTGCCCGAGACTCCCGTACACGTCGTAGCCGGCCACCAGCAGGTAGTGGATGCGCTCGAGCAGCGGATAGCCGACCACCCACGTCGTTTGCGGCCGGTCGCCGACAAAACCTTTGACGACCGTCGCACTGTCGAAGTGTCGCAGGACCGTGAGTGCGGCGTTCTGGTTGCTGCCGTCACCGTCCCACAACATCGACAGGTTCGGCAGGCGCTTGCCGCGCAGCCGGACAGCTGCGGCATGCCGAAAGGCATGCCGAGCTCGGGACGCTTGCGCTCGACCTCCTCGATCTCGTCGATCGTGGGGCAGGCCTGCGCGCGGTCGAGCGAGAAGTCATAGCGATCGGCGGGCAGGATGCCGGTCTCCGCCGGCTGCCTGCGCTTGAGGTCCAGCAGGCGGTGCATCACGCTCGCCTCGCGATCCGCGGCAGGCGACGCGGCGCGCTCGTTCAGCACGGCGTGGAAGCCCTTCGTTCGCCACTCGGCATTGGTTTGCGCGTCGACGTTCAGCCTGGTCGGAGCGGCGGCCAGCATTCGAAGCGCATAGATGCGGTCCTTCGAGGCGCCGCGGGTTACGCCGTCATGGGATGTGAGCTTGAGCTGGCACGGAGCGTCGTAGCACGCGTGGCAAACGACGCAGCGGGTCGCGAGGACACCCTCCGCCTTCTCCCACGCCGCCCGCGCGGCCGGCGAGGCCGCGGCCTGTTCGTAACGGGCCGGATCGGGTTCGCCGTAGAGCTTGTCGAGCTTGTGGTGGGCCGCCATGGTGCAGCCGGCGGCAAAAATGGTCACGGACACGATGACGGTACGACGCATGGGACCCTCTAGCGGGAACACGTGAGGCAGGCCAAAGGGGCCACTGTGGGAAAACCTTGGGCCGACCGCTGCGTCGCACCGATGCGATGCCGCGAGCAGAGCGCTGCCATCACGGTGCGTGCGCGCGGCTCCGCTTCAAGATGGACGACGGCTTGCCCGCGGCCCCCTCCCGACGCACTCTTGGCCGACCCGCTCATGCGCGACCAGGGAGGATCCGCCGATGACGATTCCACGCTTCCCCGCCCACGCGACCACGTCCGAGCTGACCGCCGCCCTCGCCGAATTCGGCTGCGCGGTCGTCGAACGGATCGTGCCCGAGGAGATGATGCGCAGCGCGCGCGCGGAGCTCAGCCCGTGGCTCGAATCGACCGCGGTCGGCCCCGACGCCTTCTCGGGTATGCACACCAGGCGAACGGGCGGACTGATCGGGCGTTCGGCCACGTGCCGTGAGCTGGTCATGCACCCGACCGTGCGGGACGTGGTCGGGGGCGTTCTCTCGCACGCAACGAGCTGGCAAATCCACCTTACGCAAGTGATTGCGATCGGCCCCGGCGAGGCCGGGCAATCCATCCACCGTGACCAGTGGGCTTTCGATTTCTTTCCTTTCCCCAGCGGCTTCGAAGTCCAGTGCAACACCATCTGGGCGATGACGGATTTCACCGAGGCCAACGGCGCGACGCGCGTCATTCCGGGGAGCAACAAGCTCGCGGACCGTCTCGAGTTCACGCCGGAGCAGACCGAGGCGGCCGAGATGCCGGCTGGATCCGTGCTGTTCTACACAGGCGCGCTCTACCACGGCGGAGGGGCCAACCGTTCGGACGAAACCCGCTACGGGCTCAACATCACGTACGCGCTGAGCTGGCTTCGACAGGAAGAGAACCAGTACCTGGCCGTGCCGCACGACGTTGCGCGCACTCTCGACGACGACCTGCTGCGCGTGATGGGCTACCAGCGCGGCGCGTATGCGCTGGGCTACGTGGACGACCTTCGCGACCCACTCGAGGTGCTCAAGGGTGAAGGCCATCGCACCGACGGACTCGGGGACTACGAATCGACGATCGCGCGGCTCGAGTCCATGCGGGGAGCGAAACACGGCTGACCACGAATTTCGCAGGTACGGCGGACGTCCTTGGGGCGTCATGAAGCGTCGTGCCCCCTTGTCCTCCTGCGTGCCGCGCGACTCGCGTGCACTCGGTCGCCGATGAATCTTCGCGAAGGCGTCTTCGCCGCGGGCCGGCTCTTCAAGGATGCCGCGGAAGGCTGGGTCGAGGACCGCGCGCAAAGGCTTGGAGCCGCGATCTCGTACTACACCGTCTTTTCACTCGCTCCGCTTCTGATCATCACGATTGCGGTCGCCGGGTTCGTCGTAGGTGGCGAGACCGCGCGCGAAGGCATCATCGACGCAACGGGCGGACTGATCGGGCAGGATGGCAGCAAGGCGATCGAAGGGATGATCGACAACGCCGCCAGGCACAAAGGCAGCGGGATCTTCGCGTCGATGATCGGCCTGTTGATGCTTCTCATCGGCGCGTCGGGCGTTTTCCTCGAACTCCAGGATTCGCTTAACACGGTCTGGGGCGTGGAATCGAAATCGCAAGGCGGTGCGGGGGCGTTCATCCGCCACCGGCTCATGTCGTTCGCGATGGTGCTCACGATCGGTTTCCTGCTGCTGGTCTCGCTCGTCGTCACGGCGGTACTCAGCGCGATGGGGGACTGGGTGAGCGGTACGCTGCCAGGTGGCGCGGCGCTGTGGCAGGTGGTGAACATGACCGTGTCGTTCTTCATCACCGCGGGTCTTTTCGCGATGATCTTCAAGTACGTGCCCGACGTGAACCTCACGTGGAAGGACGTGGCTGTCGGCGCCGCGGTGACGGCCGTTCTCTTCACCATCGGCAAGCTGCTGATCGGCCTTTACCTGGGCAAGAGCAGCACGGCGAGTGTGTTCGGCGCGGCCGGCTCGCTCGCGATCCTGTTCGTATGGATCTACTACTCGGCGCAGATCGTTCTGTTCGGAGCCGAGTTCACGCAGGTGTGGGCCAATTGCTACGGCTCCCACCGCAGCGCCGGTCCCGATACGCTGCTCAAGCCCGGAGCCATTCCCGTCGCAAAGGAAATCGGTGCCACAGCTGCCGGCCTTCCCAAGCCCGTGCGGCACTCCACTGCCTGAAAGCACTGCGCGACGTTTCGCGGGTGACGGTGGATGCGGAAGGAAACGTGGTGGCGGACGAGTAAGGGGGCAGCACGCTTCGCGAAGAGTTTCGCGAAGCGTGCTGCCCCCCCCTTTTTTCGGGCCGTTGCGGCTCAGCGCCGGGCGGTCACTTGCACCACCTGCTGGAAGGTGGGGCGATTCACCCACGGAATCGGATCGACTTCGGCCAGGCCGAACGGGCGGAACTCGATCTGCTCGGAAGCCGGATCGACGGTCCAGTCCGCGGGATCCCCCGAGGAGAACTCCGTCGTCAGGTCGGACACCGCGTCGCCGAGGCTTGCGACCAGCGCCGCGCGGCAACCCGCTTCCGTTCCGTCGGCGCACTGGAGCACATCGTAAGGATCGGTGACCGGATTGCCGAGCGCCATCCGCAGCACCTTCTCCATGATGCCGTAGTAGCCCGACTGGTAAGCCGAACCGATGCCCGACGGCTCGTTGTCGAAGCCGAGCGGGATGCTGCTGTAGAACGGAGAGAGCTGGGGACCGACGGTGGCGTCGATCATGTGCTCCCACCACGCATCCATGATCGCGACGGCGCTGGCGTTGTCATAGTCGCCATCGTCATCACGGTCGCGCCGCTGCGTGCCGGCAGCCACCCAGTCGCCGAGCACGGTGAGTACGGTCTCCATGCCGGGCTCCGCGCCGATCATCTCGAGCGCAAGCGGAAGGATTTCCTGGCCGCGCAAATCCGTGTAGCCGGCGTCGGCCATCACTTCGACCATCTCGCCGATGGTCAGCGGACCGCCCAGCAGCGCCTCGTCGAGGCCCTTGTCCAGCATGTCCACGCGGTAGGCCGAGCTGTAGGAGTAGTTGCTGTCGGCAGCGCGCCACTGGTGCGCCGGCTTGTTGTTCCACGACGTCACGTAGCCCTTGGCGGGATTGAGCTCCTGCGGATGCTCGGCGATGGGGAGGTAACCCTGCCACTCCCACTCTCCGGTGCCCCAGCTCGGCATGTCGTAGTCCACGCCGGCGGCGCGAATCGGGAAGAGGCCGGAGTGAAAGTAGAAAACGTCTTCTTCGTTCACGTAGAGCCAGTTGAAGCTGCCCGGCGCCTTGCTGATCGACTTGAGGAAGCGCTTGGGCTTGGGCGTGTTCTTGTTGATCTTCTGGAAGGCCAGCGCGTTGGTGCCTTCCTTGAAGAAGCTCGCACGCTGGCGCACCAGGGCCACCGGCGCTCCACCCACCGTCGCGCGCGCGAAGACGTTGCCGTGCACGGTACGCTGCACAATGGCGCGGAGATTGTCGGGATTGGTGTCGCAGAAGTCCGGATCGGCCTGGCCGCCGCCCGCACACCAGGTGTCGGTGCGTTCGAACATCGGCGTGCAAACGCCGTTGAACATGTAGTTCATCGAGCTCGTCGTCGGCGGGCTCGCGTCGAGCTCGCAGAGCAGCTCGGCGCGCACGTCTGTGGTGTCGGAGCCGCCGGCGGTGGCGGTGAACGCATAGTTGCGGCCGCGACCGAGCACGACGTACGGCGAACCCACCGGGGCGACGCCGCGTGCCTTCAGCCCGCCGCCGTCGACGCTGAACTCGTAGAGAAGCTCGGGCACGAGGTAGGACGTTTGCGGGCCGCCGACGAGGATAGGATGACCGCCTACGGCGTTTTCGCCGGTGACGGCGAGGAAGTTGCTCATGGCCGGCGGACCCGCCTTGCGAACGAGCGACGCGACGTCGAACGCGCTGCTCATGCCCGCGGGGAGCGGCCCAAGCACGTCGAGCGCCGAGTGACCGCTCACCGTGCCCGTATCGGGCCGCGCGACGGCGGCCGGATCGATCGCGCCCTGCACGAGGTAAGGGAAGGGCAGGTCGGTGGTGACGGGTGCGTCTGGCTCCTCGTTGCTGCGCAGGTCGCGCCACAGCGCCTCGCCGTCGGTCGCGCCGAGGCTCGCCTGCAGCGTCTCGAGCAGCGCCGAGTTGGTGTGCTCGCTGCCGCCGCCCGCGCCGAACAGGTACTCAAGGAACACCGCCACCGAGAGCACATCGGTCTTCGTGAACAGCTCGATGGGCATGTTGGCCAGGCCGACGTACTCGATCGGAACCGGGATCTGCCCGAGGTTGACGAGGATGATGAAGCTGTTGATGCCCTCGATGAACTTCGCGATGTCCTTGTCGGCGCGCTTGCCGAGCCCGCGGTTGGACGCGACGAGTTCCTCGTACTGCTGGAGAAAGTCCGCTTCGTCGTAGCCGGCGAATTCGTAGAGCTCCCGGTCCTGGTCGACGAGGGAGGGGTCGTACCCGACGAGCTCGGAGATACGTCCGCGTCCCGCGTGGCGGGCGATGTCCATGGAGAAGAGGCGGTCGGCCGCCGACGCCCAGCCAATGCCGAACATCGCATCGCCGCGCGACCTGGCCTTGATGTTCGGCACGCCGTAGTCGTCGCGGGTGATCTCGAGGCCTGGCAAGGGCGGTACTGGTGCGTCGGCGGGATTGCCCGACGGTCCGATGGGCGAGGGCTTGAAGTACGCGCTGAGTTCCGCGTCGTCGATGCCGGGATCGGCATACGTGAGGTTCGCGTACAGCGGGCTCTGGTCGTCGAAATTGGCCGGAAGAGTCCCGTCGTTGAGGTAGGTGACGCCTTCACCCGCGCTCATGTAGCCGTTATTGCCCGGCGGCATGATGTTGAGGAATGTCCCGTTGGTGTCGGCGACGGCCGCATGGGGAGCGGCGGCCAGGACGCAGAGCGCGAGAACGGCGGCGGTCGGTTCGAATCTTGTCACGATGGATCTCCTGTCTCGAAAGCGGTGGCTGCTTATACGCCGCTGCGCGGGGTGATCCCAACCGGCAAACGAGCCTTTGTCGCAGTACGACGCGCTGCCGCGCGTGTTTCCGCGAATTCGACGTGCCGCGTCGCGGCCATTTCATGCGCGAGGACAGCGCGACCGTACCGACGGCCCATCGTGGGCCCGACCCGTAAGAGTGCGTGAGCCCAGGCGCCCGCGCGCCGTCAGTCGGGCAGCCAGTTGCCGTGAAATCCGAACGGAATGCGGCACGGCAGGTGCACGACGGCCACCGGCGCCGCCTTCATGTGCTGGGCATCGAGAATCACGAAGTCGGAGCGATCCGTGGCGGCGTCGTACACGTACGACATGAGCCATCCGGCGTCCTCCTCACGCGAGGAGGGATCGGGTGCGAAGACGGCTTCGCCCGGGTAACGGCCCACGCCGAAATCGTGTTCGCACGACGCACCGGTGCGCAGGTCGTACTTGAGCAGGGACGTCGCTTCGTCGGTCGTCGAAGAAAGGTTGCGCACGGCGTAACCGAAACGATGCGGCGCGCCGCACAGCCGGTCGTCGATGCGTGGAAATTCGATCGGCCGGTCGTCGAGCGGAGTCTCGGTGACGGTGCCGCCCGCGAGATCGAACTCCCAGCGGTGCAGCGCCGCCATGTCGAAGCGGTCCGAGCCCTCGCGCCAGAGCTCCGGATAGCGCGCCACCTCGCAGACGATACGGCCGTCCTTCTCGTACGCGTTGAGCGGATGGAAAACGTAGCACGGCTTCACGTCGAACCACTTCATGGCGCCCGAGTCGTCGCCGCGCTTCATCACGCCGACGCGCGCGCCGTGGCTCTCGTCCCAGCGGTACGGCATCGCGCCGCGAATCGCGCGCTCGAAGTCGAAAACCACCGGAAGGTCCATGATCAGCACGTGACCCCTGGTGATGGCGAAATCGTGCATCATCGTGGGGCCCGGCACGTCGATCGGAACGCTGCGCACAAGTTCTCCGGCGGCGTCCGCGCAGTGGTACGTCACGAACGGCGCGAACCAGTTGTAGTCGAAGAAGTGCAGCTCCCCAGTGGCTGGACATGTTTTCGGGTGCGCGGTCATGCCGGTGGTGAGGCGTCCGCCGAAGTCGTAGTTGCCGATCGTCTCGAGTTCGCTGGTGACTTCCCACGGCAGCGTCGTCTCGGCCAGTGCCAGCACGCGTCCGGCGTGGCGAATCACGTTGGTGTTGGCGGCGGTGGTCATCGAGGGGAACCTCCCGTTGTGCGGCGGATGCAGATAGCCGCGGTCGCTGCGCCAGGGGAAAGGTGGCTGTAGCGGCAGGCGTGCCGAAAGGAAAGCCCACGGCGGCTGGCCAGAAGAGTGGGATCGGGCATAGTCTCGCCCCCTCGTGATGTCCGCGTTTGTCCGCTGCTGCGTGCCCGCCCTCGAGTCGTTCGCGCGCCCACGTACCGGCTGCATCGGCTCGTTTGCGCGCCGTGCAGCCCGGGTTGCACTGATCGCTTCCGTGGTGGGCGGCCACGCGGGATGCGGCGGCGAAACTGCGAAGCCGGATGGCGCAGCTCCGGCCTCGACCGTCGCGCCGCGCGTCGGCGATCAGGCGCACCAGTTCCCGCGCGGTGTCATCCAGGTGACCGACGGCGTGTACGTGGCCGTGGGCTACGGCCTTGCCAACTCGGTTCTGCTCGTCGGCGACGGTGCGGTTGTGATCGTCGATACGATGGAGAGCGCTCAGGCCGCTGCCCCGGTGCGCGAGGAGTTCCGTCGCATCACCGCCGCTCCGGTCGCTGCCATCGTCTATACGCACAACCATGCCGACCACATCTTCGGCGCCGGTGTGCTGGCCGGCGAGGATCGACCCGAGGTTTACGCGCACGCCACCTTCCAGGGCGAGCTCGACCGCATCGTCACCGCCACCAGTCCGATCACGTACCAGCGCAGCATGCGGCAGTTCGGCACGCTGCTGCCTGAGAGCGAACGCACCCACTGCGGCATCGGTCCCAGGCTCGTCAGCGACGCCACCACCACCGCGTCGCTGCTGATCCCCACGCGCACGTTCGACGGCGACCGCCTCGAAGTGACCATCGCCGGAATACGAATGGTGATGCTGCACCTGCCCGGCGAGACGCCCGACCAGGTGGCGGTGTGGCTGCCCGACAAGCGCGTGCTCGTCTGCGGCGACAACTACTACCATTCCTTTCCGAATCTCTACGCGATCCGCGGCACGCCGACTCGCGATGTCCTTCCGTGGGTGGCCAGCCTCGACGCGATGCGTGCACTCGGCGCGGCCTTTCTCGTTCCCGGGCACACGCTGCCGGTCACCGGCGAGAGCGAGATCCATTCGCGTCTCACGGACTACCGGGACGCGATCCAGTTCGTGCACGACCAGACGCTGCGCGCGATGAACGAAGGCCGCTTGCCCGACGAGATCGTCGAGAGCGTGAAGCTGCCGAAATCGCTCGCAGCGCGTCCGTGGCTGGCCGAACACTACGGGCGCGTGGACTGGTCGGTGCGCGGAATCTTCGCGGGCTACCTCGGCTGGTTCGGCGGCGACGCGGCCGATCTCTCGCCGCTGACGCGAAAGGCGCGCGCACAGAATTTCGCAAGGGTCGCCGGCGGAAGTGAAAAGCTCCGCGACGAGGCGCGCGCCGCGCTCGAACGAGGCGATGCGCGATGGGCCCTGGAGGTGGCGGGGCATCTTGCCGCCCTCGGAGAATTCCAGAGCGACGCCTCCCGCGTGCGTGCCGCGGCGCTACGCTCGCTCGCGGCCGCCGAAACGAGCGCGAATGGACGCAACTACTACCTCACGCAATCGATGGAGGCCGAAGGCAAGCTGGTGGTGGAGCCGCCGGACCCGGCCAGGATGCCGACCGAGCTTCTCGAGAAGATTCCCGTCGGCAACTTCCTGCGCGCGATGACGGTGAGGCTCGACGCCACCAAAGCCGAAGGGAAAAGCATGACGGTTGCCCTGCGCTTCACCGACGTTGGTGAGGAATGGGGCATGCGCCTGCGCAACAGCATCGTCGAGCTCGAGCCGCGCCTTCCCGACCGCCCCGACATGACCGTCACCACCACGTCACAGACCTGGAAAGAAGTCGTCACCGGCAGGCGCAACGCCACGATGGCCTTCGCCAGCGGCGCCGTGAAGATCGACCGCAACCGCCTCGAGCTCGTTCGCTTCCTGTTCCTGTTCCGCGGGTAGGCGGGGGCTCGCGCCGTGGATTCTCGCCGGCAGTCGGTGGAGAACCTCTTTCCATCTCGCACGCGTGGGCCACGCGGGCGGAACATAGACTAAGCCTCGTGGTCCGTCTCGAAGAGAGACGCGAACGCCCCGGGGTTGTTTCGAACCCGCTAGCGAAAAACGACGATGTGGGCCATGCGCAGCAGGCACACCACCTGCACGACGAAGCACGCGAACCTCAGGTTCACGGCCATCGCGCTTCCCGAGGCGATGTGAATGATCGACTGCGCGACGCGCGCGATGATGTAGGCCTGCGCGAGCGTGGCGAACGTGCCGGTCGTCACGCCGCTGACGTGGCCGGCCAGCACCACGGCCGCGAAGAGCGGCAGGTTTTCCACGCAGTTCATGTGCGCGCGGTTGAGTCGCCAGTACGCGTCGCTGCCGTGGGGCTGACCCGACGGAAAGCCGTTGACGGCGGTCTTGCCCGAGATCACCTGTGCCACGCGCACGAGGCCGATCGCCAGCACGATGAATACGGTCCAGAATACGAAGCCCATCAGGGCATAAAGCGGGGTGGTCATGAATCCCTCCGGAATCCGGCTGCAAATTCGACTCGGCAAAATCCGGGACAGGTACAGGTTTTTGAAAACCTGTACCTGTCCCGGATTTTCGGAACGTGACGGGGGGCGCGCTTCGACACAAGCCGCGAACGCGCAAGGACACATTCCCCACCATTCCTGCCGCGCTCGAAACGTACCGAAGTACACGGGTCCCTTCGCGGGGCCCGGTCTTGACCACGGACGTGGTACGCCCGACAACGAAACATCGATGGCAATGAACGATGACAAGTCGCACGGACCCGCTGCCGGCACGACAACGCAGCCCGCAACGGGCACGACGACCGAGGCCGAGCCCTGGTACGCCGCAGGCCTGCGCTTCGAGTGCACCGGTTGCGGCAAGTGCTGCACCGGCGGTGACGGCTACGTGTGGGTGACCGGCGCCGAGATCCACGCACTCGCCGCCCGCCTAGCTCTCGAGCCGAACGAGTTCGGACGGCGCTACCTGCGTCGCTTCGAAGGCCGCTACGCGCTGGTCGACGCGGCCGGCGGCGCATGCGTGTTCCTGCGCGGCAAGTCGTGCTCGGTCTACGAGGATCGTCCGGCGCAGTGCCGGGCTTTCCCGTGGTGGCCGGTGAACCTGAAGTCGCCGCGGGCGTGGAGCGAGGCAGCGAGGTCATGCGAGGGAATCTCCGAGGTTGCGCCGCTGGTAGTGGCCGACGTCATCGAAACGTCGCTGGCAAGCGCACGGGCCGCCGGCCTCGCCTCGGGTTTCGCCGACGAGCCGGAGTGATTCTGCCGGATTGCCGGGATTCGAAGTGCCGCAGACGCGTCGACGTGCCCGTTGACTCGACCTGCTTTCCGCCTCATCTTGCCTTCATCGTGAGCGAATCCCTGGCAACTGCCGCTACCTTCGAATTCGACGTCGAAAGCCTCGACCTCGACCACCTCAACGAGGTGCTCGAGTACAAGACGGCCCAGGAACGCGTCGAGTGGGCGATCGGGCAACTCAAACCTTCCATCGTGCTGTCCTCGAGCTTCGGCGCCCAGGCCGCGGTGTGCCTGCACATGTGCGTGAAGGTCTGGCCGGAGATTCCAGTCGTCATCACCGACACGGGCTATCTCTTTCCCGAGACCTACGAGTTCATCGACGAACTCACCCAGAGCCTGGGGCTCAACCTGAAGATCTACCGCAGCGAGCTCACGGCCGCGTGGCAGGAAGCGCGCTACGGCAAGCTGTGGGAACAGGGCGTCGAAGGCATCACCCGCTACAACCAGATCAACAAGGTCGAACCGATGCAGCGCGCGCTCAACGATCTCGAGGCCAAGGGCTGGATCGTCGGCCTGCGCCGCTCGCAGTCGTCCACGCGCAAGAAGCTCGACGTGCTCGGCATCCAGAACGGCTTCCTCAAGGTTCATCCCATCGTGGACTGGAACGACAAGAAGGTGTTCGACTACATGTTCGAATACGACCTGCCCTACCATCCGCTGTGGGAGCAAGGCTACATCTCCATCGGCGACACGCACACTTCGCACCGCCTCGTCGACGGCGTCACCGAAGAAGAGGTCCGCTTCTTCGGCCTCAAACGCGAATGCGGCCTGCACGAAGAATTCAAGACGGAAGACAAGAAGTAGCCCCGCGCGAATCACGCGGCCAGCACCACGCAGCGTCCGGCAACGGTATCGCACGGCTAGATCACGCGGCTAGAACAACGCAGCGTCCGGCGGCGGGGGCGCAGGTCGCCCACCCCGGCTAATCTGAACGTCGCGCTACGCGCTCCTTTCTATGGAACTGGTCTCGCCCCTCGCCGGCTCGGGGCTCCCGCTCGAAGCTCCCATGTCTTCCTTCCCCGCCCGCGAAGCGCATCGCCCCGCTCACCGTCTCCCCGCTCGCAATCACGTCGAGCCCGCCCTCGGTCTCCACGCGCATCGCCGTGTCGAAGTCCGCGTCCCACTGCGAGTACGCCGACGCGCGGTCCGCCCGCATGCAGATCTGCGGGAAGGCCGCGATCTGCCTGGCCAGCGCCTCCGCCTCCTCGCGGGCGCAGCCGTCCTCGACGACGCGGTCGGCCAGCCCGATACGCCACGCTTCTTCCGCGCCGACCGGACGCCCGGTCAGGATCATGTCGAGGGCCCGGCCCTGGCCGACGATCCTCGGCAGCCTTACCGTCCCGCCATCGACGAGAGGCACGCCCCATCGCCGGCAGAACACGCCGAACACC
Source organism: Binatia bacterium (assembly GCA_046261745.1). Lineage (GTDB taxonomy): Bacteria > Desulfobacterota > Binatia > UBA1149 > CAITLU01 > DATNBU01. Next base: position 16,288 of record JBHEOD010000053.1, read on the forward strand.
GCGCTGCGTTCCGCCACGCGCAGGTCGCACCAGCAGGCCAGCTCGAGCCCGCCGGCCACCGCGTACCCGGCCACCGCCGCGATCACGGGCTTGGAGAGCTGCATCCGGGACGGCCCCATCGGCCCGTCCCCGCCCACCTTCACCACATTTCCGCCGTTTTCGGCCACAGCCTTGAGGTCGGCCCCCGCGCAGAAGTTGCCGCCCTCGCCGAACAGTACCGCGACGTGCGCACCGGCGTCGGCCTCGAAGGCCCGGAAGGCCGTGGCGAGCTCGGCGGCCGTGGTGCGATCGACCGCATTACGGCGCTCGGGCCTTGAAAGGATGACCGTGAAGACGTTTTCCGCCAGTTCGACTCTTACTGCCATGCCAAACTCTCTATAGGATGTCGGCGTTGTTGTCTTTGCCGGGGGCCTCGGGTCGGCTCCTTAGAAGCGGCTTGCGTCGACCACGGTTTCGGTGGACTTAAGTGACGGTCCCCGCCGTTTTTCAGGCGGCGAGCCGGTCGGGACCACGACAAGGAGTTAGGCGGATGCTTGGAATCAGGCTGGGGCTTTTGGCCGCTGGCGCCCTTATCTCGGGCGTTGCCGGGTGCGCGCTGCCTCATGCGCTTCCGGTCGAGGGCGGCACCACGGCGGGTCCCTCGCCGTACGGCGTCTGGTACGAACAGCACTGGGCCACCAACTCCGTCCTTCTCGCCGCCAGCGACAATCCGGAAGCGGACGTCCAGGCGGTCGACGACAGCGCGGTCGAAGTGACCATTGAAGAGGATTCCGTCGCGGTCGAGCAACTCGGTGACGATGCCGCCGTCGATGCCGGTGCCGAGTCCGCCGCCGACGTCGCCGAGGAGGCCGCCCAAAGGGCCGAGGACTTCTCCAACTCGACGCCCTACCAGTTCCCGGCCTCGTCGTTCGCACCCGCCGCGCCCGAAACCGACGAGCCGATTCGTTACTGAACCTGACGCGAACTGCCTTCACGGGCTGCGTCGGGTCCCTGATCCCAGGAGGGTTCGCCACGTGAACCGGTCGCTACGACGGCGCTTTTCCGCCGCGCTCGTTTTTCCTGCTGCTTTCCTTTTCTCCCTGTCCTTCGCGATCGCCGCCGACTCTCCGGCCGGCCACGCCGCCAAGTCGGAGGGCAAGCCGGACGGCAAAGCCGTTTCGACCGCCGGCAAGTCTTCTCTCGCTCCGGCGGGCGACCTCAACACGAACACGCTGCGTCACGGTTCTCGTGCCAAGGCCGCGGACGGGTCGTTGCTCGTGTGGGACAACGTGACGAAAGTCTTCGCGTCGCCCGATCGCAAGGACACGTACTGGGTGGACGATCAGTTCTTTCAGCACGAGAAAGGCCTGTGGATGACGTCCCCGGCTCTGGCGGGGCCGTGGGAACTCGTCCCGATAAGCCGGGTGCCCGAAGTGGCGCGCGGACGCCATGCGCCGCTGCGAGTGGCGACGCGGGCCAGGCTGCCCTGGGGACGCGAGGCCGTCTACGAACCGAAGCTCAAGGTCTACAAGGTGGCGGGACTCAAGGGCGTCTTCCTGTTCGACGCGACGTTCTTCCGATACGAAAACGGTGTCTGGCTCGAATCGTCCAGGGACGAAGGGCCCTGGACCGTGACGTCGGGCAAGCTCCTTCCCCAGGTATTGCGGCGAGCCGTGCCCGCTCCCGTCGCAGGCCAGAAGGCCACGCTGCCCAGCGGCGAGACGCTCGTCTCCGAAGGCGAAGCAGGCATCTTCGCGGTGGACGGCCGGCCGGACACGGTCTTCTTCGAAGGCGCGTTCTACGAGCGGCGCGGCAACGACTGGTTCACGTCGACGAAGAGCGCTACCGGCTACGTGGACGTGCCGGTAACGAAAGTGCCGGGCCCGGTGCGGACGAAGTACCACAGGCCGGGCGACCCGAAGGTGAAGCCTGCGAGGGAGCAGCAGCCTGCGGCGAAGACGTCGAGCAAGGCACAGCCCGCGGGCAGCAAGTCGAAGGGCGACTAGCGTCGACCTGAAACGCTAGCGCTTTTTTCCGAAGCGCGTTGCGACGTACTCGTGCATCGCGTTGAGCGATTCCGGATCCTGCACGGATCCGAGCAATGCATCCCCATCTGCAAAACTGGTCGCGCTCGCGTTCGCACGTGCGACGGCGTTGACGTGCTCCTTGGTGATCACCACCGGCACCGAAGGCTTCGCCGCGATCTCTCGCGCGAGTTCTTCCGCGTGTGCTTCGACTTCGCCCGGAGCAACGACGCGATTGACGAAACCCATCGCCTTGGCTTCGGCCGCGCTGAAGCGACGACACGTGACGACGAGTTCCTTCGTCAGTGCGGGGCCGATCTCGCGCACGAGCCGCGGGATGGCTCCCCACGCGAGCGGAATGCCGATGTCGATCTCGGGTATGAACATCACGGTGTCTTCGGCGACCACGCGCAGGTCGCACGCCGCCATCAGCACGACGCCGCCGCCGACCGCGTGGCCGTGCACCTGTGCGATTGTCATCGCGCGCATCTGTTCGACCGCGTCGGCCATGCGAAGGCCGTACTGCCCGACTTCACGGCGGTGAATCCAGCTGTTGCCCGAGCCCGGCAAACCTTCGACGAGGGGTGGATCGCGAAGGTCGGCGCCCGCGGTAAAGCAGCGTCCTTCGCCGCGCACGATCACCACCCGCACTTCGCGCTGCTCGTCGAACCAGCGCGCCGCCTGCGCAATCTCGCGCAGCATCGTCGCACCCATCGCGTTGAGGCGGTCGGGTCGCGCCAGGGTCAGGCGGCCGATGCGGCCGTCGGCCGGGTCGACTTGTGCGCGCAGGGTCTCGAAGTTCTCCGCCGTGATCTCGCTCATGGGAGGCGTGGCTAGCACAGCCGCCGCGCGTGCACGAGGACGGAACACTGCTCTCCGGCGGGATCGGTCCATGCCTCACAGCCGCCGCGCGCGCACGAGGACGGAACACGCTATACTCGCCGGCCATGGCGGCACGCGAAGGAAGCTGGTGGTCGAGAGGCTGGGGGACGATCGCACTCGTTGCATTCGCCGTGCACCTCGGCGCGGCCGTCTACGAAGCTGCGATCATTGCTCCGCTGTGGAGTCTTTCGCCGCCTCAGAGCGTGAGCGCATGGGCTGCGCTGCAGGAACGTCCCGACTCTTCCGGGTTGTTCCAGCCTCTCGTGGCGGTGATCGTCATTGCAACGCTGATGGCGTGGATCTTCGGACTCGCCGAGCGTGGATGGCGGCGCTGGTGGCTCACGCTCGCGCTCGGCTGCGCTGCTGCACTCGCGGCCGTCGTCGTCATGCACGTCATGCCGTGCGAACGTGCGCTGTTCGGTGCGGCCGCACTCGGCGATCCGGGCAGTGCCATGCTCATTGCGCTCACCGGCGAATGGATTCGCGCGGCGGGGTTTCGCCTTGCTGCATTGCTCGTCGGCGCGTGGGCCGCGTATCGCGCGCAGCTCGCCGGCATGCTCGGCCAGGCACCGGCCGCGGCGCTCCGCAGGGCGGCCGGCGCGTCGGCGGACGGGGCTTCGGCATCGCGCCGAACCCGCGACTTCGCGTTCGGCGACGAGGCCGAAGCGGAGATGAGCCTTGGCGACGAGACCGCGAATCCCCGGCAACGGTGGCAGGACTCGCTGCCGAGTCGTCGCCGGACAGCTAAAAAATAGGGGTTTGCACAGCCCCCCGCGTTGACTGGAGTGGTTTTTTTGCTGCAAGATACGCGCCTCGCAGGAAGAGAGATCGTTTCCACTGCGAATCACGGGCGATCAGGCCCTCAAGGCAACGGGCGACCACGCCCGATGGACGGAACGGCGCGCTAGCAGCGGCGGACCGAGCGAGCGGGCGAGAGCCCGCCAGAGACCGACCGGACGAAAGCCCGGTTCCAGGCTTCCGGGCACCAAGCCCGGGCCCGGAGAAGGAGAAGGAGGCATGGCCAAAAAAACAGCACCCATCGCAGCAGCGATGACCAAGAGCCAGTTGATGGCGTCGATCGCGGAAGCGACCAAGCTCCCCAAGCGCCAGGTGGCGGGAGTGATCGAGTCCCTGAGCGACCACATCGTTCGTCACCTCAAGCCGAAGGGCGTGGGCAAGTTCACGCTCCCGGGCTGCGCGAAGTTCACTGCCGTGAACAAGCCGGCCCGCAAGGCCCGCAAGGGAGTCAATCCCTTCACCGGTGAGGAGATCATGATCAAGGCGAAGCCGGCGTCGCGTGGCGTCCGGATCCGCCCGCTCAAGGCTCTCAAAGACCAGGTCTGAGCCACGGCTCGGTAGCTGCGAGCGTCGTGGGATGGAGGTCTGCCGGCCTCCGTCCCACGCGCGTCGCAGGCCGGTTCCCTCTCGAAGCAGCCCCGCCCGCCGCCGTCCTTTGACTTCCTGCCCCGCCTTTCGCACTCCTGCCCCCGATGTTTCACCAAACCGATGACCTTCGGATTGCCGGGCTGCGCCCGCTGATTCCGCCCGCGATCCTTTTCGAAGAGCTGCCCATCACCGAGAAGGCCTCGACCGTCGTCGCCGACGCGCGCGAGCAGGCCACCCGGATCGTGCGCGGCACCGACGACCGCCTGCTCGTGGTGGTGGGCCCGTGCTCCATCCACGACCCCGCGGCGGCCCTCGATTACGCGCGCCGACTGCTGCCGCTGCGCGAGACGTTCTCCGCCGACCTGTGCATCCTGATGAGGGTCTACTTCGAGAAGCCGCGCACGACGGTGGGCTGGAAGGGCCTGATCAACGACCCCGACCTCGACGGCAGCTTCCAGATCAACCGCGGCCTGCGCCTTGCTCGCGGGCTACTGCTGGAGCTTTGCGAGATGGGCATGCCGGTCGGCTCCGAGTTTCTCGACACGATCAGCCCGCAGTTCATCGCGGACCTGATCTCGTGGGGAGCCATCGGCGCGCGCACCACGGAGAGCCAGATCCACCGCGAGCTGGCCTCCGGTCTTTCGGTGCCGGTCGGTTTCAAGAACGGCACCGACGGGAACATCCAGATCTGCATCGACGCGATCCGGGCGGCCGCCGGCGCCCACCACTTCCTGTCGGTCACCAAGCAGGGCCTGTCGGCCATCGTCGAGACCAAGGGCAACGACGCGTGCCACGTGATCCTGCGCGGATCGAGCGCGGGCCCGAACTACGGCCGCGAAGCCATCGAAGACCTCGTGGCGAGGCTGAAGGCCGCCAGGTTGCCGGAGCGGGTGATGGTGGACTGCAGTCACGGCAACAGCCGCAAGGACTACCGCCGCCAGGTGGAAGTGGCCGGCGAAGTAGCCGAGCAGGTGGCCTCCGGTTTGCCGTACATCTGCGGCGTGATGCTCGAGTCCCACCTTGTGGAGGGGCGCCAGGATCTCGTCGCCGGCAAGCCGCTCACGTACGGCCAGAGCATCACCGACGCGTGCATCTCGTGGGAGGCCACCGTGCCCATCCTCGAGCAACTCGCCGCCGCCGCCCGCACCCGCCGCGCCAAGTAAGAAAAAGGGGTCAGACCCCATTTTCTCCGGGCACCTGCGACGAGAGCATCGACTTCGCGTAGAAAAAGGGGTCTGACCCCTTTTTCGGGGCGGTGCATTCCATCGAGCGGTTGTGCGCCTGCGCGGCGACGCTGCTAGCTTCCGCGCGTGCTTCACCTTGCGATGATTGCCCGCCTCCTCCTCGTTGCCGCGACGCTGCTTGTGCCCGCCGGGTCGTTCGGCGACGTCGAGCCGCAAGCCGCCGCCGGCCGCCCGCGCATCGTGTGCCTCGGCGACTCTCTGACCGAGGGCTACAGCCTCGCACCCGAGCAGGCGTGGCCCGACCTTCTGCAGGGCGCGCTGCGCCGCGAAGGCTGGCCGCGCGCGGAGGTCGTCAACGCCGGCGTCAGCGGCTCCACCTCCGCGAGCGCGGTCTCGCGCCTCCAGTGGCAGCTGCGAGGGCGCCCCGACGTGCTTATCCTCGCGCTCGGCGCCAATGACGGTCTGCGCGGCATCGCCCCCGAGGAAACTCGCAAGAACCTCGCCGCCGCGATCGACCTGGCGCAATCGAACGGCATCACCGTGCTACTGGCGGGCACGAAGATGCCGCCCAAC
>JBHEOD010000054.1:0-22081 GCA_046261745.1 Binatia bacterium
GGCCTACATGGCGGATGCGCCGACGGGCCGCACGGGTGGTGTTACCCTTGGCGACATGATCCAAGAAAAGCTCGCACGGCGCAGGGGCGGCCGTGACGACGGCGGCAGCGACGACTGAGCCGCCGGTCGGGAGGCAGTCGCCAGATGACCAAGCGAGACCTGATCGACGAGATTGTTCGGCTCTATCCTGTCTATTCGAGACGGGACGCCGAGGTCATCGTCAATTCCGTTTTCGAGAGCATGACCGAAGCGCTGTGCAAGGGGGATCGCATCGAGATCCGCGGCTTTGGCAGCTTCGTCGTCAAGAACCGGCTCGCCCGCGAGGGACGAAATCCCAAGACGGGCGAGCTCGTCGCGGTGGCTTCGAAGACCGTGCCGTTCTTCAAGGTCGGCAAAGAACTCAAACAGCGCGTCGACGCGGGCTATGACGCCGCCGTCAAGGCCGGCACCGCCGTTGGCGCGCCGGTCGCGGACGGCGAGTAAGCGCGCCCGACCGTTGCCACGACGTGCGAGTGCTGTGGGCACCGTGGCGCCTTAGCTACGTTTCGAGGCCCGAGGCCGAGTCGGGCTGCATCTTCTGCGACAAGCCGCGCGAGACGACGCGAGAGGGCCGGCGCGATAACCTGGTCCTGCGCGTCACCGAACATGCCGCGGTGATGATGAACCTCTTCCCATACGCCAACGCGCACGTTCTGGTCTCGCCGCGCGGTCATTCGGCCGATTTCGCGAGCCTCGACGGGCGTACGCTGGCCGAGCTTCAGTCCGAGCTTCAATCGGTTGTGCGCGCGCTGACGCGTGCATTCGCCCCGGGCGGCTTCAACATCGGGCTCAACCTCGGGCGCGCCGGCGGCGCCGGCATTGCCGATCATCTGCACTGGCACGTCGTGCCGCGCTGGATCGGTGACACCAATTTCATGCCGATGCTCGCCGACACGCGCGTGATGCCGGACCACCTGGCCAATACCTACGACCGGTTGCTGCCGTATTTCGAAGACGAGCGGCGTTAGCCGCATCCCGGAGAGCCGCGCGACCGTGGTCGCAGCGGGCGGAGGAAGCGTGAGGATACTTCGGAACCTTCTCTACATCTTCGTGGTGGTGGTCGGCATCGTGCTGGCCAGCGCCAACATGACGCCGGTGCGCTTCGTGTACCTGCCCGCCATGGTCACTTTCGGGACGGGTGAAGAGGCTGTCGCCGACGTGCCGCTGGCGCTGCTGCTGCTCGCGTTCCTGCTCGCCGGCGCCGTCGTCGCCGGAACCGGCACGTTCGTGGAGCACGTGCGGCTGCGCTTTCTCGTGCGCCGCAATGCAAAGGTGGTCAAGGCGTTGCGCAGCGACCTCGACAAGGTGCGCGGCGAGCTCGAGCAGGCCGAGGCTGCCCTCGGGGCCCGCACTTCCGAGCTCGCCAGCGAGCAGGCCCGTGCGAGACGCGCGGAAGAGGCCGAAGCCGCCGCTCTCGCGAGCGTCGAGCGCCAGCTGCCGCCACCTGCCACGGAGGTCTGAGCCGCACCGGCGCGTCCGCGCACACCGCTCGCATCGTTGCGTTGCCGCCAGCCGTTCAGGCTCCTATAGTGCCTCGCGATGAGACCGAACGAGGCCAGCAGCGTTGCCGAACTGCGTGCGTCGGGCTACCGCCCGCGCGGCGTGCGCGAGGAGCTTCGCGACAACCTCCTTCGAATCCTCGAAGCCGACGGCGACACGCGTCGCGTGTTTGCGGGCATCGTCGGCTACGACCGGAGCGTCATCCCGGAACTCGAGAACGCGGTGCTGGCCGGCCATCACATCGTGCTGCTCGGCGAGCGCGGACAGGCCAAGACCCGGCTGATCCGCGCTCTTGTCGGCCTGCTTGACGAGTGGATGCCGGCTGTCGAGGACTGCGAGCTTCACGACGACCCGTTGCGCCCCGTGTGTGCGTCGTGCCGGCGCCGCAGCAAGGCCGAAGGCGATGCGCTGCCGGTCGTGTGGATTCCGCGCGACGCCCGTTATGCCGAAAAGCTGGCGACTCCGGACGTGACCATCGCTGACCTGATCGGCGAGATCGATCCCGTGCGCGTCGCCGAGGGTCGCTACCTGTCGGACGAAGAAGCCATTCACTTCGGGCTGGCGGCGCGCAGTCACCGCGGCATCTTCGCGATCAACGAGCTTCCCGACCTGGCCGAGAAGGTGCAGGTGGGCCTTTTCAACCTGATGGAAGAGCGCGACCTGCAGATCAAGGGTTTCAAGATTCGTCTTCCGCTCGACGTCCTGGTGGTGGCCACGGCCAACCCCGAGGACTACACGAGCCGCGGCCGGATCGTCACACCGCTCAAGGACCGCTTCGACGTGCAGATCCGCACGCACTATCCGCAGCACCTGGCCGAAGAGGTCGCGATCATGGAGCAGGAGGCCGGAGCCGTGACGCGCGGGGGCCGTCCCGTTCGCGTGGCCGACTTCCTCAAGGAGATCGTCGCGCGATTCACGACCGAGGCGCGCAGGGCCCCCGAAGTGAACCAGGCCTCGGGCGTGAGCGTGCGCGTGAGCATCAACAACTACGAGACGCTGCTTGCGAACGCCGAGAAGCGCGCGGTGCGCTGCCGCGAGCCGGAGATCGCGCCGCGCGTGAGCGACCTGCATGCGCTGTTCGCGTCGAGCAACGGCAAGATCGAGATCGAGTACGGCCTCGACGGAGCGCGCGAAGCATTGATCGTCGATCGCCTGCTGTCGCTGGCCATCAAGGGTGCATTCGAGGCCCGCTTGCCCGCCGCGGAGCTCGCCCCCGTCGTCGAATACCTCGGCCGCGGCTGGGGCGTGGCCGTGTCCGACACGATGCCGTCGGCGGACTACGCAGAGGCCCTCGCTTCGATCCCCGGCCTGCGCGACGTGGTCGACCGGCTCGGGCCCTTCGAAAGCCCCGGGTTGGCGGCCGCCGCTGTCGAGTTCGTGTTCGAGGGCCTTCATCTGATGAAGAAGCTCAATCGGGAGCGCGACGGGGGACGTCTCTCCTACGCGGCGTGAGAGCGGCGATGCGAAGTCGCTACACCAGCTGGGACGGTCGCCAGAAGCTTGCCCTCGACGCCGACCGTGTATTCGACCGCCTCGCCGAGCACCTGGCCGAGACGGACGATCTCTCCGAGGCGTTGTCGCGGCTGCTGCGCGAGGGAGTGGACGGCGACGGTTTCGAGGCCGTCGGCGCCGACCAACTGGCCGAGCGCGTGCGCGAAGCCATCCGCGAGCTCTACGACCGATACAATCTCTCACGCTCGCTCGAGCAGCCCTGGAACGACCTCGACGATGTCGTAGCGGCGGAGGAAGACGCGCTGGAGCGCCAGCCGTCCGCGGACGAGCGCCGTCAACGGCAGGCCGTGCTCGATGCACTGTCGCGCGTTCTCGAGGAGCGGATGTCACAAATGTCCGCGTGGCCGTTCGCTGACTCCGACGCGAAAGAGTCCTTCGAACGCTTGCGCGATCGCTCCGGCGACATTGCGCGCACCGAGCGGTTCCAGCGCCGTTACCGCGAACAGTTCCAAGGCAAGGAGAGCCTCGACTTCGAGGGCACGCTCGAGTTGATCGACCGCTTCGAGAAACTAACGGCTCTCGAGAAGGCACTGCGCGAGCGCAATCTCGATTCGCTCGACGAGGACGCCGCCGGCGAGATGCTCGGCGAGGAGTTCGGCGATGCGCTCGGGCGGCTGCGCCAGGTGATGCGCCTTCTCGTCGATGCCGGCTATCTCCTCAGCAAGGGAGGGCGCAACAACCTGACCCCGAAGGCCGCTCGCCGCATGGGCCAGCTGGCGCTCAAGGAATTGCTGGCCGAGTTGCTGCCGGACGCCGGCGGCCGGCACGACACGGCCAGGCGCGGCGCCAGCGGGACGGTCACCGAGCAGGCGCGCCGGTATGAATTCGGCGACCCGATGACGATCGATGTCGTGGCGACGCTCAAGGCCGCGCTGGCCCGACAGGCCACCACTCGCGGTGCCGCCGGTTCCGGGACGGGCCGCGTCGCCCTCGAGCCGGGCGACCTGCACGTCAAAGAGAGCCTGCGCGACACGCGAACCTCGACCGTGCTGCTGCTCGACATGAGCTGGTCGATGAGCTGGGAAGGGCGCTTCGCGGCGGCCAAGAAGGTGGCGCTCGCGATGGAGGCGCTGATGCGCACGCGCTTCCCTCGCGATTATTTCGCAATGGTGGGCTTCTACACGCGCGCGGTGGAGCTGAAGCCGGCCGACCTCGCCGAGGTCACCTGGAATATGGGAGATCCGTTCACCAATTTGCAGGACGGCCTGCGCGTGGCCTCCCGGCTTCTCGATCGCCACCCGGCCACCACCCGGCAGATGATCGTGATCACCGATGGACAGCCGACGGCCTACTTCAGCGAGGGGCGCCTTTTTTGCGAGTGGCCGATGAGCGTCGGCGGCATCTCGTCACGCGCGACGGTCGAGACGCTCAAGGAAGTGGAACGCGTGACGCGCCGGGGAATCTGCATCAACACGTTCATGCTCGACGACAGCCCGCTGCTGCGCGCCTTCGTGCAGCGCATGACGGCCATCAATCGCGGTCGTGCGTTCTACACCACGCCGCAGCAGCTCGGTCACTTCGTGCTCGTCGACCACGTGGGCAAGAGGCGCAAGATCCTGTGAGCACGGCGATGCGAGCCGGCGGCGGCGCCGGCGAGGGCACTCCTACGGACGTGCAGGCGACCGGCTCGCGCGGTTCGCGTGCGCGCATCGCGGCCAAGCTCACGCCCGCCATGCAGCAGTACCTCGAGTTCAAGGCCGACCACGAGGACGCGCTGCTGTTCTTCCGCATGGGCGACTTCTACGAGCTGTTCTTCGAGGACGCCGAGCTGGCGGCCGAGCTGCTCGACCTCACGCTGACGTCGCGCAACCGCAACGACGAACATCCGATTCCCATGTGCGGGATTCCGTACCACGCGCTGCGCCCCTACGTCGCCCGCCTGCTCGAGGCCGGCCGCAAGGTGGCCGTCTGCGAACAGATGGAACTTCCCGAGAAGGGACTCGCGCGGCGCCAGGTCACGCGCGTGATCTCACCGGGCACCAATCTGGACGAGGAAACGCTGGCGCCCGACCGTGCGAGCTACCTCGCGGCGGTAGTCGAGAAGGGCGGGGCGTACGGGCTCGCCGTCAGCGATTTCTCGACCGGGGAGGTTCGTGCGACCGAGATCGTCTCCGACTCCCGGCTCGACGACGAACTGCGCACGCTCGCGCCGGCCGAGATCGTGCTGCCGGCGGGGGCGTCGAAGGCGTTGCGCGAGCGCATCGCGGGACTGCTGCCGCGCTGCGTAGTCAGCGACCACGTGGCTTCACGGATGGCTGTCGCCGCGACGCCCGCGACGCCCGGCAGCGACGGAGCGGCGACGGCGCTCGCGTCCGCGGCCTGCACGGTGCTGCGCGCGTACGCCGATGCGACCCAGGGCGGAAATATCGCGCACCTTCGCGCGCCCGAGTTCTACGACACCGCCGCCTACCTCCATCTCGACGCCTCGACGCGTCGTAACCTCGAACTGCTCGAAGCCTACGACGGAAGCTCGCGCGGCGCGCTGATCTCGGTGCTTGACCGCTCGACCACGGGAATGGGCAAGCGCCTGCTGCGCTCCTGGCTCGTGCGCCCGCTGTCGGACCCCGCCGGCATCGGGCAGCGCCTCGATGCGGTCGAGACGCTCAATGACGACTACTCGCTGCGCGCCGACCTGAGGGAGAGCCTGAGGCGCATCGGCGATCTCGAGCGTCTCGTCGGGCGAGTCGGCGCGGGCAGTGCGTCGCCGCGTGACGTGGTGAGGCTGGCCGACGCGCTCGCGGCCATCGACGAGTTGCGCCGGCGACTTTCGGGCTGCACGGAGGCTCTCGCCCGGCACGCACGCCTGCTCGACGACCTGCCCGAGGTGCGCTCACGCATCTCGGCAACGCTCACCGAAGAACCGGCCGCAGCCGTCGGCAAGGGGCCGGTCATCCGCGACGGCTTCGACGAGGACGTGGACCGCCTGCGCTCGATTTCGCGCGACGGCAAGGGATGGATCCTCGCGTTCGAAGCCGAGGAGCGTGCGCGCACCGGCATCGCGACCCTCAAGGTCGGTTTCAACCGCGTGTTCGGTTACTACATCGAGATCACGCACGCGCATCAGGCGCTGGTGCCGGCCAGCTACACGCGCAAGCAGACGGTCGCCAACGCGGAGCGCTACATCACGCCGGAGCTCAAGGCCCGCGAGAACGACGTCCTCGGCGCCGAGGAAAGACTGGCCGGCAGGGAGAGGCAGCTTTTCGCCACTCTGACCGCCGAGCTCGCGCCGTTCCAGCCTGGTCTCGGTCGTTCGGCGGCGGCGCTCGCGGCACTCGACGCGCTTGCCGGCCTGGCGGAAACAGCGCATCAGCGAGGTTACGTCCGTCCCGAACTGCACGACGGCTACGAACTCGACATTAGCGGCGGTCGTCATCCTGTCGTCGAAGCCCGACTCGACTCTGCGTTCGTCGCCAACGATTGCCGCCTCGGCGGCGACAGCCGAATGTTGATGGTGATCACCGGCCCGAACATGGCCGGCAAGTCGACATATTTGCGGCAGACGGCCCTGATCGTGCTGCTGGCCCACTGCGGATGCTTCGTGCCCGCCACCAGCGCGCGAATCCCTTTGGTCGACCGGATTTTCACGCGCATCGGCGCGAGCGACAACCTCGCGTCCGGCCAGTCGACATTCATGGTGGAGATGTCGGAGACCGCCGTCATTCTCGAAGCGATGACCGAGCGAAGCCTCGTCGTGCTCGACGAGATCGGCCGCGGCACCTCCACGTTCGACGGGATCTCGATCGCATGGGCTGTCGCCGAGGCGATGCTCGCGAGGCGCGTGAAGACGTTGTTCGCCACGCACTACCACGAGCTCGCCGCGCTCGAGGGCGAGCACGACCTGGCCGGCAACTTCTCGGTGGCGATCCGGCGCTACAAAGGAAGCGTGATCTTCCTCTACCGCATCGTCGACGGACCGACGAGCGGCAGCTACGGCATCGAGGTGGCGAAACTGGCCGGAGTGCCCGACTCGGTGATCGAGAAGGCCCGTACAATTCTGGCCAGGTTCGAAAGCGGCGAGGGCATCGGCAGCGCAAGTAGCGGACAACTCAGCCTGTTTGCGCTGCGCAACGCGCAGGCACCCGTCACGGAAGGGGGCGGCGATTCGCCCGCCGAGGGCCTGGCCGCACGAATCGCGGCCATCGAGCCGGATGCGCTCAGTCCCCTCGAGGCCCTCAACCTGCTTGCGCGCCTTGTGGCGGAAGCCAGGGCGGCGCAATAATCCGCGGTGTCCGGGTGGCCGCGGCGTCCAGCCGCCGGCCCGGTCTTGCGGAGGTTGTGGTGGCGGTGCGGCGTCTTTGTGTTTCCCGAAGAACATTGCGGATCGGTGCGCTCGTCGTACTCTCGACGCTTGCGACGGTGACGCTCGCCGCCGCAGCTGTCGTGCGTGACGTGCGTGCGACGGTTTCCGGCGCTGCCACGCGCGTGATCGTGGAGGTGGACGGAGCGTTCGTTTACTCGACGCGCTCCGGACCCGGCGGCGGCACCGTTCTTGTCGACATCGAGGATGCGACGCTCGGCGAAGGCGCGTCGCGCCTCGTTCCGGTTTCCGATCGGCGTGTCGACGGCATCGTCGTGCTCGACGATGCCGCGTCCCGTATCGTGCGCGTGTCGGTGGACATCGCCGGCCGCAACGCGCCTCGGTTCGAAGCAACCATCGACGGCTCGCGGCTCGTTCTGTCGTTCGTCGACGCGACCGGGAAATCGGCGGCGACGCAACAGGGGAAGCCCGGCGACGACGGCGACGCCCCTCGCTCGAAACCGCGCGACCGGGCCGCTTCTCCCGCGCCGGGCGCGCGTACCGTCGCGGCGGCGACCGCATCAGCGCCGTCCGCACCTCGGCAAGGCGCCTCCCGCAAGTCTGTCCTCGAAAGGCCGGTGGTCGTGCTCGATCCCGGACACGGCGGCAAGGATCCCGGCGCGAAAGCGTGGACCGGAGAGTACGAGAAGGACATCGTGCTCGATCTTGCCGAGCGCGTCGCCCGGCGCCTGCGCAAGAATGGGGACGTCGACGTGGTAATGACGCGCAGCGGGGACAACTACATTGCGCTCGCCGACCGGCGCGACACGTCGCGGCGCTGGGGCGCCGCGGTGTTCGTCTCCATCCACGCGAATGCGAGTCACAGCAAGGCCGCGCGCGGCATCGAAACCTACTATCACCCCCGCTCGTCGGCAGGGGCGAAGGCTCAGGTAGCCGATCGCGAGATCCGCCGCCTCGCCCGGGTAGAAAACGGCGGCAAGGCTGCGCGCGACCCATCGGCAAAGGGAGGCGTCGCGCGCGCCTCGCTCTCGACAGCGTCTCCGCCCGTGCTCGACCGTCGCACGGAGTCGATCGCACTTGCCCGCCACGTGCAGGCGGAACTGGTACGCCAACTCGGGATGCGGTATGAGGCCGTGCGCGACCTCGGCGCCAAGGAAGGGCCGTTCTTCGTCATTGGCGACAACGCGGCCCCGAGTGTGCTCGTCGAGGCCGCATTTCTCACTCATCGTGAAGAAGGCTTGCGCATGCGATCAGAGGTTTATCGCGAACAGATCGCCGACGGCGTCTCTCGCGGCATCCTCGCGTTCCTCGAAGAGCAGCGCGTCGAAGGCGCGCTCTGAGCCGAGCGGGCCCTCCCCGCGCGCCTGCGCGCCGCGGCGCGATCCCGGCATCGCGCCAATGACCGCGCCCCGGCGCAGGGAAGCCTGACCGTGTCCGACGCTTCTCGCCCCCCGCGGTCGATGATCCTCCCGGCTCCTGGAAGCTTCTCCGGCAAGCTCTCGGATGTTGCACGCGACTACTTCGAAGCCGTGCGCGACGAGCTCGAGGCCGCCCACTGGGCCGGGGCGAGCGGCACCGACACGGTCGCCCGCTTCGCAGCCAGCCTCGACAACCTTGTCCGCTTCCTGTTCGAAACCGCTATTGAGCGCTACGGCCGCCGCTACGCGCGCACCCGCCAGCAGTGCGCCGTTTTTGCGCTCGGAGGCTACGGCCGCCGCGAACAATGCCCGCATTCCGACGTGGACCTGCTGGTGATGCACTCGGGCGCCGTCACGCCTTTCGTCGAGACGGTCACCGAATCGCTTCTCTACAGCCTCTGGGACGCCCGCCTGCAGGTGGGGCACGCGGTGCGCAACGCGGCCGAGTGCGTGAGCCTCGGCGCCGGCGACCTCACCATCAAGACTTCGCTGCTTGACGGACGCTACCTGTGCGGAAGTCCCGAACTTGCCGGCGAGTACGAGACGCTCGTGCGCCGCAAGCTGGCGACCAGCGACGTGGAAGGGTTCATCGCGGCCAAGCTCGCCGAGGCGGGCACGCGCCACGAAAAATACGGCGGTTCGGTCTTCATCCTCGAACCCAACGTCAAGGAAGGGCAGGGCGGCCTGCGCGACCTCAACCATGCGCTGTGGATCGCACGCGTGAAAAGCGATGCGGCCGACGTCGAAGCCCTGCGCGAGCACGACATCATCACGGCGCGCGAGTACGAGGAGATGGCGGCGGCGCGGGAGTTCCTGTTCCGCACGCGCACCGCATTGCATTTCCACTCGCGCTCCAAGGTCGAGCAGCTCACCTTCGAGCGCCAGGACGCCATCGGCGCGCGTTTCGGCTACCGGGCGGAGGGGAACAACTCCGTCGGCGACATGTTCATGCGCGACTACTACCACCACGCGGCGATGATGTCGCGAGGCACCGAGGACATCACCGACCGCCTGCTCGCGCCGCCGGAGCGCCCCGGGCTGCTCGACCGGCTCGTCAAGCAGCGCACGATCCGGCCGGGCGTCAGCATCGTCGGCGGCCGCCTGGTCGTTGACGAAAGGGCCGTGGACGCCGACCCGGTGAACCTCATCGCCGTGTTCCGCGACTGCCAGCGTCTGGACCTGCGGCTCTCGTCGCGCGCGCGCGAGCTCGTTCGTCAGAAAGTCGACCTGATCACTGCGGAAGTGGCCGGCAGCCGCCGCGCCGTCGACGTGTTCTTCGAGATCCTGCGTGCGAAAGAGCGTGTCTACGAGGCGCTGGCCCACATGAACCGGCTCGGCGTGCTCGGCAAACTGATTCCCGAGTTCGGCCGACTCTTCTGCATGGTGCAGCACGACTACTACCACGTGTACACCGTCGACGAGCATTCGCTGATCGGCATCCGTGAGCTCGAGGCGCTGCGGCAGGGCGAGTACCAGCAGAGCAGCCCCTTTCTCACGCAAACGATGCGCGAGTGTGACCGTCCCGAACTGCTGTTCCTCGCGATGATGTTCCACGATCTCGGCAAGGGATACGGCGGCGATCACGACGAGCGCGGCGCGATCATGGTCCGCGACGTGGCCGACCGCCTGTTCATGCACGAGGACGACCGCTCGGCCCTTGAGTTCCTCGTGCGCAATCACCTGATCATGTCCATGCTCGCGCAGACACGCGACGTGGAGGACCCCAATCTCGTCGTCGACTTTGTGAAGCAAGTGGGTACGGCCGAGAACCTCACGCTGCTCTACCTGCTCACCTTTGCCGATATGCGGGCGGTCGGCCCGCAGATCTGGAACAGCTGGAAGGACCACCTGCTCGCGGAACTTTACCGTCGCGCGGTCGAAGTCTTCGAGACCGGCGTCGTGACGGAAGCCGACATGGAAAGCCGTGCGGAACGCACCCGCCGCCGCCTGCTCGAACGCGCCGCCGGCGAAGCCGAGAAAACCCGCCTGGCGGACTTCCTGGCGGTGCTTCCCACCTCGTACTTCCTCGGCAACCCGGATGAAAGAATCATCGACCACTGGCGACTGTTCGAGTCGGTCGGATCCTCGGTGTTCCGTCACGGTGTCGAGCATTTTCCCGAGCGCGGCTTCAGCGAGTTCACAATCTGTGCGCGCGATCGTCTGGGTCTCTTCCGCGACATGGTCGGCGCGCTGTCGTCGCACGGCCTGAACATCCTCAGCGTGCGACTGGTGACGACTTCGACGGGCTGGGCCCTGGACGTGTTCCGCATCGAGCACCGCGAGGGGGACGTGGACGCCGGTTCGGGGGACGTCTGGGCGGGCGTGGCCGATACCCTCGACAGCATCCTCGCGAGCCGGGTCGACGCGGCCGTGTTGGTTCGCAAGGTGCTGCTCGGCCGTGCGCGCAGGATCGGCGACCGGTCGCAGGCCCGGCGCGGCGCGACCCGAGTCGAGATCGACAACCGGCAGTCGCGGGACTTCACGGTCCTCGACGTCTACGCGGGCGACCGGCCGGGCCTTCTCTTCCTCGTCGCCGACGCGATCTACGGGCTCGGCCTCGACATCCACCTGGCGAAGATCTCCACCCATCTCACCGCCGTGCTCGACGTGTTTTACGTGACCGACGCGGGCCGCTTGAAAATCGAGGACGAGGAACGCCTCGAGGAGATCCGGCGAACCATCGTGGCGGCGCTCGATCCCGAGGAAGCGCAACCGGCGGCAATTCCGGCCTGAACGCGATGGCGACGCTCGCCGAAGAGGTGGACGGATACCTCGATCACCTCGCGACGGAGAGGGGCCTGTCCCGCAACTCGCTCGACGCGTACGCCATCGATCTGCGCCGTTTCCTGGCAGCAATGGACAAGGGCCGGCGCCGCGGCGCCGATGCCGTCGAGCGCAGCGATCTCGTCACGTTCCTCGAAGCACTCGAGGCGCAAGGGCTGGCGGCTTCTTCGCGTGCGCGCTGCCTGTCCGCAGTTCGCGGGTTCTTCAAGCACCTCGTGCGCGAAGGGCGCCTGGCCACGTCACCGGTGCGCGACCTGAGGGCAGGGCGACGCAGCCGCCCGATGCCGAAGTTCCTGTCGATCGACGAGGTCGTTGCACTGCTTGGCGCGGCAGGCGGCGACGAGGCGCTCGCGTCGCGTGACCGTGCGATGCTCGAACTCATCTATGGATGCGGTCTGCGTGTGACCGAGGCCGTCGAGTTGACGGCAGCCGGCCTGCACCTCGACCAGGGCTACCTGACCGTCGTCGGCAAGGGCTCCAAGGAGAGGGCGGTGCCGGTGGGCAGCAAGGCCATCGCCGCTCTCGAGGAGTACCTGGCCCGCGGCCGCAGCGTGCTCGATCCGGCAGGCCGCGCGCGCGCGCTGTTTGTCGGGCGGAGCGGCCGGCGGCTCACGCGCCAGGGATTCTGGAAACGGCTGCGAACGCTCGCGCTGAAGGCCGGGCTTCCTCACCTTTCCCCGCACGTCCTGCGTCACAGCTTCGCGACCCATCTCGTCGAAGGCGGCGCCGACCTGCGCTCGGTGCAGCTCATGCTCGGACACGCCGACATCACCACAACACAGATCTACACGCACGTCGCCGCAGGGCGCCTGTCCGAGGTGCATCGCAAGCACCACCCGCGCTCCCGGATGAAAGTGTCGCGTGAAGGTGTCGGCGGCAAATTGCCGCGTTGATACGCAGGTTGTCCGGGTTGCCCGCCCTCGGATGCGCTGGTATGCGTGGGCCGCTTGTACCCCCACGCAACCTACCTCCTTAGCGACTTCACCGGGGCCGCGCTCCGGGAATACGCCCCTGTGTTGCCTTTGCCGCAGCCCACGGCGAAGGGAGCCGACCTCGCGGCGGGCGGGCGCGGGAAGCGGCGATGACGCTCGATCCGGCCGTCCTGGCGCTCTGGGTTGTTCCGTTCCTGCTGGCCGTCGTGTTTCACGAATGGGCCCACGGTTACGTGGCCAAGCAACTCGGGGACGACACTGCGTCGTCGCTCGGTCGCCTGACGCTGAACCCGCTCGCCCACATCGATCCCGTCGGCACCGTGGCGCTTCCCGCGCTGCTGATGCTTACCGGCTCCCCCTTCCTGTTCGGCTGGGCGAAGCCGGTTCCGGTGGCGTTCGAACGCCTGCGCAATCCGCGCCGCGACATGGTGCTGGTGGCGATGGCCGGTCCGATGATGAATCTGATGCTCGCGGCCGCGAGCGCCGCGGGACTGGCCTTCATCGGCCACGCTGCCGCCGCAGCTCCGGAGAGCGCGACCGGTGGACTGCGAGTGGCCGAGCCGCTGGCGATCATGTGCACGATGAGTCTGCAGCTGAACGTGCTGCTCGCGGTTTTCAACATGCTGCCGATCCCGCCGCTCGACGGCGGCCGCGTCGCGGTCGGGCTGCTCCCCGACAGTCTCGCCGACGGACTCGCCAAGGTGGAACCGTTCGGGTTCCTCATCATCGTGGGGTTGCTCGTCACCCACACACTCGACTTCATCCTCGGCCCGCTGACGCGTGGCATCCTGCGCGCGCTTCTCGCCGTGTTCGTGTGAGCCCATGACCGACGTCGCACAGAACAAGCACACCTCCACGGTCTCGGCGGACCTGATCGTCGTCTCCGGCACGCGTCCCACCGGCGCGCTGCATCTCGGCCATCTCAACGGTGCGCTGAAGAACTGGGTGCAACTCCAGGCCACGTCGCGCTGTTATTTCTTCGTGGCGGACTGGCACGCCCTCACGACCGACTACGCCAATCCGGCGGGCATTCGTGAGAACACCCACGAGATGATCCTCGACTGGCTGGCCGTCGGGCTCGACGCCGAGCGCTCGGTGATCTTCCGTCAGTCGCAAGTGCCCGAGCACGCGGAACTGCACCTTCTCTTCTCGATGATCATCCCGGTGCCGTGGCTCGAGCGTGTGCCGACTTACAAGGAACAGCAGGAGCAGCTCGAGGGCCGCGACCTGTCCACGTACGGCTTCCTTGGCTATCCGCTTCTGCAGGCCGCCGACATCCTCATCTACAAGGCCGGCGCAGTACCGGTCGGCGAAGACCAGCTTCCGCACGTCGAGCTGACGCGCGAGGTGGCCAGGCGCTTCAACCGTCTCTACGGCGACGTGTTCCCGGAACCGAAGGGCCTCGTCGTCGAAGCGGCGCGCGTGCCGGGCACCGACGGCCGCAAGATGAGCAAGAGCTACGGCAACGCCGTCGCGCTGACCGATGACAGCGACGCCGTCTACAGCAAGCTCGTGCGCATGGTCACCGATCCCCGGCGCCAGCGCCGCACCGACCCCGGTGACCCGAAAGATTGCCCCGCGTTTCGCCTTCACGAGATCTATTGCACGGCCGAAGAGAAAGCCGAGCTGTCGGCGGGTTGCCGCAGCGCCTCGATTGGCTGCGTCGACTGCAAGAAGGTGATGATCCGTCACGTGCAGGCCGAGCTTGCGCCGATTCAGGAGAGGCGCGCCGCGCTGGCCGCGCGACCGGGCGTCGTGGAGGACGTGCTCGCGGACGGACAGCGCCGTGCCGCCGAAGCGGCCGAGGCGACGATGACCGAGGTGCGCACCGGGATGGGCCTCTGATGGCTGCTCCCGCCTACACCGTTCGGCTCAGCGCCTTCGAGGGGCCCCTCGATCTTCTGCTGCACCTGGTTCGTTCGAACGAACTCGACATCTACCACCTGCCGATCGCGCAGATCACCGACCAGTACGTCGCGTACATCAGCATGTTCGAGGAGCTCAACCTTGACGTGGCGGGCGAGTACCTGCTGATGGCCGCGTCCCTCATGTACATGAAGTCGCGACTGCTGCTTCCGCGCGACGACGAAGAAGAGGACGAGGAAGACGAAGCGGTCGCTGACCTCGTGCGCCAGCTCGCCGAGTACCAGCGCTATCGCGAGGCGGCCGACGTGCTGCGCGACAGGTTGCTGCTCGACCGCGACGTGTTCCGGCGCCAGCCCACCGAGCCCGAAGGCGATGCCGAGGAAGTTCCGCTTCGGCGCCTCGACCAGGCTGCACTTTTCGAGGCGCTTCGTCGCGTGCTGGTGCGGGCGGCGGCCCGCCGCCCGCACACGGTTTCCCGCGAGGAGTACAGCGTCTCCGATGCGGTGCGCTCGATGGTCGGCCGGCTCCGCGCCGCGGGGCGCATGGAATTCCACGAACTCTTCGACGAAGAAGCGCCGCGCGGAATGATCATCGCGACGTTCCTCGGCCTGCTCGAGCTCGTCAAGAACGGCGTGATCGCGGCGGAGCAGGAAGGACGTTTCGGTCCCATCTGGGTGCGTCTCCTCGACAGCGACGTTGACGACATGGTGGCCAACCTGACGGACATGTACGGGCCCGCGAGCGCTTCCGAGTCGGGAGAACGGGCCATGGCGTTTGTCGCCGGCGAGGAAGCCGGGGAGGACGCCACCGATGAAGCCGGGGCGAGCGTCGCCGACACGCAGGAGAAGGGATCGTGAACGAAGACGAAACACCCGAAACGAACCCCATCGACGCCGCGACGGAGAGTGCAAACGAGGATTCCGCAGCCGGCCTGTGGTCTGTCGAGCGGCTACGCCCGTTGATCGAGGCGCTGCTGTTCGCGGCCGGCGATCCGCTTCCGGCCAAGAAGATGGTGGACTTCCTGGGCGGTGCGACCCTCGAAGAGGTGAAGGCCACGCTGGCCGACCTGGCCACCGAGTACCTGACGCGTGGAGTTCGCGTGATCGAAGTTGCCGGCGGCTGGCAGATGCGCACGGCTCCCGAACACCAGCGTTACGTTCGCAAGCTGTTCCGCGAGCGACCGCAGCGACTCACCCGCGCCGCAACCGAGACGATTGCGATCGTCGCATACAAGCAGCCCGTCACGCGCCAGGAGATCGAGGCGGTTCGCGGAGTGGACACCGGTGGCGTGCTCGAAACACTCGTGGAGAGGCGGCTTGCCAAGGTCGTGGGACGCAAGGATGTTCCGGGACGTCCACTGGTCTATGCAACCACGCCGGAGTTTCTCGAGCTTTTCGGATTGCGCAGCATTCGAGAGTTGCCGACGCTGCCCGAGCTCGGCAGCGAGTTCGAGCGCATGTCGGAGCAGGGCGGCTTCTCCGAGACAGAGGATGCAGCCATCCTGCCGCTGGAGGACGACCATGGAGCGCACAACGAAGCGGCCGACGACAGCGAAGCCGCCGAGGCCGAGCCCGAAGGCGACGACGAAACCACGAAAGACGGCGACGCCTGACGCGAGCCCTGCGCGATCGGCGTCCGCACGCGCCGCTGCTTCGACCATGACGAAACCGAAGACGCCGGCACGGGCCGGCGCCTCGAAGAAGGCGGCCGTGCGTACGAAGGACGCGATGGAAGGCATCCGCCTGCACGTGCTGCTCGCGCGCGCCGGGGTAGCCTCCAGGCGCGAGGCCGAGCGGCTGATTGCAGCCGGCGAAGTCCAGGTCAACGGCAAGACGGTGACCGAAGCCGGGGCGCGGGCGACGGAAGGCGTCGATCACGTGCGGGTTTCCGGGCGCCTGCTCCAGGGAGCGGCCAAGCTTCGATACTACGCGTATCACAAGCCCACCGGCTGCGTGTCGACGTTGCGCGATCCAGAGGGACGCTTCTGCCTTGGCGACGTGGTCGAGGCGATCGGAGCGCGCGGATTGCACCCGGTCGGTCGCCTCGACTTCCACAGTTCGGGCCTGCTGCTGCTCACCAACGACGGAGCGCTCACCGAAGGCCTGACGCATCCGCGCTATCACGTGGAGAAGCGCTACGCGGTGAAGGTGAATCCGCGTCCGTCACGCGAGGCGGTCGAGGCGATGCGCGCCGGCGTCAAGCTGCGCGGCGTGCGAACCGCCCCCGCTTACGTTCGCGAGATGCGACATGCCGATGGCAAGAGCTGGCTCGATGTTCGAATCATGGAAGGACGCAACCAGCAGGTTCGTCGCATGTTCGAAGCGGTCGGCTCGCGCGTGGAGAAGCTTCGCCGTGAAGCCGTCGGACCGCTTTCGATCGGAAAGCTCGAAGTGGGAGATGCGCGGCCGCTGACCGCGTCGGAAGTGAAGGCGTTGCGCGAAGCCATCGAAGAAGCGCGCTCGCCGCGGCCGCGCAAAGAGGAGCGTGCACGCCCGGAGTCTCCCGTCGCGCGCAAGCGCCGCGCGACCAATGATGGACGGGCCCGGTCCGCTCCTGCGCGCGGGCGTCGCTGAGAAACGCGATGCGTTGTCGAGCCGCGTCACGGCTTCGGAACGGAGCGTCGTAGTTCCGGGCGCCTTGACATCCCGCCCAGTGCTCCGTAGACCCCGTCCGCGGGGTGGAGCAGTCTGGTAGCTCGGCGGGCTCATAACCCGCAGGTCGGAGGTTCAAATCCTCCCCCCGCACCCACTTCCTCCTGTCCGTCGGTCCGTCGCTGCCACCGGAATCGTCTCTCGCGATTTCCGCAAGTGCTCCGAAAGACTGGACGCAACTAGACGATCAGGCATAATCCTCCCTCGGCGAAGCGGCTGGACCGAAGCCGTGCGCCTGCTGGCGATGCCGGACCATTCGTTGATGAAAATTGGAAAAATTACCGTTTCGAACGTTCGAGGAGGATTCCGCATGAAAGCGATGCGCGCGACATGGTTGGCGCTCGGGGCTGTGACGATGGCAACAGCGGCTCTGCCCACCCAGGCTCCGGCCGAGCAGAATCCGCCGGTGGGGACGGTCATCGACCGATCCAACGTCGAAACCTACAAGGATCTCTTTGGCCCGGCCATGATCTGGTCCATCGATCGCGGCGTGAAGGTGAGGGTCGGCCCCTACCAGAAGATCGTGCACCCGAAGCCGGTGCAGGAAGCCACCGAGAAGTACTCGGGGCAGGTCAAGCTCGGCGACGACAAGATCAGCGTCGACAACTACATTGCCGGCCTTCCGTTCCCGGCAATTTCCGCGGACGATCCGGACCTGGCCGTCAAGCACATGTTCAACTACGAGGCCGCCATCGAGCTCGACGACCTCGACCTTCGCAATTTTGACTGCGACACGGGCGCGGTCGGCAAGGGCGGCGAGCCGGTCAAGGTGGAACGTCACTTCCTGATCGACCACTTCCGACGCCTCTATTTCACGGGTCGCCTCGAGGTGGACCCGAAGCCGACGATGGAGCCGAACCGCGACGCCGTCCGTTACAAGGAATCTCTCTACCCGATCATCGAGCCCTTCGACCTCAAGGGCACGGGGTTCACTTACAACCGCTATCTCGACAACTCGAAGCAGGACGACAGCTGGCTCTACCTTCCGCAGCTGCGTCGTGTCCGTCGCCTGTCGTCGGCGCAGCGCTCCGACGCGCTCTTCGGTCAGGACACCGATCAGGACAGCTATGGCGGTTACGCCGGCAACATCGCGTGGATGCAGTGGAAGTATCTCGGCGAGAAGACCGTGATGGCCTCCTTCCATGCCAAGAAACTTCCGGTCGTATGGGGCGAAGCCTCCGGTGACTTCATGCACGCCGACGAATGGGAGCCGCGCAAGGTCTGGATCATCGAGGGCATCTCGAAGCTGCCGCAGTACGCGTACTCGAAGCGCGTCATGTACCTCGACCAGGAGAGCTACTTCATCGCGTACAGCGACATCTACGACACCGCCGGCGAACTGTGGAAGATGTGGCTCAACGAGTTCAAAATCTCCAAGAAGCCGCGCGACGAGGCGCAGTACGAGTCCGCCCACGAGCGCCGCTTCTTCCCGTCGATCTCGATGGTCGACATCCAGCTCGAGCACGCGACGTACTGCTCGTTGCCGAGCAGCCGCTTCCCGGGCGAGCAGGGCTGGTACCTGAACGTCGGCGACAAGGAAGGTACGGTAGAGGCCCAGTTCGAACTGTCCGCCATCATCGCGGCGGGTCGCTAAGCGCGAGTTCGACGCTGGGGTCGCCGTCGCGACCCAGCGCACCGCAGGCGTGTCAGCCTGACCGATGGAAAACAGGAAGCGGGGCCGGACAAAAATCCGGCCCCGCTTTTTCGTAGGTGCCTCGGGACGGGAATCGTCCGGGCGCCTGTAATCCCGTTGACCGGCGGGGCGTGGTTCCTGTAATTGAGGAATACTCAATTCGGAGGCCACCCATGCCCCAGCAGCCTGTCCCGGTCGAGAACGCTGCAGCACGCACGCTGCCCGCAGAAGAAGGCATTCCTCCCCGCCGCCGAATCGACGCGCCCACGACCCATGCGGATTGGAGCTTCCCGTTCCCGTCTCCCGGACGCGCGCGTCGCGAGCACGAGGACCGTGTGCCGCCGCGCACGGCCTATCGCTGGCCGTTTCGTCCAATGGACGCGGCGGTTCTTCCGAGCCGCGGTGTGGCCAGCCCGGTGGGGCTGGCGGAGTTCAAGCGAGCCGTGTCGGCATGGGCCGACGACGTCGGCGTCATCTCGATCGACGATCCGGCCATCGCCCACGAGATCGACGAGATCCGCTACGTGTATCCGCACGCACGCTCGCTCGTGTGCCTGGTCGGCGAGGAGAACAAGCCGTCGATGCAGTCGCGCTACCTGCCGACGGCCAATCACGAACTCTACTCGTGCGAGGAGCGCATCTTCGAGATGGGGCATCGCACGATCTCCTACATCCGCTCGCTCGGAGGCCAGTCGCTGACGACCACGATCGGATGGCCGCAGGAGGTCAGCCAGCGCTGGGCCGACAAGATCTGGCCTCTCAGCCACAAGCTCGTCGCGCAGGCGGCCGGGCTCGGCGTGATTGGCACGAGCCGCAACTTCCTGCACTCGAAGTTCGGTGCGTACTGCCTGCTGGACACGGTGGTCACCAATCTCGAGTTCGACGAGTTCGACAAGCCGGTCGAATGGAATCCCTGCCTGTCCTGCAACCTGTGCATCGCGTCGTGCCCGACCGAAGCGATCAAGGCCGACGGCGATTTCGACTTTTTCGCCTGCTACAACCACACCTACCGCGATTCGATCCCCGGTTTCCTCGACCTCGTCCACGACCTTGCGGCGGGCAGGAAGAAGCGCTTTCACGATCGTTGGAGCAACGCGGAGATCGCTGCGCTGTGGCAGGCCCTCGCGTACAAGGTGGAGTATCGCTGCTTCAACTGCGTCGCGACCTGCCCCGCGGAGATCCACGAGGAGTTTCACGCCGAGCGCCAGGTCCGGCGCCGCTACCTCGATGAGACTCTGAAGCCGCTCGCGGAGACACGCTCGGTCGAGGACGAACAGTTCGTGATCGACACGCCGTCGGCCCGCGAGCGGCTCGGCATTGCGCCCGGGCGCTGGCGCACGACGGCTGACGCGGGAGGCCCGGCGTCGCGCACGACGCGGCTGGTTCCGCTCTCGCGCGTCTGTTCGCTCGACGTCGACGCGATGATGCGCAAGATGCCGCATTTTTTCCGCGCCGACGAGGCACTCGACCTCGACTTCACCACGCAGTTCCTGTTCTCGGGCAGCGGCGCCGGCGAGTGGGTGCTGCGCATCCAGCGCGGCCGCGCGGAGGTGAGGGCCGGGCGCAATCCGCGGGCCGATCTCGTGGTTCGATGCGAGGGTCGAACTTTCCTGCAAATCCAGCAGGGAACGCGCAGCGCCCCCTGGGCTCTCGTGACCGGACGCGTGCGGCTGTCCGGAAATCGCCGCCTGTTCCTCGCCTTTCCGAAGGTGTTTGCACTTGACCAGGGGGAAAGTGTGCTGCACCGGATCGCGTGGCATGCGCGAAGGCGGTGGCGCGCGATGCGTTCTCCCCAGGCGCCTGCTGCGACGGGGAAACGCTGAGCCGTGGCAACCGGGGTGAAGCGGGCATCCGGCGCCGTGCGCACCGCACGCAAGCGAGCGGTGGGCGCTGCGGCGGCGTCGTGGAAGAAGGATCCGGGCGGGCGCCGCGCGCGCGTGCTCCTCGAGGCGACGCGATTGTTCTCGGAGCGCGGTTACGCGGCGGTTTCCACCGCCGACGTTGCCCGCGCGGCGGGAGTGGCCGAGGGCAGCGTCTTTCATTATTTCGGCACCAAGCAGGAACTGCTGAGGGCGGTGGGCGAGCGCTACGGCACCGAATTCGCCGGTGCGATGTTCTTCGGCATCGAGCCGGTGGCGTCGCGCGTTACCATCGAACACGTGGTCACGCAGGCGTTCGAATTCGTCGCGCGAAACTGGCCGGGCTTCGGATTGTTTCTGCTCAGCGACGGGCCGTCGGCTGCGCCGCTCGCGCAGAAAGCCAATCGCGAGGTCGTCACGCGTGCGGTCGAGGCAGCGCTCGAGACCTGGGCGCGCGAAGGGGCGATGCCGCGGGCGGATGCGCCAGTGGTCGCGGAACTGCTGTTCGGGCTGGTCGAGGCGGCGCTGCGGGCTTGTTTCGCGCAGGGCGGCTCGGCGGCGCGTGAACGCTACGAGACGGAAACGGTCGCGGCCGTATCACGCGTGCTCCGGATCGACTCCGGCGTCACCTGACGCCTGCGCATTCCCGTCAGCAGGACGTTCGTCGGCAGCGCGACCGGTCGACGAGGTGATCGCCGCAAGCCGCGTCACCGCGGCGGCACGCACGGCCTCGTCCGCATCGGCGCCTGCGATCTCCCGCAGCAGCGACTTCGACTCGACGCGCTGCACGGCCGCTTCGCGCACGCACGACGATTCGTCGCAGCGCGCCCGATTGGCGAGCAGGTCGTGGTCCTGGACCCTCTTCACGGCCTGGCAGCGCACGCCCCAGTCGTCGTCGTTCTTTGCCCGGTTGGCGAGCACGATTTCGTCGTCCGTGCGCGAGACAGCGGCGCGGCGAACCTGCCAGGCTTTGTCCCAGCGCGCCCGGTTGGCCAGCAGCACCGGGTCGGCGGTGACCATCACGGCGGCCCGCCGCACCTGCCAGGCTTCGTCCTCGCGAGCGACCTGGCCCAGCACGACCTCGTCTTCGAGCCGCGTGACGGCGGCCTCGCGCACCTGCCATGCGACGTCGGAGAGTGCAGCGGTCAAAAGGATGTCGTGGTCACGAACTTTGCGTGCAGCGGAGGCACGAACCTCCCAGTGGCGGTCGCCGATCAGCAGGGCCTCCAGGAAGTCCTTGTCCGCGATTCGCCGAACGGCCCCGGCCCTCACGTCGGCGTGCTCGCCGTCGCACAACACGCGAAAGGCAGCGTCCTTTCCGTGAAGCTTTCGCGCGGCCAGGCCGCGCACCTCGGCGTCGGAGTCGTGACACGCAATCTCGAGCAGCGTCTGCCCGTGCTCCAGGCGGGTCACGGCCTCGCGGCGCGTGTCGGCATGGGGGCTCTCGCTCGCAACGGCGACCATCGCTTCTTCGCTGTGCAGGCGTGCGAGCGTGCGGCTGCGGATCGTGGTCTCGGGATCGTAGCTCGCCGAGTTGACGAGCGCTGCCTCGTCGTCGAGGCGGGCGAGGGAAGCCGCGCGGATAGCGGCGTCTTCCTCCGAGCTGGCGAGGTCGCGAAGTGTATCGGC
>JBHEOD010000055.1:0-13917 GCA_046261745.1 Binatia bacterium
TCCCCGCCGTGGTGGGAAGTTCGTTGCGAATCGGGCGCAGTTGCACGAGATGAATGGCGCGCCCGCGAACTGCGTGGGCGGTGTTCTTGCGGACAAACGGGGGTCGCGAATGCGAGGGCGCGGCCCGCACGCGTCACGGTCACCTAGGAAAAAAGGGGTCAGACCCCATTTTTCCGCGCGGTAGTCCAGAAAAATCAGCGTCGCCACTTAAAAAAGGGGTCTGACCCCTTTTTTCAGTTGGTGAGCTTGCAGGAATCAGGCGCCGCGTCGGCCACGCCGTGGCGCCGCCGTCAGGTGCCCGCGCGATCCTCGGCCGCCTGCTTGAACTCGCGCACCGAGTCTTCGACGGCGGATCGTTCGAACGCCCGGCGCACCATGCCTGGAACCCACATGCCGACGTCGATGGCCTGCGTGCAGGTGGCCTCGGTGAGTCCCGGCTCCAGCTCGAGAAGATCGTAACGACCTTCGATGGCCGTCAGGTCGCCGGTTGTCATCTTCCAGGTGAGCAGGTTCGGGCGGGTACTTTGGTAGGCGAGCGTGTACGTGATGGTCTTGAGGATGGCGTCGAGCTCGTAGCGAACCTGCCAGAGCCCGGCGGCCGAGTCGGCCTGTTCCACCGTGGCGGAGCGGATCACGCGGAACGTCCGGGGATAGCTTTCGAAGTCGACGAGCGTGTCGAAGCACACGTCGATGGATGCGCGAACCACTTCGGTGTGCGACCGCGACTCCACGTGTGCGAGGCTAGGGGGCGCTCCTCGACTTGTCAAAGAAGGTATGGCGCTATGCCGCGCCATGGCGGCCAGGGAAACCATCCTCGTGATCGGCCGCGATGCACTCGCGCACGACGTTGTCCGCGCGCTGGTCGCGCAGGCCGCGGATCGTCGCGTGGTGGTAGTGCGCACGACGCCGACGTCGGCCGTCGGCGAGCGTTCCATCGATCCAGCCTCGCCGGCATGTGCGCGTGAGCTCGCCGACATGCTGCTCGAGGTGAAACCCACCACGGTCGTGCTGCTGGCGCTGTCCCAATCTCCGGTTACTCCGGCAGGGCCCTGGGCCAGCGACGCCGCGCTGGCCGACATGCTCGTTTCCGCGTTCGATCGCAGCGTCGAGCTCGGCGGTCGCGCCCCGGCACTGCTGTTCCTGACTTCGACCGCGGTCTACGGCGTCGCGGTGGCCTCGCCGGTGGTCTTCGACGAACGCAGCACGCTGCCGCGCGAGTCGGTTTTTCCGTCGGCGCACGCGCGCTGGGCCGAGGCGCTGCGCGCGGTCGAGCGCCGCCTCGTCAAGTGGGCCGTTTCGGCGCGCGTGCGCGTCGGCGTGCTGCGCACGGCCAGCGTGCTCGGCGGCCCGATGGACAGCCCGATTGCATCCCTGCTGGCAGCGGCGCTGCCGGTTCGGGTGCTCGGTTACGATCCGCCGTGCCAGGTGATCCACTACGACGATCTCGTCGTCGCGATCGCGCTCGCCATCGAACAGAACTGCGGCGAGGTCCTCAACCTGGTGGGCCGGCCGGTGGTTCCGCTTTCTCGACTTCTGGCGATGGCGGGCGTATTCGCACCGCCGCTGCCCGGACCCATCGCCGACCGTCTCGCACCGGCGGCGATGGACGGCGCGCATCTTCGGTGGCGTACTCTCGCGGACGGACGGCGCGCCACCGCCCTTCTCGGTTTCCGTCCCCAGCGAAGTTTGGAGGATTGCCTGCGTGCCCCGCGTTGAAAAGGACATCGAACCCATCGTCTGGAAAGGCGGCCGCCTGCGCCTGCTCGACCAGCGCAAGCTTCCCCTCGTCGAGACGCACCTCGAGCTTCGCGGTGCAGCCGACACGGCGCGCGCGATTCGCGACCTCGTGGTGCGCGGAGCACCCGCGATCGGAGTGACGGCGGCGTTCGGTCTCGCCCTCGAAGCGAAACGGTTTCGCGCAGGCCGCGTGACGGCCGACTTCGAACGGGCAGCGGCCGTGCTCCATGCGGCGCGGCCGACGGCGGTGAACCTGGCGTGGGCGATCGAGCGGCAGCGCCGGGTGCTCGCTGCGGTGCCGGAGGCGGAGCGATCTCCGGCGCGCGCCGCGCGCGAGCTTGGGCAGGCGGCGGAGGTCATGTACGCCGAAGACGTCGCGGCCAATCGCGCGATGGGCGCGGCGGGCGCCTCGCTGCTTGGACGCGGCGACGTGCTCACGCACTGCAACGCGGGCGCGCTGGCAACTGCCGGTTACGGCACGGCCCTCGGCGTGATTCGGGCGGCGTGGGAGAAGGGCAGGCGCTTCGGCGTGTACGCGACCGAAACGCGGCCGTTCCTTCAGGGTGCGCGCCTGACATCCTGGGAACTCGTGAAGCTGGGCATCCCGGTGACGCTCGTGACCGACGGCATGGTCGGCGCGCTGCTGGCCAGCGGAAGAATCGGTGCGGTGGTGGTGGGTACGGATCGCACGGCGGCCAACGGCGACGTCGCCAACAAGATCGGCACGTACACGATCGCCGTGCTGGCGCGCCGCCACGGCGTTCCGTTCTACGTTGCGGCGCCGACGTCCTCGATCGATCTCGACTGCGCGAGCGGTGCCGGCATCCCGATCGAGGAGCGCGGCGAGCGCGAAGTCACGCACATCGGCGGACGCCGCGTGGCGGCCCGCGGCGTTTCGGTGTTTCACCCGGCCTTCGACGTCACGCCGGCCGACCTCGTTACCGCCATCGTCACCGAGAGCGGAGTGGCTCGCGGGGACTACACTCGCGCGCTGGCGCGCGCGGTGAAGGCGGCACAAACGAAGTCGCCCGAGGGGAAACCTTCGAGGAAGGGATCGATGCCGGGTGTTGCGAAGAAGGCATCGGCCGCGACGAAGCCGACCGCGAAGAAGGCATCGCCCGCGACGAAGCCGACCGCAAAGGAGCTGACGGCGACGAAGCCGTCGGCCAGAACGGCCGCCAAGAAGCCGGCGATGGGGAAGCCGGCCGCCAGGAAGAAGGCGAAGAGAAAAGCGCCCGGAAAGAAGCGCACTGCCGGCTGATGTTCAGTTGCCTGCGGCGACCGGCGGCAGCGGCACGTCGAAGGCCGGGTGGCCTGCGGCGACGAGTCGGCCGCGCAGTGCTTCCAATGCCGGGCCTCGCGGCAGGCGTCCCACGTTCACGCGGTAGAGCGATTCGCCGCCGGACTGCACTTCGACGATGCTCACGTCCTCGAACGAAGCGGCCAGTTTTTCTCGCATCGACTGCGCGCTCTTTTTCAGCCGGTAGGCTCCTACCTGGAGGGTGCGAAGCGGAAGGTTGGTTGCGGCGCGCGTGGTTGCCGGCGTCGGCGCCGCACCCGACGGCACCGCGGCTTTTGCCGCAGGAGCCGCGGGCGCCTGCGCCGCATCCGCGCCCGCCGGCTCGCCGCCAAGCACATTGTCCGCAGGATCGACAGGCGGTGCTTCGGGCGCAGTGTCACTGGCCGCCGCGGCTTCGTCGGCCTCGGCGACCGGAGCCTGCGTGCCCGGCCGTTTCGGAGGAGTGATCGTGACCTCGTAACGCTCGGCGCCCTCCTGCGCCGCGGCCAGGTTCACGCCGGCCAGCAACGCCAGGGCGGCCACGGCAACGGTCGCGCGCGCCATCAGGTTGCGCGCAGAGGAACCGCGTTGGCGAACCACCGCGCGAATCGAAGTCTCAGGCTTTGGCGACAAGCTCGCTGTCCCCGCCGAGCTTCGAACTGAGCGCCGCGTGCGACGGCGCGCCGATGCTTCCGCCCGCCAGCGGAACGCGCTGGAGGCGCTTCGACTTGGCCAGCAGCTTATCGCGACGCCTGGCAACGCCGGCAAGGGTTGCCGCCGTAATCTCGCCGCTCCCGATCGCGGCGGTGAGGGCGGCGTGGGCTTCGCGGATCAGCGACGGCGTCGCGCACACCAGGCACCCGTCGCAACCGGCCAGGATCGACAGCACCGCCGCGCGCCCGACGCTGTAGTGATCGGCCACCGCTTTCATCTCGAGGTCGTCGGAGATCACGTAGCCGCCGAAGCCGAGCTCGCGACGCAGGCAGCCGTCGATGGCGAGTGGGCTCAGCGTGGCCGGCACCGCCGGATCCAGCGCTTCGCAGACGACGTGGGCCGTCATGATCATCGGCAGCCCCTGCGCGATGGCGCGCGCGAACGGCCTCAGTTCCAGTTCGCGCAGCCGCTGAAGGTCGTGGCTGGCGGCGGGAAGCACCGGCAGCGCCAGGTGGGAGTCCACCTGCGTGTCGCCGTGACCGGGAAAGTGCTTGCCGCACGGCAGGATCCCGCCCTCGATCAGCCCCTGGAGGTAGGGCAGCGAGTTGTGGATGACCTCCTCCGGCGTCGTTCCGAAGGCGCGGTCGCC
Organism: Binatia bacterium; assembly: GCA_046261745.1. GTDB lineage: Bacteria > Desulfobacterota > Binatia > UBA1149 > CAITLU01 > DATNBU01. The sequence continues at coordinate 4,320 of JBHEOD010000055.1, forward strand.
GATGATCGGGTTGGCCGGATTGGTGTGCACGTCGAGCACCGGCGAAAAGGTCAGGTTGAAGCCGGCTTCGCGCAGTTCGGACGCATGGGCGTGCGCCACTTCGCGCAGCAGCCCGGGGTCGCCGTTGCGGGCCATCACGAGGGACGGCGGGAAATGCGTGAAGTCCGCCGGCATGCGGTGGACCCGTCCGCCCTCGTGGTCGATCGCGATCAGCAGGTCGGGCCGTCCCTCGCGCAGCGCCGCCGTCAGTTCCCGAAGCTGGCCGACCGAGATGATGTTGCGACGGAAAAGAACGACGCCCAAAGGCTGGGTCTCGCTCAGCAGGGCCTCGGCCTCGGCATCGAGCGCGGGGCCGGGAAGTCCGATGATGAGCAGGTCTCCGGCCGTGACCGGCCGCGCCTCTTTTTCCGCTGTTTTCACCGCTCCCTCCGCCGTTTCGATCGGGGGACAATAGCACAGGGTCCGGCGCGAAACCGAGTCCCCGGCGAGCCACAGCCGGAGTTGCGCGCGCACCGTCGGGGAACCGCTGTCGCTCGGCTTGCCGCTCGTCCAACTGCGTGATAGCCGGGGCCCGCCGGGACGAGAGTCGTGGCGGTGGCCGAGCCGCTACGTGGAAAAGGGAGTGCCGCAGGAAGCTCGCTATATCGCTGTCGAGGGCGCCATCGGTGTAGGAAAGTCCTCGCTTTCGCGGGCTCTGGCGAAGCATTATGGCGCACGACTCGTCGGGGAGCCGGTGGAGGAGAATCCGTTTCTCCCGCGGTTCTACGAGGAGCCCGAGCGCTACGCGCTGACCGCGCAGCTCTCGTTCCTGGTGGAGCGTTACCGCCAGCAGGAAGAACTGGTCCAGCTGGACCTGTTCGAACAGGCGGTGGTAACGGACTACCTCTTCGCGAAGGATCGCATCTTCGCGGGGCTGACCCTGGCGGCCGACGAGCTCGCCCTCTACGAGAGGATCTACGGGCTGCTGGACGCCAGGATACGAAAGCCGGACCTCGTCGTTTTTCTGGATGCAGAAGTCGAGGTACTGCTTAGAAGGCTGAAGAAGAGAGACCGGCCGTACGAGCGCAAGATCGGCCGGGCTTACATTGAGAAGGTCGCGGAAGCCTACAGGAGGTTCTTCCACGGCTACAGGGATACTCCGCTCCTCATCGTCAGTTGCTCGGACATCGACTTTGTCGAAAACGGCGGCCACCTGGTCGACCTCGTTCGGGAGATCGGATCGATGGGACAGGGTACCCAGGTTTACGTGCCGCTTGGATCCAGTTGAGCGTCATCCCATCACGAAGGGATAGCCCCTCGGATGAAAGACGCCTGCTGAACCAGCCCCGAACGAAGTCGGGCGGTTCAGGACCGAGACGGAGGTCGAAAGTGAAACGGCAGACGAGCCCCCGGGTTCGTGCGTCCGGCAAGGGCGCTCGCCGCAGCTACCGACACTCCTTCTCCTTACAGGAGGTCGGACAATGGCAACGCGGGCTGCGAGCTTCGAAGATTCCAAGGTAACCGTTCCGGCAGTGCTGGCCGCCAAGCACGAGCGCAAGCTCGCGATGGTGACGGCCTACGACTACACGTTCGCGCGGCTGGCCGATCGGGCGGGCGCCGACCTGCTGCTGGTTGGCGACTCGCTCGCGATGGTCATGCAGGGCGGCGAGAACACGCTCGGCGTGTCGATGGACGAGATGGTCTACCACACGCGCCTGGTCGCGCGTGGTCGCCGCCGTGCCCTCGTCGTCGCCGACATGCCGTTCCTTTCCTACCAGGTGTCGGTCGCCGACGCCGTCGTCAACGCCGGACGCTTCCTCAAGGAAGGCGGCGCCGAAGCCGTCAAGCTCGAGGGCGGTGTGCACGTCGTCGATGCCGTCCGGCGCCTGGCCGAGGTGGACATCCCGGTGATGGGCCACATCGGGCTGACGCCGCAGTCGGTCCATCGCATGGGCGGCCACAAGGTGCAGGGCCGCCGCGGCGGCAACAAGGCGGGCAGCCGCGACCGTCTGCTCGAGGACGCGCTCGCGCTCGAGGAAGCCGGCGCGTTCGCGATCGTCGTCGAAGGCGTGCCGTCCGACCTCGCGGCCGAGATCACCGCCAACCTTTCCATTCCAACCATCGGTATCGGAGCCGGTGCCGGCTGCGACGGGCAGGTGCTCGTGATGCACGACCTGCTCGGCCTCGAGGACCGCATCGCGCCGAAGTTCGTGAAGCGTTACGCCGACCTCGGCGCGGCGGCCACCGAGGCGTTCGCACGCTACGTCGGCGAGGTTCGCGGCGGCGCATTCCCGACGACAGCGCATTCGTTCTCGTCCCCGCGTCCGGTCGCGCTCAAGAAGGAAGCCTGAGCAGGCTCGTGCCATGAAGATCGTCCGATCGGTCGCCAAGATGCAGGAGCTCAGCCGCCAGGCACGCGCTGGAGGACTGACCGTCGGTTTCGTTCCGACGATGGGCTACCTGCACGACGGACATCTCGCGCTGGTGCGCGAGGCCCGCGAACTTTCGCACATGGTCGTCGTGTCGAGCTTCGTGAACCCCACGCAGTTCAACAACGCCGAGGACTTTGACAACTACCCGCGCGACGATGCCGCCGACACGGCGATGCTGGAAGAGGAAGGCGTCGACGTGCTGTTCATGCCGGCGGCGAGCGATGTTTATCCGGCGGGAGCTGCCACGCGGGTGAACGTTGCGGGCCTGGCCGACGGGCTGTGCGGGAGCCACCGTCCCGGGCATTTCGAAGGTGTCGCGACGGTGGTGGCGGCGCTGTTCAACATGGTGCTGCCCGACGTGGCGGTGTTCGGGCGCAAAGACTTCCAGCAGCTCCAGGTGATCCGGCGCATGGTCGCCGACCTCCACTTCCCGGTGCGGATCGTCGAAGGTGCCACGGTGCGCGAGCGCGACGGGCTTGCGATGAGCTCGCGCAACGCGCGGCTGGCTCCGGCCGAGCGCACACTGGCGCCGGTGATTCATCGCGCATTGGCGGCCGGCGCGGCGGCTTTTGCGCGCGGCGAACGCCGCCCCGCAGCCCTCGTGGCAGCGGCTTCGGACGTGCTTGCCTCCTGCGACGCGATTCGCGTCGAGTATCTCGAAGTCGTCGATCCCGAACTCGTTGCCGCCACCGAGGTGGCCGACGAGCGATCGGTGATGGCGGTTGCCGCGTGGCTCGGCCCCGTGCGGCTCATCGACAACGTGACCCTGGCCGAACTTCCAGCTCGAGTCCCTGAACGGTCGCCGACCGGCGTCGCCCTCAATGGCGGCGCGGCGGCAAACTGAACACTGGCCACGCGCTGGCGCGCGTTTCGCGGGAGAGACGACAATGCGGAAAATGCTTCGCGGAAAGATCCATCGTGCCACCATCACCGGCGCCGACCTTCACTACGAAGGAAGCGTGACGATCGACCCGGACCTGCTTCGCAGCGCCGGGATCATCGAGAACGAAGCCGTGTGCATCTGGGACGTCAACAACGGGGAACGTTTCGAGACCTATGCGATCGAGGGCCAGGCCGGCTCCGGCGTGGTCTGCGTCAACGGCGCGGCCGCGCACAAGGTGAACGTCGGCGACCTCATCATCATCGCTGCCTTCGGCTGGATGCCCGAAGAGGAAGCCGTCGCGTGGAAACCGAAGGTTGTCTTCGTCGACGCGAAGAACCGCCAGGTGGATCTCGGCCGCACCCACGAGATCGGCGGGCAGGCCCATCTGAAAAAAGTCTGGGGATAGCGCCCCGCGCTTGGGGCGGGACGCGCATAGCGGCCCATCTGCTGCGTTGAACGTCCGGTCGTTCGCTACGACGGACGGGAAGTCCGTCTCCGCTCTCTACCCGGGCGTTCGCCTTGCAGCTGGACCACTCTGCGCGCCCCGCGCGTGGTTCGAGATAAAATGGGATCAGACCCCATTTCCGGTGCGGGGGCGCGCGTTCCGCCTGTTGGGATGTCGTGCTAGGTTTTGGCGATGGCCAAGACCGCGACTCGCACGAAAGACACCAGCGGTCGCGTGGCGGATAACCGCAAGGTCTTCCACAACTACTTCGTCGAGGAGACGCTCGAGGTCGGCATGCAGCTGACCGGCACCGAGGTGCGCTCGGCGCGCGAAGGCGGCGTGAACCTCACCGACTCCTATGTGCGCGTGGACAAAGGAGAGGCCTGGCTGATCGGCTGCCGGTTCGCGCCGTACAAGCCCGCAGGGCCGGCCAACCACGACCCCGACCGGCCGCGCAAGCTGCTGCTGCATCGCCGCCAGATCGACCGGCTTGCAGGGCGCGTCAAGCTCGAGGGACTCACGCTCGTCGTCACGAAGATCTACTTCGACAAGAACGGGCGCCTCAAGGCCGAGCTCGGCCTGGCCAAGGGCAAGAAGCTCCACGACAAGCGCGCCAGCTCGCGCGACCAGGACGCCAAGCGGGAGATCGCCCGCGCCATGCGCCAGCGAGGCTAGCCGCGGGAAAAATGGAATTAATGGGGTCAGACCCCATTAATCCGACCGCCGCCCGTGGCCCACTCCCGGATAACGGGGTCAGACCCCATTTTTCCGGAATGCCGCAACGCCGCTCCTGGAAAAGGGGTCTGACCCCATTTCTTCACCAGACCCCATTTTTTTCGGGCTCGTCGCCGTGGGGGCGCGCTGCGAGATGGGCTTCGGCGGGGGCGAGCGTGAACCAGAAGGTGGATCCTCTGCCGATCGACCCCTCGGCCCAGACGCGGCCGCCATGATGACGCACGATGCGGTCGACGGTGGCCAGGCCGATGCCCGTTCCCTCGAACTCGTCCGTGCGGTGCAGCCTCTCGAAAGGGCGGAACAGCTTGGCCTTCTGAGACGCGTCGAAGCCCACGCCGTTGTCGCGCACGAAGTACGCACCGAGACTGGTGCGGCCGAACGCGATCTGCGCGCGGGTGGTCGAGCGCGTGAACTTCCACGCATTCGACAGCAGGTTCTGCAGCACCAGCGACATCATGCCCGCGTCGGCCACCGCTTCCAGCCCGTCCTGGATCTCCACCTCGACCACGCGCCCGGGATCGGAGTTGCCAAGCTCGTGTACGATTCCACGCGCGATCTCGGAAAGATCGACGGACGTATCGGTGCGCGTCGCGCGGGTCAGGCGTGACAGCGACAGCAGGCCGTCGATCAGCCCGGCCATGCGCACCGACGACGCACGGATTCGCGTGAGGTGCTGGCGCGACGTCTCCGAGAGGTTGCGGCCGTCCTCCTCGAGCACCATGTCGCTGTAGCCGGCCATCGCGCGCAGCGGCGAGCGCAGGTCGTGCGAAACCGAGTAGCTGAACGCTCCGAGTTCATCGACGGCCCGCTCCAGCTCGGCGGTACGTGCGCGTACCCTCTCTTCCAGCGCGGTGTTGAGGGTGCGGATCTCGTGCTCGGCCTCGCGCATGTCGGTGATGTCGAGGGTGGCGCCGATCATCCGTACGACGTTGCCGGCCTCGTCGGTTTCCGCGCGCGCCGTCGTGCGCACCGTGGCTTCGCGGTCGCGCACGTCGTCGCGTTGCCGGTATTCCACGACGACCTCGCGATGGTCCGGCATCGAGGCGGCCGCGGCCAGTTCCATGGCCACTCGCTGGCGGTCCTCCGCGTTGATGAACGAGAAGCCCTCTTCGAGCGTCATGCGCCTTGTGTCGTCGGCTCCTTGCGTTTCCGTGTGCGGGTCGCCGCTGGTCCACATCGTGCCCGCGCGCAGGTCGATCTCGAACGTAACGATCCCCGCCACGCGCTGAGCTTCCTCGAGCCGCAACCGGTTGCGGCGAAGTTCGGCCTCGATGCGTCGCCGACGCGTCACGTCGTGAACGATGGTGAGCAGCAAAGGGCGGCTGCGCACCTCGATCATGTAGCCGATGATCTCGACTTCGCGGTTGATGCCGTCGCTGCGATGGAAGGTGTACTCGGCCGGGCCGGGATCCTGACCCTCCTGCAGCATCGCCAGGTTGCGGGCTGCCTGCGTCATACCCTCCTCGTCGAGGATGCCGAGTTCGAAGATGTGACGCCCTTCGCTGGTGATGCGCGGCACGCCGGCGATCTCGGCCGCGGCTATGTTGAGACGCTCGAGCCGCCCGTCAAGTTCGAGCAGGATGTAACCGTCCGGTGCATACTCGAAGATGCGTTGCCAAAGCTCTTCGCTTTGCTTGAGTGCGGCTTCGCGCAGCGTCGCTTCTTCGAGGCTCGCGTCCGACTCCGCCCACAGCCGGCGCAGCCGCAGCACGCCGATCAACATGAGGACGGAGATGACGACGGCCAGGATCTCTTCGGTCGCTCGAGTCGGGCTGACATCCGGGGCAGCGAGCATGCCGGCCACCGCGGTCACACGGCGCAGCGCCATCAGGCCGAGAGCCGCGGCGAAAGCCCACCACACCCCGCTGGCACGCCGCGACTTCGGCCCCCAAAGGGCGATGATTGCAACGATGACCTGCAGGACAGCCGAAAAGACCAGAATGACGATCAAAAAAGACATCCCCCCCGGGAATATCCTTACTCCCCGAGCGCCGGTCAATAAAGGAGGGAATTCAGGCGGGACTGGGCAGGCCGCAGCAGGCGGCGTCGCGCATCAGGAACGTTCGGACGGATGGCGGGGAGCGGATTTTGAGAAAGAAGTGTGAACCAGGTCAACGCGATTCGCGCCAGCGCAATACGAATTTCTCTTCGGTCATCGTCTCCGGCGACTTGCGGCCGGCCAGCACCGGGTCGCACGCGCGCAGTTCCTTGAGCCTTCCGAGGGCATCCTTGCCCGTCGCGATGCCGTGACGAGCAAGGTAGCAGCCCACCACCACGCCCGTGCGCGCGTTCCCGTCGGAGCAATGCACGAACGTGGGACTGTTGCGCCCCTCGATCTCGGCGTCGATCGCGTCGAGCACCAGTTCCATCGCCTGTTCGGTCAGAGTGTTGGCGTCTTCGATCGCGTATCGCTCGATCTCGACGACGATCCCGCGTTCTTCACCGATTCTTTCGAGCGTATCCTCGTACGGGAGGAAGATTTCCCCCGCACCGGCCTCGAAGGCTTCTTCCTCCGACATGAGACTGATCACGGAGTGAATGCCGGCGTTCAGAAGCGCGGCCATGCGCTCCTCGGTGGACTTGGCGTCGCGTCCGCCGGGGTAGGCGCCTGCCAGCAGCGTTGACGGTACCACCCAGTAGGTACCGGGGATGGGCGGGGAACTTGGAACGTCACTCACGGGAGTTTCTGTGGGGACGCGATGGCGTCCGAGAGAATTTGGCGACCGGGTCCTAGTTACTCGGCCGCCCGGTCCACGTCAAGCAGGTTGGCGCGACAAATCGGGGACTTTCGCGACGTGGCTCCGGCCATGCGGACGTCCCCGGTTTTCTTGCTTGGCCGAGATTGCGAGCGTAGGTTCCGCGCCGAGTGGCGGCCGCTTCCGGCCGCGGCCCCACAGACGAATCGGAGGAATGCCATGAAAGAATACGGCCTGTTCATCAACGGCCAGTGGGAGTCCGCCAAGGGCGGCAAGACCGCTCCCTCGATCAACCCCGCCACCGAAGAAGCGTGGTGCAACGTTGCCGTCGCCGATCGTGAAGACGTGCGCAAGGCGGTGGCCGCCGCCAAGGCCGCGCACGACAGCGGGGTGTGGCGAGGCAAACCGCCGGAGGAGCGCGGCGAGATCCTTCAGCGCGTGGCCGCTGCGATGTTCGAGCGCCAGGACGAGCTGGCGGCGGCCGAAGTGCAGGACGGCGGCGGCACGATGCGCAAGGCCATGAGCATGGACGTGCCCGGCGCGGCGCAAACTTTCTTCCACTTCGGATCGTACATCGCCGGCGACGAATACAAGGGCATGCTGCAGGAAGAGTACGAAGAGGTGGTTCCGATCCCGAGTCGCAACCTCGTCGTGCGCGAACCGATCGGCGTCTGCGCCGGCATCACGCCGTGGAATTTCCCGATGATCATGGGCTCGTGGAAGATCGCGCCCGCGATTGCGGCCGGCAACTGCGTGGTGATCAAGCCGGCGTCCGTGACTCCCGTCTCCACGCTGCTGATGGCCGAGATCTGCACGCAGGTCGGCGTTCCCGCCGGAGTGGTCAATGTGATTTCCGGTCCGGGTGGAACCGCGGGCGAGGAGCTCGCGACGCATCCCGACATCGGCAAGGTTGCGTTCACCGGCTCCACGGAAGTCGGACGCCGCGTGATGCAACTCGGCGCGGGCACGCTCAAGAAGGTGACGCTCGAGCTCGGCGGCAAGTCGCCGAACATCATCCTGCCCGACGCGAACATCGACACCGCGGCGCTCGGTTCGCTGTTCGCGACGTTCATGCATCAGGGACAGATCTGCGAATCCGGTACTCGCATCCTCGTGCATGAGACCATCCACGACGAGTTCATGGAGAAGATGCTGGCTGGCCTGTCGCGCATCAAGATCGGCGACACGATGGATCCGACCACCGGCATGGGTCCTCTCGTCAGCTCGTCGCAGCGCGAGACGGTCGAGAAGTACGTTGCGCTCGGGCACGAGCAGGGCGCGAAGTGCGTGGCCGGCGGAAAGCGACCGGCGAGCATGAGCAAGGGCTACTATTACGAGCCCACGGTGTTCGACGGCGTCGACAACAAGATGCGCATCGCGCAGGAAGAAATCTTCGGGCCGGTGGTCTCCGTGATCCGCTACAAGGACGAGGACGAGGCGGTTCGCATTGCGAACGACTCGGTCTACGGGCTGGGTGGGGCGGTGTGGTCGGAGAACACCGACCATGCGGTCGCGGTGGCGCGGCGCATCGAGACCGGCACCGTCTGGGTCAACGACTACCACATGATCAACCTGCGATTCCCGTTCGGAGGCTACAAGCAGAGCGGCGTGGGCCGCGAGCTCGGCAAGTGGGGACTGGCCGAGTACCACGAGCTGAAACACATCCACGTCGGCCAGAGCACGCCCCCGGAAGGAAAGTTCTACTTCCAGATGCTGCTCAACTGACCGATTCCTGCACGGACCGAACGCCGGGTGCGGTACTCTTCGGATCGAAACCCGGGACAGGTACAGATTTCGTTGTGGAATGTACCTGTCCCGGTTTCTTCTTGCCCGGATCTCTCTTCGCATCGGCGACAGGGGATTGAATCTCGACTCATGACGACCGTACGAATCACCACGCGCGCGTCGGAAGTCCTCGGGCGCGTGCGCGCCGGCAGGAGCGGTCCGCTCACGTTCATGATCGACGGCGGTTGCTGCGAGGGCGCGGCCCCGCATCTCTACGAAAACGCCGTCATCACGTCGGCCGCCAGCAAGGCGGCTGAGGTCGAAGGCGTGCCGGTCTACCTGCAGAGTGCGATGATCGAGCCCTACCGCGATGCGAGCGTGACGATCGATGTCGTCGACGAGCCGCTCTCCGAAGCGATGTCCCTCGAAACCGAATACGGCGTCCGCTTCGTCCTGCGCGAACCCTGACCTTGAAAAATGGGGTCAGACCCCATTTTCGCGTCACGCCGGAAGTCCGAGGTAAATGGGGTCAGACCCCATTTACGCTTTGCGTGACCGCCATGGCGTACGATGCCGATTCGCGCAAATCCGTACCTGTCCCGGATTCAGTGGAAGGGGAGGGCGGCGGCGGCGAGGCGGCCGTTCTCGAGCAGTGATTCGAACTCATCGCCGAGGCGGCGGCATGCGGCGAGCGCTTCGTGCC
>JBHEOD010000055.1:13927-17037 GCA_046261745.1 Binatia bacterium
GCGCTGGCGATCCTTGGTCGACATTTTCACGAAGTCGTCGCGGTCGGGAACCTTGCTGCCCGGCAGCGTGGCCACGAACTCGCGCGACGGCGCCACGAACACGGTGCGATCGAGCAGCGGCCCCCGCGCGTTGCGCCACGACAGCGGCTTGTCGAACCAGCCCGGCACGATGCGGTCGAAGAAGTGCGGGTACAGCACGAGGCCCGGCGGAGCCTCGAAGTCCATCGCGAAGTGGTAGTCGGTGATGCCTCCGTCGCGGTAGAGCCCGCGCGGCGCGCCCGGCACGTCTGTGATTGCGGCCATCACCATGGGGATGGAGCCGCTCGCCAGCGTCGCTTCGCGAAGGTTGAAGTGGTCGAGGCGTGCGTGGCGCGTTGCAAAATCGCCGAACGAGAACGCGGGCGAGTCCGTGGAGTGGAACACGACGCGCTCGAAGAACGCTCCGAGAAGGCGTCGCGAAACCGCATTCGCGCCCGCCGCGAATCCGAGCCCCAGCGCGAGCGGCAGGCGTGCGTCGCTTGCGAGCGGCCCGCGGCTGCGCACCGTGCCGACGTGCAGCCGCATCATCGAATGCGCAAGCACGTCGCCGGCTCCGTCGGTCCCGAGCAGCACCTCGAAGATGCGCCGGCTCTCGGCCGTCACCTCGGCCGGCGTCGGCTTCTTCTCATAGGCCTGCGCAATGTAGGCCTCTTCGAAGCGCTCGAGCGCCGCGAGCGAGTCGGGTTGCGCGAGGCAGGTATGTCGGAATGCGCCGATCGACGTGCCGAACGCGTGCAGCGCCGTGGTGCGTCCGGCCACCACGCGGCGCGCGAGAACCCGGTCGATCGCCGACAGCACCAGCCACTTCGGGCCGCCCGACGCCCCGAGCAGCGTGGAGAAGGAATCGGCACGAAAGCCTTCGTGTTCGAGGACGGCGAGCGCCTGGCGTCCGGCGCGCACGACGAGATTCGGAGGTTTCACGGTGCAGGTACCGAGGACGCTTCAGCGGCTGCCGGGTTCGAACGCAACCGGCGGCGCCGAGGCTTCGAAGTCGTCGAGGTCGCGCTGGGCCTGGGCCGCGAAACGACTGCCGACCCGCCGGTAGCACTCGGCCCGCCTCGTCAGCAGGGGGCGGTCGAACGGAATCCATGGTTCGGAAGGTTCGAGGTACTGCGCGCACGATTCGGGCGGCCCCCATTCCAGGGCGATCGACGCGCGCGCGAACACTCGACGGTCCTCGGCCACGTGGGCCGCGAACGGTTGTCCGAGCGCAGCCAGCAGCGGCGCCACCGATTCCCGGCGAGCCTCGGCAACCCGCCATGCTGTCGCGAGAGTGCGCCGCAGCAGCGGCCGGTATCCCCACGCACTGGTCCGGCGCGCCGCGAAGTATCGTTCCAGGTGCACCGTCGCCAGCGCGAGGTCGCCTGTTTTCTCGTGGTAGCGCGCCAGCACTGCCTCCGCGTCCGCCTCGGTCCATTCGCGCAGACGCTCGGCCAGCGCGAGGCACTTGTCGTCGCCGCCTTCAGCCCAGCTCTCGGCTGCCAGCAGCACGTCGATGGGATGGACCGGCTCACGCGGCTGCTGGGCCCACACCAGCCGCACCTGGTCGAAGCGACCCGACGCGTACGACACGCGGGCGTGTACGCGCGCCAACGCCTCGTCGCTTCCGGAGAAGCCTTCCGCGTTGAACGCTTTCTCTTCCTGTAGCGACCGCGCCGGCCGCAGTTCCTCCACGGCGGCCCAGTCGATCGCGCCGCCCGTGAGCGTGGGGGCGAACTCGGGTCGCCGTTGGGAAGCCGCGCGAATCATTCCCAGGATCTGGTTGTCCGACCTGCCGAGGCTTCGAGCGAACTCGAACTCGATGACGGTCGAATCGTCGGTGTTGAGGCGCTCGGTGGGCGTCGCCGCGCGAATGGCCCGGGCCATCGGCGGTCCGGCGACATAGCCGGCGAACAGCCCGTCGATTCCGCTGAGGCCCCAGGCTTCGCGCAGCGCCGAGCGGAACGGTTCGGAGTCGGTGCGCGCGCGCAATTGGCCGATGTCGTGAGGAGCGGCGCTGTTGCGAGCGAGCAGGAGAAGGTCGGTGCCGAGCTGGACTTCCCACGACTCGACCGAATCGAACACCGAGGCCAGCGTCGCGTACACCGTTTTTACGGTGGCGTCGCCCACCGCGTAAGTCTGCACCCACTGGGCGAACACTCCGTCCGCGGCCAGCGCGCGCTTGGCAGCCTCGTAGTACTCTACCGTGAAGAGGCTGGCCACACCGGCGCGGTACGGATTGGAGGGCTCGGACGCGATGATGTCGTAGCGTTCGCTGGTGGTGAGCAGGTACTCGCGCGCGTCGCCGAGCACGAAGCGGACCTTGGGGTTGTCCATCACGCCTTCGTTCACCGCCGCTGCGTCGCGCGCGGCGCGCAGTACCGACGGCTCGAGTTCCACCACGTCGACGTGCTCGATCGACGGCACCCTGGCCAGCCAGCCGGCACTTGTTCCGAGGCCGAGGCCGATGACGAGCGCCCGCTTGGGTCCGTCGTGCACGATGGCCGGCAGCACGCCGGTCATGATCATCGTCGATGCATCCGCGATCGCGTTGCCGTCGGACTTGCCGTTCATCATCAGGCTGAACGAATCGGTGTCGGTTACCGCCACCGAGCTTTCCACTCCGTCCTCTTCCCAGTAGACGCCGCGCCGCACGTCATGGATGAAACTGCGCATCTCGTTGGGCGTCGTGCCGAAACCGGCGGTCAGGCCCGCGCCGATCGGCGTGTGTCTCCACAGCGCGGTGGGTCCGGTGGCCATGCTCAGTGCCAGCGCGGCCACGCCGGCGGCGAGCGCGAGGATCCCCGGGTGTACAGGCTCACGCCGCTTCCAGGCGATCGCGGCGCCGGCAACGGCGAGCGCGACGAGCGACGCCGTGATCGTTCGCCACGTGCCGAGCGCCCCAAGGCCGGGAATCATCCCGAACCCGCCGGCGAGGGAACCGAAAATCGCGCCGGCGGTGTTGTAGCCGTACACGCTGCCGACGTCGGCGCCGACGTCTTCGGTCCGTGAACCGATCAGCGCGATCAAGAGCGGCAGCTGGTAGCCCGACACGACAGCCATCGGCAGCACGACGATCGCGGTGACGAAGG
>JBHEOD010000055.1:17047-21043 GCA_046261745.1 Binatia bacterium
ATGCGATCGCCGAGAGCGAGCGGCACGATCGCGCACAGCGCTTCGAGGGCGGTAACCAGCGAGAGGCGCCCGATCGTTACCTTGCGGCGGCTGGACGGTTCGAGCGCGTACGCGAGGCCGCCAATGCCGATGCCGAGCAGCGCCACCGCCAGGATCACGCCAAACGTGTAGGTGGAGCCGCCGAGCAGCGGCGCGAGCATGCGGTACCAGACGAGCTCCATCAGCAGGAAAGCGGCGCCGGCCACCACGGCTGTCGCCAGCACGAGCCGTCGCACCGCGAGGTCGTCCGGTGGCGATGCGGATTCGGTAACGGCTCCCGTGCGGCCGGAAACCCGTTGCGACGCCAGCCATGCGGCCGCGGCCAAGACCGCGTTGGCGGCGGCAGCGGCGAGCAGCGTGCTCCGGGTGCCGAGACTCTCGAGAAGGACAAAGTTGGCCAGCAGCACGCCGGTCACCGCGCCCAGCGTGTTGCAGCCGTAGAGCGCCGCCGTGCGCCAGCGGCCCTCGCCGCCGACTTCGACCGCACGCGCCGCTGCCGACAGCGTTCCGCCCATCAGGAACGTCGGTACGCCGAGCACTACGATCGAAAGCAGCAACCTGAGCGCCGTCGCTGCCGGAACTCCCAGCTGGGCCGAGCCTCCGATGCCGGTGTAGAGGTCGCGGGTTGCATGAATGAGGAAGGGAGTGGCGGCGGCGGTCGCTGCAATTCCGATCTCGAGCAGCGCGTACAGGCGCAGAGGGTTTCGGTGCCGGTCGGCGCGGCGGCCGAGCACGATCGCGCCAAGGCCGAGGCCGCCCATGAAGATGCCGAGCACGGCCGCCGACGCGGCCGTCGAGTGGCCGAAAACCAGCCGAAGAAGGCGCAGCCAGGTAAGTTGGTAAGTCAGCGCGCAGGCGCCGGACACGAACAGCAGCGCCGCGACCAGCAGAGTGCTCGAAGCGATCGCCGGCGGTGCGAGTCTCGCAGCGGCGGCGTCAGAACCTGGCTGCTGCCTGGCCTCACGTCGACTCGATCCCCCCATCGATTCCAGCCCTATCCGCCGCTGCGGCGCTTCGCAAGGAGGCGCGTTGCTGCGGCTCGCGAAGGGAACGAGGGACGCGGGAACAGGCAAGTCGCTCGCCTCGCAAAGCACGGTCGGCTACGTTGCCCCGAGTCGTTCGACCTGAACGACGTAGCGCGACGGTTGGCGGGGAACGCGATGCGTGCGGCGTCGCGCGTCGATCGAAGCAGAGGGGTCCGACATGCGAGGCAAGATCACGGCGGCGATACTGGCAGGGACGATGACGCTGGCGGGCTCTGCCGGCGCGGCGACCGAGTGCGGCGACGTCAACGACAGCGGTACGGTTACCGCGTCGGACGCCCAGTCGGTGCTGAGGAAGGCGGTTGGGCAGCCGGTGGTCCTTCAGTGTCCTCCGGCCGGCGGAGTCTCCAAGACCGGCCAGACCACCTGCTACGACTCGGCAGGCCTGCAGATCGACTGCGACGGCACGGGCCTCGACGGTGACCTTCAGCTCGGCGTGGACCGCAGCTTCACCGACAACGGCGACGGTACGGTCACCGACAACGGGATGGGTCTGACCTGGGAGAAGCTGGCCGACGACGGCGGCATCCACGACAAGGACAATACCTATACATGGGCGAACGCGACGGCCGACAAGATCGCCGCGCTGAACTCCCAGAACTTCGCCGGGCACAACGACTGGCGCCTGCCCAACCGTTTCGAGCTGGATTCCCTGGTAAACCTGGGGGCGTCCAGCCCGGCGGTCTATTCCGTGTTCGCCACCGCCTGCGCGGCCAGCTGCACCTCCGCCACGTGCAGTTGCACCCGGCCCGACTATCACTGGACCTCGTCCACCTACCTCGGCGCCCCTCTTTACGCCTGGACCGTCTATTTCAGCGCCGGGGACACCCAGGCCGGCAACAAGACGATCGGCTACTACGTCCGGGCCGTGCGCGGCGGCTTCTGAGAAGGCTGCGGAGACCCCCCGCGACGGAAGGGCACCTCCTGGGGTCCAACCATTGGCCCATTACGGAACTCTGGGGCGGGGTCTGCATGATTCGCGACGCATTGCGTCACGTCCCTCCTCCCCCCCCCCATCAGCCCTAAGCGGGCCGCTTTTTCTCCCCACTTGGCTTGAGTTGTTGTCGGCGCTTATGTCATAAGCCGTCTGAGTTTTTGGGGAACCAAGAATATTCGACGGTGGGCGGGGGCTCACTTTCACCAGCTTCGAGTTGGGGGGTACATGAACCGATTTTTCGTTCTGTTGTTCGGGCGGTCGCTCGCGACCGCGAGTGACCATGTTCGTAGCGCGGTGCCTTGTCGCCCCGCGAACAACGACCGATGGAAAGGGCGCAAGCGAAGCCCGCAGTTCTTCGGTGCACTGCTGGCAACGTTGACGCTCCAGGCGGCAGGCGCGGCGCACGCCGACTACGTCGGCTCGGCCACCAACCGAATCTTTCTCGACCCCGACGCGATCTCCGATCTGCTCGACGGCTATGACGACGGCGACGAACTCGCCTACATCATGGAGACCACGCCTGCGGACACCGGCAGCATCAATGGCCACGCAGCGTGGCAGACGCTGTACGTTCCCGACGGCGTCGAAGTCATCGGTGTCGAATTCGTCAAGTCTGTCGGCACCAGTTACGTCGCCATTCCCGCGAGCGACACCGACCAGACCTACGACGGTTGGGGAATCCGGGGTTCGAAGTCTTACCTTCCTTCCTCCGGCGTCACGCAACTGAGGAACGGCTACGTCAACGAGATTCAGCAGGACACCGGCATCTTCTTCAGCAACGATGCCACCACGCATACGACGACGACGCCCATCGGGCCGGCGTTGGCTCCTACAGGCGTGGCGTCGTCGGACATCTACAACCAGTGGGACTACAACCAGACGCTGGTGTTCGGCATCAAGACGAACCTGTCTCTCAACGGCGGCAAGGGCAATGCGCCGATCATCAGCGTGAACAGCGGCACGACCTGGACGGGAATCGGGTCGCCGGTTGCCGGCCCCGACACCTACTACACCAACGACTACGATCCGTCCTGCAACGGCGCGGCGACTTGCACGGGTACCGTGGCGGCGTGCTCGTTCGCCGCCGACGTCCAGTGCGTGGGGCCCTGGAACCGCATCGCCTACGCGAACTCCAAGCTCGGCGGCAGCGGCGCGGTCGCGCCGGCGACGGCCATCGGATCCATCCTGCTGACGTCGGTGGCCACCGGCGGCGGCGTTACCGTCTCGGGCGGCAGCCCGCTGCCGAGCGACACCAACGCGGTTCGCTGGGTGCACGGCCAGCGCACCCTCGGCGACATCGAACTGTCGAGGGTCCGTTTCCGCATCACCGACGTGACGGACTTCCTCGCGTCGTTCACCGACGACACGTTCTGCCTCGAGAGCACCGGCGGCGACACCAGCGACATCGCGGCCAAGGACATGCCCTGGCGTTACTACGAACCCGTCCACAAGTGCTACGAGGACCTCGGCGGCCCGAGCACCGACGGCATCATCCTCAAGCAGTTCACTCACGTGGACGGAGCGCCGAGCGGCGGATCGTTCCTGAACACCGGCGACGTCGTCGGCTTCGCGGTGACGTTCACGAACACCAGCGGAGCCACGCTCACCAACGTCACGCTGACCGACACGCGTGACACGACCAACCTCACGCTGATCGAGCCGGGCAACGTGCTGTGTCCGTACGCGAACTACAACGGCAACCTGCCGGGCCCGAACTACACCGCGGCGTCGATCACCTCGTCTTCGGGTGTCTCCGCGTCGTGGGCAGCCGTGCCTTCGCTCGCCGCCGGCGAGTCGTTCACGGTTCATCTGTGCGGAGTGCTCGGCGCAGTCGCCGAAGGCGACGTGGTGAGCAATACCGGCGACATCACGTACACGCGCCCCAACCTCACCATCGGAACCCAGTCTTCCACCGCCAGCGGCACGGCCGGCTACGGCCGGGTGGCGGGCTCGGTCTTCTTCGATCCCGACAATGAC
>JBHEOD010000055.1:21053-21614 GCA_046261745.1 Binatia bacterium
CGGTCGAGCTCTGGAACGACAACAACAACAACGGCGTCGTGGACGGCGGCGACACGCTGCGCGACACCTTCGTCACGCTGGCGGATGGCTCCTACGAGTTCCTGAACGTTCCGGCCGGCAACTACGTGATTCGCGAGACCAACCCGGTCGGCGTCACCAGCTCGGCCGACGACGACACGACGGCCGGCAACTGCGGCGTCGGCAACGGCTGCGACCAGATCGACCTGACGCTGGCGGTCAACTCGTCGAGCGTCGGCAACGACTTCTACGACTTCGCCGAGTGCCTCGTCGCCGGCGATTGCGACGACGGCCTCTACTGCAACGGCGCCGAGACTTGCGTCGCCAACTTCTGCCAGGCCGGCACCGATCCCTGCGCGGGCGGAGGCATCTGCAGCACCACCTGCAATGAGTCCACCGACAGTTGCTTCGCGACGGCCGGCACCCCGTGCCGCGCGGCCAGCGGCAGCTGCGACGTGGCCGAGACGTGCACCGGAAACTCGGGCGATTGTCCGACCGACGCGTTCGAGCCGACCACCGTCACCTGCCGAGGCGACGCCGGGG
>JBHEOD010000056.1:0-415 GCA_046261745.1 Binatia bacterium
CTCCTCGACGATGCGTTCCGGCTTTTTGTGCGCGACGCCTGCCACTCCCCAGGAATGAGCTTCGAACGGGCGCAGGTCGGGCTGCAGGAAGACCACGGCAGGCCAGCCCGCGCCGCCGGTCGCCACCTGCACGGCCTGCATGAGATACGCGTCCACGTCGGGTCTTTCCTCGCGGTCCACGAGCACGGGAACGAAGCTTTCGTTCACACGCCGCGCGAAGCGGCGACGCGAAAATGGGCCGGCCGACAGCTCCTCGCATTCGGCGCACGCGAAGAAGCCCGAGAGCGCGAAAATGGGCCGGCCGAGCGCCGCCGCTTCGGCCACCGCCTCCGGCGACCACGCGCGCCAGTCGATCGCATCGAGGGCGTGCCGGCGAGCAAACGCGCCGGGCTCGAGCGCGAGGCGATTGCAGACG
>JBHEOD010000056.1:425-18564 GCA_046261745.1 Binatia bacterium
CCGGGCGGCAACGGCTGCGAGCCGGGAAGCGGGTTCGCCGCCAAGCAGCGCTGCGTGGCCGGTGGCCGGCGGTCGGCAGAAAGCCGGTCGCCGCCGTCACAGCCGGACGCGAGCATGACTGCGAGGACGGCGACGCGCACGAGCGACACGATTGGCGCGATCAGCACTCGCGGCGCTCGCGGCGCGATCAGAAGGAGCGGCGCGCGCGCCGCAATCCGCGGGAAAGTCGAATGGCTGCGCATCGTCGGCGGCAGGCGGTGCGCAGCAGTCCGGCTATTCCAGGTCAGGCCAGCGCGCCCTGCATATAGTCGCGAAGGAAGCGGATCTCGGTTTCCTTCTCTTCGTACTGGGCCTTGACGAGGTCGCCGATGGACACGATGGCGACCAGGCGGCGATCCTCGAGGACGGGGAGATGGCGGACGCGACGCTCGGTCATCACGCGCATCACGTAGTCGAGGGTGTCGTCGAGAACGCTGATCACGAGGTCGCACGTCATTACGTCCCGCACCTTCAGCGAGAGCGCTTCGGGGCAGTCGTCGCGCGAGCACAGGCGCAGCACGTCGCGTTCAGAGATGATCCCGACCAGCGTGCCCTCAACGTCGAGGACCGGGAGCGCGCCGATGTTGTAGCGACACAGCAGCCGGATGGCCTCGTGGACCGTGTGCTCGGGGGAGATGGTTTGAAGGTCGACCGGAGTGCTCTTGCGAAGGTCTCTTATCTTCATCGGCGTGGCTCCTTTCGCTCGAGCCGGCTTCCATGCGCAGGCCTGCCGGCTGTTGCCGCCTGCCGCGGCGCCCCGTTCCGCGCAGTGCGAGCGTTCATCGGCAGTAAGGCACCGTGCACGGGTCCGGTCAACAGTCCGAGTCAGCGAAGTGGACGGCGGTCTGCACCGGGAAAGCAGACCGGCAGGCTGCGCGCGACATCGCCGGCGGTTGCCGTGCGGTGGGAATCTTGAAAGATTGCCGCAACGCAGCGAAGGCCGGGGAACTGCTCCCTGGTCGCCTCGCCGCCTGCACGAAAGCGCTCCGCGATTTACGCCACGCACGAACCACGCACCAACCTGGCACCAAACCGCGAATGACATCCCACAGCACCGAACTCACCGCACGACCCACCGGAGGCAGCAGCCGGGGATACGGCGGACTTCGAGTCGTCTCTTTCGAGAGTCGCATGGCTTCCGACGCGGCGCGCCTCGTCCAGGGCGCCGGCGGCGTCGCGATTTCCGCGCCGAGCATGAAGGAGGTGCCGCTCGAGTCGAACGAGGCCGCCTTTGCGTTCGCGCGCAGCCTGCTGGCCGGCGACATCGACGTGGTGCTTTTCCTGACCGGAGTCGGCACGCGGACCCTTTTCGCGGCCTGGCAAACCCGCTTCGAGATTCCGGCGCTCCTCGAAGCCCTCGCCCGCACCACGGTGGTCGCGCGCGGCCCGAAGCCGGTCAAGGCTCTTCGTGACCTCGGCGTACCCATCACGATTACCGTTCCGGAGCCGAACACCTGGCGCGAGCTGCTGCTAACTCTCGACGAAGCAGCCGAATCGGTGGAGCTCCAGGGCGCACGCGTCGCCATCCAGGAATACGGCGTGGCCAATGCCCCCCTCGTCCGCGAGCTCGAGGCCCGTGGCGCCATCGTCACCGCGGTCCCGGTGTATCGCTGGGAACTGCCCGACGACGTGCGGCCGCTCGAAGACGCGATTCGCCAGGTCCTTGCGCGCACGGTCGACGTGCTGCTCTTCACAAGCTCGAACCAGGTCTACAACCTGCTCGAGGTCGTGCGTCGTCTTGGCGTCGAGGACGCTTTCCGAACGGCGGTTCGTGAGGTTGTGATCGGTTCGGTCGGGCCACTGTGCACCGATACCCTTGTCGAGCACGACTTCGGCGTCGACTTCGAGCCGTCGCACCCCAAGCTCGGCACGCTCATCAAGGAAGGCTCCGAGCTTACGCCCGCGCTGATCATCGCCAGGCGTGAACGCATGCGCGAAGCCGTTCGCGCGGCGGAAACGGCGGGCGGCGCGATCGTCGCAGTTCCGCGCGGCGCTTCTTCAGCGGCAACCCCTGCAGCCGCACTCCACGACAGCGTCTTCATGAAAGCCTGCCGGCGCGAATCAGTCCCCTACACTCCGGTCTGGCTGATGCGCCAGGCCGGCCGCTACATGCAGGAGTACCGCGAAGTACGCGCGCGCGCATCCTTCCTCGAGCTCTGCAAGACGCCCGAGCTGGCCGCCAAAGTGGCGGTCGACGCGCAGCAGCGGATCGGTGCCGATGCGGCCATCCTTTTCTCCGACATCCTGCTGATCCTCGAACCGATGGGCCTGGGCCTCGAATACGTGCAGGGCGACGGCCCCAGCCTGTCGAGCCTCGTGCGCGGCCCGGCCGATGTGGACCGGCTCCTCGAGATCGATCCGGTCGAGTCGCTGTCGTACGTGATGGACGCCGTGCGCCGCACGCGCGCCGAACTGGCGCCGGGCATCCCGCTCATCGGATTCAGCGGCGCGCCGTTCACGCTGGCGTCCTACGTGATCGAAGGCGGCGGCTCGCGCAATTACATCCAGACCAAGCGATTCATGTACGCCGACAAGGGCGCGTGGGACGCGATGATGGACAGGATCGCGCGCGCGGTGGCCGCGTACCTGCGCGGACAGATCGAGGCCGGCGTGCAGGCCGTGCAGCTCTTCGACAGCTGGGTCGGCTGCCTGTCGCCGTCGGATTTCCAGCGTTACGTCGCCCCTCATCTCCGCACCATTTCCGAGTCGCTGCCGGCGGGCGTACCGCTGATCCAGTTCGGCACCGACACCGCGACCCTGCTCGAGATGCAGGTCGAGAGCGGCTGCTCGATCATCGGAGTGGATCACCGCGTCCCGATCGCATCCGCGTTCGAACGCTTCCCGGACATGGCCGTGCAGGGGAACCTCGATCCGGTGCTTCTCTTCGCCGGGCCCGATGTGCTTCGCCGCGAAGCGGCGCGCGTACTGGACGAGGTGGGCGGCCGCCCCGGTCACATCTTCAATCTCGGACACGGCATCCTGCCGGGCACTCCCGTGGGCAACGTGATTGCCCTCGTCGACGCCGTGCACGAGCTGTCGGCGCGCGGCTGAGGGGATGAGACGCCGCATCGTCGTCGTCGGCGCCGGCATCGCGGGCCTGTCGGCCGCGTACCGCGCGCACCGGCTTGCCGCCGAGCGCAAGCTCGACGTCGACGTCCTCGTGCTCGAGGCCGGAAGTCGCACCGGCGGCGTGATCGAGAGCGTCCAGCGCTCAGGCTGCGTGATGGAACTCGGCCCCGACTCCATCATCACGGAGAAACCGTGGGCGCGGGCGCTGTGCGAAGAGGTCGGCCTGGCCGACCGCATCGTCGGCACCCGCAGCGAGTTTCGGCAGAGCTTCGTCGCGCGCGCCAACACGCTTCACCCGATCCCGGACGGCTTCTACATGATGGCGCCTTCGAAACTCGGGCCGTTCGTCAGCACGAAGTTGTTCTCTTGGCCGGGGAAACTTCGCATGGCCGTCGACCTCGTGCTGCCCCGGCGCACCGACGGCGCCGACGAGAGCCTCGCGTCGTTCGTCAGGCGGCGCCTCGGCGCGGAGGCGCTCGACCGCGCCGCGCAACCGATGGTCGGCGGCGTCTACACCGCCGACCCCGAGAAACTCAGCCTGCGGGCGACGATGCCGCGCTTCCTCGAGATCGAGCGCAAGCACCGCAGCCTGATCCTCGGCTTCGCCGACTCGCGGCGCCGTGCGATGCGCGCCGGCGCCGACGCTGCGGAGGGCAGCGCGGCCGGTCCACGCTACTCGCTGTTCATCTCGCTTGACGGCGGCCTGTCCGTGTTGCCGCGGCGCCTCAGCGAATTGCTGCCGGCCGGCGCGATCAGAACGGGTACGATCGTCGAAAGGATAGAGCGGACCGACGACGGCTGGAAAGTGTTCACCCTCGACGACGTCGTCGATGCGGATGCGGTGTGCCTCGCGACGCCGTCCTACGCGACGTCCCGCATCGTGGAAGGTGTCGCGCCGGAGTTGGCGCGCTCGCTGAACACGATCGAGTACGCATCCTCGGCCACCGTCAACCTCGTCTACCGGCGCGAAGACATTGCGCATGCCCTCGACGGCTTCGGCTTCGTGGTACCGGCGAGCGAGAAGCGCACACTGCTGGCGTGCACGTTCAGCAGCGTGAAATACCCCGGGCGCGCGCCGGCGGGCACCGTGCTGGTGCGGGCGTTCGTGGGCGGCGCACTGTTTCCGGAAGCCTGCGACCTTTCCGACGACCGCATGCTCGAGGCCATCGGGCGCGACCTTGCCGAGTTGATCGGCGTGCGGGCCCGGCCGCGCGATGCAGTCGTCACGCGCTGGCCGCGATCGATGCCGCAGTACAACGTAGGACATCTCGAACGCGTCGCGCGCATCGAAGACGAGAGCGGACGCCATTCTTCGCTTGCTCTGGCCGGCGCGGCGTACCGCGGAGTGGGAATTCCCGACTGCGTGCGATCGGGAGAGGCGGCCGGCGAACGACTCGTCGGCGCCATCGCGCGCCTGTAATTTCTGCGAGACTGCCTCCGCGTGCGCCACCGACGCATCCCCGGTAGCCTCCCCGCATGCTCCCTCCCCCGCTTCACTTGTCATTCAAGGGCTGGACCAAGCCCGGTCCTGTCCCGCCCGGTGCGCTCGGCCGCGGCCCCGAGCCCGCGGAAGGCGAAAGCCTCGATGCGATCAGCGGCCACTTCCGTCTCTTTCAACTGCGTGACGGCCACCGCTTCTCGACCGACGACGTGCTGGTCGCCTGGTACGGCACCTCGTGGTGTGCGACCGCCCACAATGTTCTCGATCTCGGTAGCGGAATCGGCTCGGTCGGGATGATCGCGGCGTGGCGGCTGCCGGGCGCACGCTTCGTGACGGTGGAGGCCCAGGCCGAAAGCGTGCGCCTCGCGCGCAAGTCGGCGCAGTGGAACGGCCTCACCGAACGCTACGAGATCCTGCACGGCGACTTTCGCCAGGCCGGCCTGCTCGACGCCGACCGGCGTTTCGACCTCGTTCTCGGAAGTCCGCCGTATTTCCCCGCCGGCAGCGGAATCCACGGGGATCATCCCCAGAAGATCGATTGCCGCTTCGAGATGCTCGGCGACGTTCGTGACTACTGCGCGGCGGCCGCACGCCACCTCGATCGCGGCGGTTTGTTCGCGTGCGTGTTTCCGGTCTCCCCCGACGAGCAGCACGAGCGCGTGCGCCGCGCGGCCCGTGACGCCGGCCTCCTCGTCGTGCGATGGCGACCGGTCGTGTTGAAGGAAAAAGAGCGGCCGCTGCTCGGGCTCTTCGCGATGGTGCGCAGCGCAGACGTTCCCGAGTCGCTGTCGCAGCCGTGGACCGAGCCGCCGCTGATCATCCGGCGCCCTGACGGCAGCGTCCATCCTGAGTATGCGGCGGTGAAGCTGTCGTTCGGCTTTCCGCCATAGCGCGGGAGATGCGGACGGCGCCGGCCGCGAGCGGGCCGGCGCCGTCATCCAACCATCGGCAGCACGTCCCTCTTGAAGATCTCCGCCTGCGAGTCGCCGGAGCCGAACGAAGCGATGTCGTTAAAGTAGAAGACGATCCCCGACACGCCCATTTTGCGGTAACCGTCGAGGAACTCGGCGCACTGCCCGCGCGACCCCTTGCACGATACGAAACCGAGCAGGGCCTCCTTGCGCAGGCCCTGCGGCGCGATACTGCGGAAAAAGCGCTCTTCCTCCTCGGCGTTGTCGTAGCAGATGCCGCCTGCCATCGCGGTGATGCGGATCTCGTCGAAGTCGCGTCGAACGGCCAGGCAGTGGTCCTTGAGGATGTCGCGATAACGCGGGAACTCGTCACGGCTGCCGTTGTAGTTCCAGACGTCGGCGTAGCGCGCGACGAGGCGCAGCAGCACCTTCTCGCCGCGCCCGCCGATCACGATCGGAGGATGCGGACGCTGCACCGGCTTCGGCTGGCACACCGCGTCCCGGAGCCGAAAATGCTTGCCTTCGAAGCTCACCGTCGCTTCCGGGCTCCACATACGACGAATGATTTCCAGGGCTTCGCCGAGTCGTTTCAGGCGCTCGCCGATGGTGCGAAACTCGTAACCGTAGGCCGCGAACTCTTCTTCGAACCAGCCGGCCCCGAGGCCGAGCTCGAGGCGCCCGCCGCTCATCACGTCGACGCACGCGGCGATCTTCGCGAGGTAGGCCGGGTGGCGGTACTCGTTGCAGGTGACGAGCTGACCGATGCGCGCATGGCTGGTGACGGCAGCCATGTGGCTCATGAGCGTCCATGCCTCGAACGTCGCCTCGATCTCCTTGCGCGGAACGGTGTGGAAGTGGTCGTACACCCACAGCGACTCCCAGCCCGCCGTGTCGAGTCCGCGAATGACTCGATCGCAGGTTCTCCATTTTTCCGCGTCGCCTTCGACGCCCATCAGGTCGAGTCTCCACCCCTGGGGAATGAGTGCTCCGAATTCCATCGCGGTCCTCCTTGATCGGGGCGGTGCCGCCGATCGGTGCATGCCGGGCGACGCAGCGCGCCGTCGGCCACAGGTGCATCGACGCCTGCCGCACCGAGCTATCGCAGCGCCTGCTGCCGGTGCAACAGCTTTCGCGCAGGCTCCCCCTTGCCGGGAGGACGGTCCATGTGTACAGAGTCAGTCATGCTTGGAGAGCTGCACGTCGCCCCCGGTCTTCTCATCGCGATGCCACAGCTTCGCGATCCCAATTTCGACCGCTCGGTCGTGTTGATGATCGAACACCGCAACGAAGGCTCCTTCGGTCTCGTCATCAACCGTCCGACTCGCACGCCGATCGGGGAGTTGCTCAAGTCGATCGACGTGGACTGGCAGGGAACCCGCGCCGACGTGGCGTGGTCGGGCGGCCCGGTGCAGCCCGAAACAGGGTGGATCCTGCACGAACGAGTCGATGGGCTCGACGGACTCGGCACGCGGGAGCTGCTGCCGAACCTCTTCATCACGTCGGCGCCCGAAGCGCTGCGCGAGCTCGCGAAGCACCCGCCGCGCCGCGTGCGTTTCCTGCTCGGCTATTCCGGCTGGGGCCCCGCGCAACTCGAACGCGAGCTGACGGAAACCGCCTGGGTCAACAGCGACGTGGACGCCGACTTCCTGTTCGAAACGCCGCCCGCGCTGATGTGGGAGGCCGCGCTGCGGCGCATGCACGTCGCGCCGGAAACCCTCGCCCCCTCGCACGGCATTCACTAACCGGCTCTCCTTGGAATTCATTCTCGTCTACGGCGCGACCGGCTACACGGGGCGCCTCGTCGCGCGTGCCCTCGAAGACGCCGGCCGACCGTTCATCATCGCGGGCCGCGACCGTACGGCGCTCGAAACGCTTTCCGGTCATTTCGCATCGCGACCGGAAGTTCGTGTCGCGGACGCGTCCGACGAGGCCTCCCTGCTTCGCGCGTTCGCCGGCACCCGCGCCGTCGTCAACACGGTGGGACCGTTTCGTCGCTGGGGAATGCCGGTCGTCAAGGCGGCCGTCGATCTGGGCGTGCACTACGTGGACACGACCGGCGAGCAGGCCTTCCAGATGCAGGTGTACGAGGAGTTGCACCGCCGTGCGATCAGCACCGGCTCCACCGTGGTAACCGGCGCTGCCTTCGAGTTCACGTTCAGCTACCTCGGCGCCGCGCTGCTTCACGAGCGCACCGGCCCGCTGTTGACGACGAGCTCGTACTACCTGGCCGGAGGATTCCACCCGACCATCGGCACCGCGCGCAGCACGCTCGGCATGCTCAGCGAGGAGCTGCTCGCGTTTCGTGACGGCAAGCTGATCCCGCTACCGACCGATCGCCGTGCACGCGAAGTGCGGTTTCCCGGCGAGTCCGAAACGTTCCACGCGATCGTGATTCCGGGCGGCGACGCGGTGATGCTGCCGCTCGACATCCCGCCGCTTCAGTCGGCGTGCTGCCACCTGCTGCTGCCGCGCTGGCCGGCCCGCCTGCTGGCTCCGCTCGCGCACGCGCAACCGCGGCTTCGCTCGTGGCTGACGCCGTCGCGGGTCGCGACGCTCGACGGCCTGCTCAAACGCTGGCATCGCGATCCCACCGACTCCGAGCGCGCGGCCACGCCATGGAAAGTATTCGTGCACGGCCAGACTCCGAGCGGCAGCCACGTCTTCGTCGCCAGCGGAAACGACGTCTATGCGATCTCCGGCGTCACGGCCGCCAACACGGCCATGTGGCTGGCCGACGGCCGCGGCCGCGACGGCGGCGTGATGACCACCGGGAAGGCGCTGCCCGCGGTCGAGTTCCTCGATGCAATGAGACCGCACGGCGTGAAGTGGGAGTTGCGCTAGCCGGTTTCGGAAAAACGCCGCGCCGGGATCCGTGCGCCGACGGCGCGCGGGGCGCCTGCTACTGGCCGCGTAACGCGGCCAGGACGGTGAGCGCGTCGCGCAGCAAGCGCGGCTCGTGGGTGCGAACGCACGTCGCACCCTGCTCTACCGCATAAAGTTCGGCAGCCAACGACGCAGCACCGCGCTTGCCCACGGCGCGGCCCACAAGACGGCCGACGAGGCTCTTGCGCGAAACCGAGATGAAGACCGGCAGGCCGTAGCGCGCGCGAAGATCCGGGAGACGGCGCAGCACGAGCACCGACGGCTCCGGATCAGCGCCGAGGAACAGGCCCATGCCGGGATCGAGCACGAGCCGCTCGCGCGCGATGCCGGCGCCTTCCAGCTCCGCGACGCGTTCATCGAAGAACGCAAGAACGCCTCGCCAGACCTGTTCGGCATCGGTCGCATCGCGCGTCGCGCGCGCCCCGCCGCCCACCGAGTGCATCACGACGAGGCGCGCGGACGACGAAGCCAGCTCGGGGTGGAAGGCGGGTTCAGGGAATCCGCGGATGTCGTTCAGCCACGCCGCACCATGGGCCAGCGCGAAACGCTGCACGTCCTGCTGCCAGGAGTCCACGCTCACGGTGGCGCCGTGCTTGCGAAGTGCGCCCAGCACGGGCGCGAGGCGCCGGATCTCCTCCTCGGCCGGCACGAGTTCGGCTTCGGGATGGCTTGACGCCGCGCCGAGGTCGATCACGTCGGCTCCGTCGTCGAGGAGAGCGAGCGCGTGCGCGCTGGCAGCATCGGGCTCGAGAAAATGTCCGCCGTCGGAGAACGAGTCGCGCGTGACGTTCACGATGCCGAAGATGGTGACTCCTGCGACAGGCACCGGCGCACTCAGCCGCAACCTCCGCGTAGACACAAGCACGAGCGCAGCACGGTCAGCGCCGCATGCGCGTCACGCCGAGCAGGAAGGCCCCGCTCACCACCAGCAGCGCCCCCAGCACCGAGCGGTGATCGGGAATCTCCGCGAAGAAGATCGCCCCCCATGCCGTCGCGAACACCACCTGCATGTACGTGAGAGCCGTGGCGCGGGTGGCCGACTCGAACTGGAGGCCGCGTGTCAGCCACACCTGCCCGGCCTGAGTGCTGACGCCAACGCCGAGCAGCACCAGCCATTCCCATCCTTGCGGCATCACCGCGGAGTGCAGCAGGGCGGGAAACGTGGCCGGAAGGGTGACCAGCGGGAAGTAGAACACGATCACGAGCGGATGCTCGAGCTCCGTCAGCCTCTTCACGCCGACGTAGGCCAACGCCGTGAAGAACGCGCCGGACACCGCGATGCCGACATCAAGGAGGCTCGGTGCCGACGCGACCGTGCCGAACAGAAACGACGGCTTCGCCACCAGCGCGACGCCGACGAGGCTCGCGCACCCCGCCAGGACGATGCGCACCGTCGGAGTCTCGCCGAGCAGCGCCGTCGCAAGAAACGCGGTGAACAGCGGGTAGAGGTACTGGATGACCGTCGCGTCGGCCAGCGGCATCACGGCCACGGAGTGGAACACGCACGAAAGCGCGAGATAGCCGAGCAGGCCGCGGAAGAAGAGCAGCCGTCGGTGCGTCCCCCACGGTGAGATTCCGGCGCGACGCACCAGCAACCAGCTGAGCACGAGACTCACGACCGCGCGCGCGGCGACGACCTCCTGGCTCGGCAGCCGCTCGCCGGCCACCTTCACGAGCGAGGTCATGATGCTGAACGCGAACGCGCTCGCGATGACGTACCGGAAGCCGCGACCGACCTGCCAGCCGGCGGCGCCCGGCTTCTCGCCAAGCCTTGCTTGCGCGGCGTGCACGACCGGCGCCGCGTCGACACCGAGTCCTTCCACCACGACGTCGACGGCGGGCGGCGCTTCGGCCCCGTTCAAGCCACCTCGCCGCGGGCGACGAGCACCACCTTGCCGGCAACATGGACGGCGAGGGAACCGTCCGCGACATCTGCACCGATGTAGAGGCACGAAGGCCTGCCGATTTCGTAGCCCTGCTGCACGCGAACGCTCACCTGCTCGCTGCCGAAGTAGCGGGCTGCCGACAGCCAGGCCGCCAGGCAGGCTGCCGCCGAGCCTGTCGCCGGATCCTCGCGAATTCCGAGCGCGTCGAAGAACACGCGCGCGGAAAGATCTCCGCCGGGTTCATGGGCCTCGGGCGCAAACGCCAGCACTCCGAGCATGCGGCCCGGGTCGCCGGCCGGCAGGGAAGATGGACGCGCGGCGCGGAGCGAGGCGAGGTCTCGCAGCGGCACGATGGCGAACTCGATGCCGACGTTCACGCGCCGGCAGGAATGACGGGAGTCGATGGCGGACGCGTCGAGCCCGAGATGGGCAGCCATCGCCCCGGAATCCAGCGCGGCACCGAGCTGCGGCGCTCGCGGGCGCATGCGAACGAGCTCGCCGGCGTCGGTGTCCACGATCTCCACCGGCACCACGCCGACCCCGAGGCGAAGCGACAGCTCCGACATTGGCGCGCCGTTGGCAAAATGTCGCCGCAGAACCCACGCGGTTCCCAGGGTGGGATGGCCGGCGAACGGGAGTTCCTCGGCCGGCGTGAAAATGCGCACTTCGAAGGCACCGTCCGTCGGGGCGGGTGACGCGAACGTCGTTTCGGAGAAATTCATCTCGCACGCGAAGGCCTGCATGCGCTCGACGGGCCACGCATCGGGGTCGGCGCCGACGACGACGGCGAGCTGGTTACCGGCGTAGGGACGCTCGGCAAACACATCGACGAGGAAAAGCTGGGGAGGTTTCGGCGGCATCGGCCGATAGTGGCCGACACGCGTTGCGCAGCCAACAGCAGGCAGCGGCCGGCCCGGCGGGAGCACGCATCGGGGCCGATAAGGTGGGCTCTAGCGAAGCGAGCCCCGGCAGGACGGATTTCCTTTCCGGGGCTCGCTGAAGCTCACGATGCCGGGGCTCGCTCAGGCTCGACGATGCCGGGGCTCGCAGTGCTCGCACACTCGAACCTCGATCAGGCGCCTACGGGCAGTCGATGACGTCCGCGGCGTCGACGAGACCGTCGCAGTCGTTGTCGATCCCGTCCGCACACGCGATGCTCTCATCGCCCGGGGTTCCCGGCGTGCAGACGACAGGCTCTCCCGCATTGCACTGATCGACAGTGACTTCGCAGGCGCCCGAACCGCAGGTCTGCGAGCCGGCCGGCTCGGCCGTACACGTGGCGCTGCAGCAATCCCCAGCCGTCGCGTTGCCGTCGTCGCAGGCCTCGGAGGCCGCTTTGATGCCGTCACCGCACTCGGCAACGTCGCCGACGAGACCGTCGGAGAACGTGCTGAGTTCGAACTCGAAACAGTCCTTGAGGCACTTGCGGTCGAGTGTTCCCGCGCTGATGCACTGGGCGCGGCACGGCTCGTCCACGTCGGCCAGGGTAAGGCCCGACAGGACATCCGTGCCCTGCGCGGCGATGCACTTGTCGATCAGCTTCAGCTTGGCCGTGGAATCCTGGCTCGCCTGGCCGCGGCATGCATCCGTGTCAACGAGCTGGCCCACGCACTTCTTCTGCACGAGCAGGTTGCGCCTCGCGAAGAAGTTGGCGCCCGCCTTTCCGAGCCAGCGCTGGCACTTGGACTGTTCCTTCAGCACGTCCAGGTCGATGGCGTCCGCCGACGGAGCGTCCGTCTGCTGGTCCATCTGTCCGAACGAGAGCGCGAGAACTTCGTCCACGTAGTTCGCGCCGTCGCAATCGGGAGGCTCGATGCCGGCGTTCTTGCACTTGAGGGCGCCGTCGACCGGGCCGAGCTTCCAGAGGAAGTAATTGCACTTGCCCTTGAACTTGGTCTCTTTCTTGACCCACACCAGGCAATCCTTCGTCAGCCCGGCAACCGTCTTGGACTGACGCACGACGATATCGTCGGGGACGACGACGGTGAGGTTGCCGCTGATATCGGCGACGGTGACTTCGACAGTCACGGTGCCGCGCGCGCTGACCGCACCGCCATCGTTGCCGGAGGCGCGAAGCTGCAGCTTGCAAGTACCGTCGGGCACGTTCCCGCCGCCGCGGCTGATCGTGAGTTCGACAGCCAACGCACCCGAATCGGGATACGCGCCGCCGATGCCGACCGGCGCGCTGCCGTTGGTCACGATCGAGCACTGCTCGCCGTTGCCCGTGGCCTCGATGCCCGGCCCGGAGGATGCGGTGAGGTCGGAGAGGGCGATACCGGCAATCGGCGCGTCGAACACAACATTGCCCTGGAACGACACTGTGCCGGTCACGTCAGTGGCCATCGCGGAGGTGGAGGACAAAACGGCCGCCAGCAGCACACCCGCTGCGAGCGTCGCGTTCGGCCCATTCAGTTTCACGCTTTTCATCTTTGAACTCCCTTCCCCCCGCCGATTGAATGAACCATCGCAGCCTGCCGACTTTCGCGCAATAGGGCTTCGCGTTGGGTTGGAACAAAGATTCGAGCAACGCCCCCGTTCACGCCCCGAAGAAGGAATCCCACGGCAACAGCAGCGACAAGCCGATGGCAGCTTCCATCACGATGGCGCCCAGATTGGCGCCCGAGCGGCTGTTGTCGCGGACGTAGGAGAAGGAGCGTGCAGACGCGGCACCGATCCAGCCGACGCCGATCACGCGAAACACGTCGGTGCTCTGCGCGATGATCGCGAACAGTCCGAGCGCGAGGAAGAGTCCGCCGTAAGTCGCGCGAATCTCGGAGATGCCGCGCTCGCCTTCGGGAATGATGCCGACAAACCTCGCCACGCTCTCCGGGAAGAACAATCCGAACATGCCGAGAGCGAGCGTGATGAACGCACCAAGAGTGTTGACACTGATCGGAAGATCCATGGCCGCGCGCCTCCCTGTCGAAAAAACTTTTGTGTCGATCAACGGCAATCTGTAGCCGTTATCCGGGGGAGGCGAAAACGCGACGCCGGTTGAGGCGGGGAGCGAACCGGGCGATAGCTGCACCTCCGGCGGTCTCGCCGGCCCTCATGCGCACCGCGAGCGCCTCGCGCACGGTCGCCGGCCACCCAGGCCGAGTCGGCGCCACGGCAATGCCGCCGCCACAGAAGGAGACAAGCCCATGGCCCGTTACGCGTACGATCGCCTCACCGCCCTCGACAATTCCTTTCTCATTCTCGAGAAGCCGAATTCCTACATGCACGTGGCCTCGACGATGATCTTCGAGGCCGGCCCGCTCGCCACGCCGGAAGGCGGCATCGATGCCGCGGCCATCAAGCAGGTCTTCGCTTCCGCGCTCCACCTCATTCCACGCTACCGCCAGAAGCTCGCGTACGTGCCGTTCACGAGCCAGCCGGTCTGGGTGGACGACGACCGCTTCAATCTCGACTTCCACATCCGCCACTCGGCGCTGCCGCGCCCGGGCTCGGACTTCCAGCTCAAGCGCCTGTCGAGCCGCATCATGCAGCAGCACCTCGACCGCCAGCGTCCGCTCTGGGAGTTGTGGGTGGTCGAGGGGCTTTCCGGCAATCGCTTCGCGCTGATCTCCAAGGTTCACCACTGCATGATCGACGGGATCTCCGGCGTCGACATGCTGAAGATCCTGCTCAGTCCGTTCGAAACGCAGGAGGTCCACGAGACGCCGCAATTCATCCCGCGGCCGTCGCCGTCGGGTCTCGAACTGCTGGTCGATGAGGCCACGCACTGGGCCAAGCTGCCGCTCGAAGCGGCGCGCGGCGTCGGCGGCCTGATCGCCGCCGCCGAGGACACGCAGCGCGACCTTCTCACGCGCGGGCGCGCCGTGGCCGAGACGCTCGGCGCATCGTTTCGCACCGCGTCGGCCACGCCGCTCAACGGCGAGATCGGACCGCACCGCCGCTCCGACTGGCTCACGATGAACCTGGCCGACATCAAGGCGATTCGCCGCGGCCTCGGCGGCTCGCTCAACGACATCGTGCTGACGGTGGTGACCGGCGCCGTGCGCCGCTTCCTGCAGCGACGACTCGTCGATCCGCGCCGCATCGACTTCCGCGTGATGACTCCGGTCAGCGTGCGCACCGAGGACGAGCGCGGCTCGCTGGGCAACCGGGTCTCCGCGTGGACGGTGGACCTGCCGGTCGGCGAAGACGATCCGCGTCGCCAGCTCGAAGCGATTCGCCGCACCACCGCGGAACTGAAGGCTTCCAGGAGAGCCGTCGGTGCGGAGGTGCTCACGCAGGTGGCCGAGTGGACACCGTCGACTCTGCTCTCGCTGGCGGGGCGCAACATGACGCGCCTGCTGCCGTTCAACATGGTGGTCACCAACGTGCCCGGCCCGCAGTTCCCGATGTACATGCTCGGCGCGAAGCTGGTCGAGACGTTTCCGCACGTGCCTCTCATCGACAACCTCGGGCTCGGCATCGCGCTGCTCAGCTACGACGGCAAGCTCTGCTGGGGCTTCAACGCCGACTACGACCTCGTTCCCGACCTGGCCGCGTACGTGAAGGCGACCCGCGAGGCATTCGAGGAGTTGCAGATCCTCGCCCAGCGGGCACAGGCAACCTCGCAGCCCGCCGGCAGCCGCAGCGAGGAAGTACCGTCGAAGGCCGGAAAGCTCACGACCACGACAACCGCGACGACGACCACCTCGGGAACAGCCGCGGCCGACGTCGCGCACAGCAACGGCAGCACCCAGCTATCGTGAAAGGATGCACGATGGGGGCTTGCCATTCCCCTGCCTGATTCGCACATTGGAGCGGCAGTCGGCTATTTTCGACAGGAACATCAAGGCAAACATCAGAAATGGCGTCCTTCTTTTCCTCAGATGAAGCGGTGATTGGTGCTTCCCCGGTTCTTCGCCTCGCTTCCGGAGCGAAGAACGCGAGCCTCGTCGAGGGTTACATCCATCCCGACTTCTGGCCGGTTGCGCGGCTGTTCAAGTCGCTCATTCCGTCTCCTGGCCCGGGCGGTGCTGCGCTCTGCATCTTCCATCGAGGTCTCAAGGTGGTGGACCTGTGGGGCGGCACGGTCGACGCGACGGGCGCCGCGTGGAACGCCGACACCGTCTCGATGTCGTATTCGACGACCAAGGGCGTGGCGTCCACCCTCCTTCACAAACTTGTCGATCAGGGCCTGCTCGATTACGACGAGCCGGTCGCGAAACACTGGCCCGAGTTCGCACACGGCGGCAAGGAAAAGATCACGATCCGCCAGATCATGTGCCACGAGGCGGGCCTCTACGACATCAGCAGCATGGTCGACCATGCGCACCGCATGCTCGACTGGGAGTACATGGTGGGCGCCCTCGAGGCCGCCCGTCCGATTCACGAGCCCGGCAAATCCCACGGCTATCACGGGCTCACGTACGGCTACCTCGTCGGAGAGATCATCCAGCGCGTGACCGGCAAACCGTTCTGCCAGGTTCTCGAAGAAGAGATCTCGCGACCGCTCGGCCTCGACGGACTTTACGTGGGGCTGCCGGCCGACCACGCCCACCGCAAGGCCACGCTTCAACTGGGCGGCCTGCAGGGCCAGCGCGGCGGCGCCGACCGAACGCGCGCATACCTGGCTGGAATCAACCGCTGGCTTCGCATGATGGGAATTCCCGTGGATCTGCGCGAAGCGGAGCGCGCGCTGATTCCGCACGGCATCGACGAGGTCGATTTCAACTCTCCCGAATTCGCTTCCGCGTGCATTCCGTCGGCCAACGGCGTGTTCACGGCCCGTTCGCTCGCAACGCTGTATGCAACGCTCGCCGGCGGCGGCGAGATGGGCGGTGTCCGGCTCATCTCCGAGAAGACGCTGCACCGCGCAGCGACGGTTCAGAACCGCACCGTGGACCGCGTCGTGCCGTTCCCGATGCAGTGGAGGCTCGGTTACCACCGGCCGTTCACGATGGGTCTCGGCGGCGGCATCCGCAACGGCATCGGTCATTTCGGTTTCGGCGGCTCAGGCGCGTGGGCCGACTTTGACCGCAATCTTTCGGTGGCCCTCACGCTCAACAGCGGAGTGGGGACGCCGTTCGGGGATCTGCGCATCGTGCGCATCAGCACGGCGGCGACTCGCTGCGCCGATCGTAGACGTTAGTTGCTCGCGCGGTGGGCCGGACGTGGATAAGGGCCCATCTGCTTCGTTGCACGGCCGGTCGCTCGCTTCGACGGACAGGAAGTCCGCCTCCGCTCGCTCCTCGGCCGTGCGCCTCGCATCTGGACCCTTCTCCCCGCCCGGCTCGTTGACCGACCGCTCTCGCTGCTCGATTGGGGTTCTTCATCGCACGTACTGGCTCTCGGCTTGGTTGGGGCAGTCCGAGTTGCGCTGCGCGCATCAGGACTCGGCTCTCGGCTGGTTCGGGGCAGTACGAGTTGCGCTGCGCGCATCAAGGACTTGGCTCTCGGCTAGTTCGGGGCCGTACGAGTTGCGCTGCGCGCATCAAGGACTTGGCTCTCGGCTAGTTCGGGGCCGTACGAGTTGCGCTGGCGCGCGTGAGGCACCCTTGCGGATTGTTGGTGGTCGCGCGTGGATCATTCGGGCGGGGTCTTTTAGGATGCGGGGATCATGAAGATGGAGATGTCAGCGTCGCGGATCGGCCGCCGGTTTGTTGGTTTGGTGCCGGCTTTCGCAGTGGTGGGGGTGCTCGGGTGTTCGGGGGGTAGCCCGTTCGCGAAGACTGAGACGATCGAGGACGGGCCGATGGCGGCGCGGCGTGAGGCGGAGGCCGATGTGCTGGCGCAGGTTGCGGCAGGTCACTCCGGCTCGGAGGGCACCACCTCTTCGATTCCTTCGCTGGTGCCGGGTGAGGGGCGCGTGTCGCTGCCGGCGGCGCCGGCTCCTCCTGCGACGGCGCCGCCCGAAGACAAGTTCAACAACGACGATGCGGGGCACTTGCTGGCGCGGTGCCGCGATCGGTCGGCTCGCCAGCAGTGGTTTGATGCAATCGGGGACTGCCGGCGTTCGTACGAGCTGAATCCGTCGTCAATCGAGCCGCAGGTCGAGCTCATGCGGTTGCTGGTCACGCTGCAGTCCTACGCCGATGCGGAGGAAGCGGCGCGCAAGGTGCTCGCGGCCAAACCCGACGATCCGCACGCCCTCTACTATCTCGCGTGGTCGTACCGCGGCCGCGACCAGTTCCCGAAGGCCATCGCGGTGCTCCAGCGCACGATCGCGCTCAGTCCGGCGCGCGTCGAGTACGTGCAGGCCCTCGGCATGACGTACTGTCTCGCCGAGAACTACGGCAAGGGCATTGCGACGCTCGAGCAGGCTCTCGCGATGAGGCCGGGCGATGCGCGAATCCAGGGAATGATCACCGAAGCACGCGCGCACCTCTCCGAAAAACTGGCGCCGTACCAGAAACTCGTGCGCGAGAAGCCCACGTACGACAACCATGCGGCGCTCGGCTTCATCTACCAGAAATACGGATTGTCGCAGCGCGCGCTGACGTCCTACGACTCCGCACTCGCGAAGATTCCGACGCCGCTACCCGAGCAGGACAAGGAAACGAAGACGATCGGCGCGCAAATCTACTACAACCGCGGTGTCGTCTACCGCGAGCTCGGCCGTCCGGATCTCGGCGAGGCCGCGCTGTGGCAGGCGATGCAGCTCGATCCATCCCTGTCGCCCGTGGCCTGGTACTACGTGGGCCTGTGCCGCTACGACGCCGGCAAATACGACAAGAGCATCGAAGCGCTTCGCCAATCGGTCGAACTCGCACCTGACGTGGCCGACAACCGGGCGGCGCTCGCGGATTCCTACGAGAAGGCCGGCAAGCAAGACCTCGCCAGGGAACAGCGCAACGCGGTGCTCGCGCTCGAGGCGCGCGCGGCGGCGGCCAAGGAAGCGATCGCCAGGGAGGAAGCCAGGGGCGGCAAGACACCGGAGGAAGCAGCAGCCTCAGCGGCGATGCCGGTGACGGTGA
>JBHEOD010000056.1:18574-21390 GCA_046261745.1 Binatia bacterium
CGCTGCAGCCCGCCGCTTCGCTGCCGCCCGAAGCCTCGCTGCAGCCTGCCGCCGCGGCGCCATCCGCCAAGCCCGCGCCGCCGCCACCGCCTTCGGCCGACGTGCTCAACCCTCTCGAAGACACCGAGCGGCCCTGAGGCCTCCTCCGGACGCGGCAGCGCCGTTGCCGGCAGCCTGGAGCACCACCGACCGCAGCCGACTGGAGGAACCCATGCCGATCAGCGAAGAGACACGCGCATTGCGCGAACATCGCGAGCGCGTCGTGCGCGAGCACATGGAATCGGAGAACGTGCACCAGTTCGACCGCACGCTCGCCACGTTCAAGCACCCTCGTTACGAACTGATCGCGACCGACCAGGTGCACGACGGTGCGGCCGAAGTCTCCGAGTATTTCCGCGCGAGCCGCGCCGCCTTCCCCGACCAGCGCAACGAACTGATCGCGTTGCACCACGCCGACGACGCGGTGATCAGCGAGTTCTGGCTGCTCGGCACGCACAACGGACCGCTGGCCGGCCTCGAGCCGACCGGCCGCGAATTTCGCTGCCGCATGACCGCGTTCTTCGTGTTCGAGGGCAAGGATCTCGTCTGCGAGCGCGTGTACTTCGACACCGCGACCATCCTGCGCCAGCTCACCGCCTGACGGCCACCATCCAGAATTCCTTGCGCAGGCCGAAGGCGTCGGCCAGCGCGCGAACGGGCACGCGAAACGGCAGCATGGCCGCGTCGGCCAGCCGGAGCGGCAGCGACGCACGCCGATGAAACAGGCGCGGGTGAATGCTCACCACGCGAAACCCTTCCTGTTCGACGAGACGCCCCAGCGTCCTCGGAGAGTAGTAGACGAAATGCGCTCGCGCCGCTTCCCCGCGAAAGAAGCGCGACGTCGATGGCGACCGCACCGCCTTGAAGTAGCCCGCGTGCGGCACCGCCAGGAACATCGCGCCGCCGGGCACGAGCACGCGGCGCAGTTCGGCCAGCGTGCGGCGCGGCGTGGCCGTGTGTTCGAACACGTGCTTGAGCACAGCCATCGCGAAACTTGCATCGTCGAACGGCAGCGCGTCGAGGGTGCCGCGCTGCGCCTCGAAGCCGAGCCGCTTGCATGCGTCGACCGCGTGGGCGGACAGGTCCACTCCCGCGGCATCGAGTCCGAGCGAGCGCGCTGCCTCCAGCGCGTAACCGAGCGAACATCCCACGTCGAGCAGCCGTCCTTGCGGAGCAGCTTCGAGCGCGTCGAGGATCTGCCAGCGGGACTTGGCGATGCGGCGGCGACGGCGGCGCGCGTAGCGCGCGAAATACGCGGGGTCGTAGTGCGTCTCGACGTCACCGAGGGTCGCGTCCGAAGAACCGGGGAGCTCCGGCTCGCTACGCTTGAAAACCACGGCGCACTCGCAGCGAACCCATTCGTAACCCGTCTCGTCGGCGTCGGTGAGCACCGTCCACCGCGCGGCGCCGCAAAGAGGACAGGACTCGGCGACAACGCGGCGGTTGGTGTGAAGCGCGGGCGTCATGCAGGGTCGTCCCCATACCATGACGCCCGTGCCCGCCGCGAACCCCCCGCCGTCCGACCGGCCAAACGATGACGTGCCTGCGTGGTACCCGCGCTACGTGCTGTCGGTGCTGGTGGTCGTCTACGTCCTCAACTTCCTCGACCGGCAGATCCTCTCGATCCTCAACGAGCACATCAAGGCCGACCTCGGGCTCACGGACGCGCAGATGGGCTTCTTGTTCGGCACCGCGTTCGCGGTTTTCTACGCACTGTTCGGCATCCCCCTCGGACGCCTGGCCGATGTGTGGGTGCGCCGCAGCCTGATTTCTGTCGGTCTCGCCTTCTGGAGCGCAATGACCGCGATCTCGGGTCTGTCGCAGAACTTCACGCACATTGCGCTGGCACGCATCGGCGTCGGCATCGGCGAGGCGAGCGCATCGCCGGCGGCGTTCTCGCTGCTGTCCGACTGGTTCCCGCCTCGGCGGCGCGCCACCGTGCTCGCGATCTACTCGAGCGGCATCTACATCGGCGCCGGATGCGGCCTGATGATCGGCGGCCAGATCGTCGACCGTTGGAACGCCGCGTTCACGCCCGGCACCGCGCCTTACGGACTGCGCGGATGGCAGGTGGCTTTCTTCGCCGTGGGTCTTCCCGGGCTCGCACTGGCCGCATGGGTTCGCACGCTGCGCGAACCTGCTCGCGGACAAGGGCACGAGGCCGCTTCCGCCACGCGCACGCCGATGGCCGAGTTCCTCCATGAACTGCAGGCGGTGCTGCCGCCGCTGACAGCCTGGACGGCCATGCGCGAAGGCGGCTCCGCGGCTCTTGCGCGCAACCTCGCCGGTGCGGCGGTCGTCACCGTGATCGCGTGGATGCTCACGATCTGGAGCGGAGACGCGGCGCAGTGGGGCGCCCTCGCGATCGGATCCTACGCGGCATTCTCGTGGACGCAGTCGCTCGAGCGCCGCAGTCCCGAAGCTGCCGAGGTGATCTTCGGCACCGCCACCCTTCGGTGGGCCGGGCTCGGCTTCGGGTTTCTGTCGTTCACCGGCTACGCGGTGGGCTACTGGGCGGCGCCGTACTTCATGCGCGTGCACGCTGTGTCGGCCTCGGAAGTGGGCTTCGTCGTGGGCGGCGTGGCAGCTGCGGCGGGCTGGCTCGGAGTCACCGCCGGCGGCGCGCTTGCCGACGCCTGGCGCGCGCGTTCGATTCG
The DNA here is from genome assembly GCA_046261745.1 of Binatia bacterium. Lineage (GTDB taxonomy): Bacteria > Desulfobacterota > Binatia > UBA1149 > CAITLU01 > DATNBU01. Next base: position 21,271 of record JBHEOD010000056.1, read on the forward strand.
CGGCCGGCTCTACACGGGAATGCTGGCGGCCGCGCTAACGCCGCCGCTGCTCGGCGCGATGCTGGCGGCACCGAACACGACCGCGGCGTTCGTGCTCAATGCGCCGGTGACGTTCGTATC
>JBHEOD010000057.1:0-369 GCA_046261745.1 Binatia bacterium
GGTGGTACGACGGAACGGTTCGTGCAGACATCGACACGACGAAGTCTCCGCCGCTCGTCGTCATGCACGTCACGCGCGGCCCGCGCTACATGCTCACCCGCTTCGATGTGGAAGAGCTCCCGCCCGAGGCGGCAACGTTCGCGACCGAAGAAGGTCTGGCATCCCTCGGCATCGTGCTCGGCGAGCCGGCGCTCGCCGAAACGATCCTCGCCGCGGAAAACCGCCTGCTCATCCAGCTGACCGGGCGCGGCTACGCGTATGCGCGCCTCGAGCCGCGCGAGGCGCGGATCGACCGGGTGGCTCACACAATCGCGGTTACCGTGCGGGTGGACGCGGGCCCCGAGGTCGCGTTCGGCGATGTCACCGTCG
>JBHEOD010000057.1:458-21273 GCA_046261745.1 Binatia bacterium
CAGGAGTCCGAGGGAGGCATCTCGTACCGGCGACCGGACTTTCTGACGCCCGGGCAGAATCTGCTGCTCGAAGCGAAGCTCGATGCGGACCAGCCGCCTGCCTACGAACGAAACGCCGCTTCGGTGTCTGCCGGCGTCGAGTACCAGTTCACGCCGCGCCTCTCGGCGACCGGTGGAATCCTGGTCGAGCAGTCTGAGGTCAACAGTGCGGCCGATCCCGACGGCACGAGGACATTCTCGCTGATCGGCATCCCGCTCGGGCTTCGCTACGACGCCAGCAACAACCTGCTCGATCCCACCAGGGGCCATCGCACGGTGCTGAGCCTGACGCCGTGGGTCGGTGTGGGCGGCGACGGTGTCGAGATGCTCGTCACGCGCCTGATCGAAAGTTTCTACGTGCCCCTGACGATCGACGGGGATCACGTCTGGGCGACGCGCATCTCGATCGGATCGGTCGTGGGACCGGATCGCATCGACATCCCCGCCGACAAGCGCATGTACGCCGGCGGAGGCGGCTCGCTTCGCGGATACCAGTACCAGATGGCCGGCCCGCTCGTGGACGTGCCGTGTCCTCCGGACAGCGACTGCGATCCCGACAAGGCGCACTTTCGGCCTCTCGGCGGCAGGTCGCTGCTGCAGATCGGGACCGAGCTTCGCTGGAAGATCACCGAGACCATCGGGCTCGTGCCCTTCGTGGAGGGCGCGAGCGTGTCCGATGCGAGCTTTCCCGACTTCCAGGAGGAGTTCCTCGTGGGCGCCGGCATCGGCGTGCGGTACTTCACGATTGCAGGCCCTCTCCGGTTGGATATCGCGTTTCCGGTGACGCCGCGCCAGCCGGACGGCATGTTCGAGATCTACATCAGCCTCGGGCAGGCGTTCTGATGGCCGGGTTGTTGCGCGTCTCGAGATGGATCGGAATCGCAGTGGCGGCCGGCGCCGTTGGTCTCGTCGCGCTGGTCGCTCTCCTGTACGTGCTGCTCAAGGCCGGCCTGCTGTCGGGTGTAATCGACGATCTCGTCGCACTCGTCGCGGGCGGGGACGGCGGATTCTCTGTGCGGGTGGAGGGCGTCTCGGGCAGCCTTCCCGAGCACGTCATGCTCGCGAAGCTCGAGATCAGCGATGACAGCGGCGTGTGGGTCGTGCTCGAGGACGTCGAAGTGCGCTGGCATCCGTTCGAGCTGTTCCATCCGTTCGCCGATGCGAAGTGGCGCATCGACGTGGACGACGCTCGGGCGCGCCGCGCAACCTGGACGCGCCTGCCGGAAGCCGAGGACACGGTCGAAGAAGTCGAACCGTTCCAATGGGACGAGATGATGCCGATCGTCGTCGACCACCTGCTCATCGAGGAACTCGAGATCGGCGAGGCCGTGCTCGGCGGTCGCACCGCGCGCGTGCGCGCGGAGGGCGGCCTCGTGCTCGGGACCTGGGAGCAGGGCTCCGTCGAACTCGACATCACGCACACGGACGGCGCGAGCGGCCGGATCGCGATCGACCTCGCGACGTTCGGATCGCCGCTCGAGGTCGAAGGAACCATCCGCGCCGACGAAGGCGACGGCGGGCTGCTCGCCGGCCTCGCGCGCATGCCGGACGCCGGCGCGATCGACCTCGAAATAAAGGCCAGCGGAGCATTGCGCGACTGCAAGCTCGAAGCCGACCTTCGCGTCGAGAACGTCGGCCGGTTGCAGGCGGATGCGAACGTGGCGGTTGCTCCCGCCGGAGCGTTCGAAGTCACGGCGACCTTCGACCCGGCGGCGGCCGAGCGCCGCGAGCAGGTGGCCAGCCTCGCCGCGATGAGCGAGTTCGACGTGAAGACCGCAAGTCTCGATGCGCGCGGCAGCCTGACCGGCGACGGGCGGCTGCAGGCGACGCTCGAGCTGGCAGAGCTTGTTATCGGTGGTGTGTCGGCAGACGAGTTTCGCGCGATTGTCGTGGCGACGGAGCCGACAGGGGAGGGGACGTCGCCATTCGAGCTCGTGGTCGAGGCCTCAGGTCTCGAGCTGGAGGGAGAGGAGTTGCCGGTGCTCGGCAGCCGCCTGCGCGCGAGCGCGGCAGGAAGTGTGGATCTCGACGCTGGCCTGCTCGTGACCGACGAGCTGCTGCTCGACGGTGGCGCCGTGCGCGTCTCCGGGCCTTTCTCCCTGCGTGACGACTGGAGCTCGATGAACGCGACGCTGGCGGCGAAGGTGTCGACGCTCGAGTCGCTCGACGAAATCGTCGCAGGCCCGGTGCGCGGCAGCGCCTCGGCGTCGATCGAGATCGCCGCGCGCGAGAGCTGGCAGGATTTCCAGCTCGCGGTGACCGCGAAATTGACAGACGTCAGCGTCGGCGAAGCCGGCTGGAACGGGCTCGTCGGCGGAGACTCTACGCTCGAAGCGAACGTGGGCGGCGCGCTGGACGGTCCCGCGCGCGGGGACCTCCAGCTCTCGGCGCCAGGCATCACCGCGAAGGCGAGCGGCAAGGTCGGCGAGGACGGCAAGGGGCTCGACGTGGAGGCGCGCTTCTCCCTCGACAACCTCCAGCGGCTCGGCGAGCCGGCGCGAGCGGCCATCGCGGGAAAGCTCGACGGCCGCGCGCGAGCTTACGGAAGCCTCGACGAATTCGCCGTGGAGGCGACCGTGCGCGGCGAGCCCTTCTCCTTCGAGGGAACCCGCTTCGACGTACTCACGGTGGAGACGACGGCAACCGGGTTGCCCGAAGCGTGGACGGCGAAGGTCCATTCGACGGCGCGCCACGGAGCGATCGAGGCCTCGCTCGACGCCGCGGTGTCGATGGCGGCCGAGGACCGGCTGGAAATTTCCGACGTCGTTCTTCGTGGGCCCCGCACCGAGGGCAGCGCCGATCTCGAAATCGCGCTCAGGGACGCGCTCGCGTCGGGGAACGTCGAGCTCGAGAGCGAGGATCTCTCGCTATGGCGCCCGATGATCGGGATGGCGGTGAGCGGCGCGATCTCGATCGACGCCACGCTCGCGGCCTCCGGAAGCGGGGAGACGGCCACCCAGCGGGTGAGCGCGAGCGCGCATGCGAAGAGGCTTCTCGTGCCGCTCGACGGAAACGAAGTGTTCGTCGAAACGCTCGATGCGACCGCCTTTGCGCTCGAGATCGGCGAGAATCCGCGCGGCAGGGTGACCGTACGCGGGAAGAACATCCGCTACGGCGACCAGACGCTCGTCGAAGGGACGCTCGAAGCCACGGGCGACGGCGACGCATGGAACCTCGACACCAGGTTCGACCTGCGCGGACAAGAAGACGCGTACGTCGAGGCTTCCGGCCGCGTGGTGCCGGGAGAGGCGATCGAGGGCACGCTCGCGCGTCTCAGCGGCACCCTCGACGGACGCAGCCTGGCACTGCAGTCGCCGGCGACGTTTCGGTACCAGGCGGCCGACGTCTGGTCGATCGGGCAGCTCGCGCTTCGCGTCGGAGAATCGGGATTGCTGCGCGCCGACGGCCAGAGCACGGCTTCGGGCCTTCGCATCGACGCGCGCGCCGAGCAGCTTCCGCTCGCGCTCGCGTCGGTATTCGCGACGACGCTCGCGCTCGACGGCACCGTCGACGGGACGGTCCAGATCACCGGGCCCTCGCTCGAGGCCGCACGCGGCGAGGTGTCGCTTCGCGGCAACGACATTGTCGATCTCAGTCAGGAGACTGGAGGTCTTTCGCCCGTAGACGTGCAGATCGACGCGCGACTCGCGGGCGGTCGGGTGAATGGAACCGCCGAGCTTCAGGGCATCGGCCAGTCGCGGTTGAGCGTGCGCTTCGAAGTGCCGACGGACGTCGCTTCCGGCTCGGCGCCGTTCGAGGCCACGCTCGTCTGGAAAGGAGAGGTCGGCGATACGCTCGCCCTGGTGCCCACCGGAGAGAACGTGATCACGGGCCGCATCGATGCAGAGCTTCGCGTATCCGGCACGCTCGACGCGCCGCGCATGAGCGGGCGTGCCGTCCTCGCCGATGGTCGATTGGAGCAGCCCGCCGCGGGACTGGTGCTCACGGACATCCGTGCCGAGCTCGCCGGCAGCGGTACGAGCCTCGAGTTGTTGCAGCTCGAGGCTGGCGACGGAGAGGGCGGTCGCGTTCAAATGTCAGGCAGCATCGCGTTCCCACGGCTTCCGGCGTTCACGGCCACGTTCGAGCTGCGCGCACGGGAGGCGGTGCTGTCGCGGCTCGATCTCGCCACGACCAAGGCGGATGCCGATCTCGTGGTGCGCGCGTCCCGCGGTGCGGGCGAAGGGGCCGACATCGAAGGGGCGATCACCGGCGAAGTCCGGCTGATCGACGTGCGCGTCAACATCCCCCAGCGCTTCGATTCCGACATCCCCGAAATCGAAGTGATCGAAGTGGGTGCGCAGACGGCTGCCACGGAGGTGACCAGTCCCGCGAGCATGCTCGCGCTCGACCTCGACATCGAAGTCCAGGGCGACAACCGCATCTTCGTGACGGGTCGCGGGACCGAATCGGAATGGTCGGCCGACCTGCACATTGGCGGAACCACGGCCGATCCGCGGGTAGAGGGCGCCATCACGGCCGTGCGAGGGCAGATCGGCCTGCTCGGCCGCCGCTTCGAACTGACCAGGGGGACGCTGCGCTTCGACGGGGAGGCCGACAACGTACCGTACCTGTCCGTCATCGCGACCGCCGAAGCCAACGACATCACAGCGATCGCGGAGGTGACCGGGCCGGCAACCGCGCCGTCGATCGAACTTCGCTCCGACCCGTCGCTGCCGCGCGACGAAGTGCTCTCGCGCGTGCTGTTCGGCCAGAGCGCGGCAACGCTCACTCCGATGCAGAGCGTGGCGCTCGCGCGTTCGGTGGCCGAGCTTTCGGGCAGCCCGCTCGGCGGCGGCGACTTTCTCGGCGGCGTCGGTCGCACATTCGGCCTTGACCGCCTCGACGTCGGTGCAGGAGCCGGCGGCGACGCCGCGCTCACCGGAAGCAAATACCTGGCGGACGACGTGTACCTGCGCGTGCAGGCAGGTCTGACGCCGGAAGACAGCAAGCTCAGCCTCGAGTGGCGCGTGTTCGACCACGTCATGATCGAAAGCGATCTCAGTTCGGACGCTGCCGGAGAGATCGGAGTTACCTGGCGCTGGGACTACTGAAGCAGGGCGTGCAGGAGGCGGCGGCTGGATCGCGCGGCGGGCACGTCATCACCGACAGGCCCCGCCGCGGTTCCACCGGATCGTCCCGCGCCCGGAGACCGCCCAAACGCGAACCGGCCGCCCGGGATGGCAATTGCAGGAGTGGCCGTGCTACGCAGGAGGGTCTCTGACTGAAACCGAAGGTACGGAAATCGACTCATGGGAATTCTCGACCGTCTCAAGCCCCAACCTCGCTGGAAACACCCGGACCCCGCGGTTCGATTGGGGGCGATCCCCGACCTGGTCGACGCCATCGAACTGGCGAAGCTGGTGGAACACGACCCCGACGCCGCGGTCCGCATGGCGGCCAGCGCGAAGGTCCTCGACCCCGAGGTCCTCGGACGAGTGGCCGCCTCGGATTCCGACGAGAGCCTGCGCGACGCGGCGGCGGATCGATTGCTCGCGCTGGCCCTCGACGCGTCCAATCCCGAGGCCGCGCTCGCCGCCGGCCTGCTGTCGGACGTGCGTCGTGTCTCGGCGATCGCCAAGAGCACGGCCGCCGACGACGTGCGCGCGATCGCGCTTTCCAGACTGAAGAATGAACGTGCACTCGGCAGCGTTGCCCGTCAGGCGAAGATCGAGAGTACGGCGGTTGCCGCTGCGGCGCGCCTGGAGACGAGCGATGAGTTGCTCGCCACAGCGCTCAACAGCGAGCATGCGACGGTGGCGCTCGCCGCGTTCGAGCGGGTGCTGCAACAGGGACAGCCCGACGCCGATGTCGCTCTGCTCAGGACGATCGCAACGCGCGCGCAGCAGAAACCCGTGGCCAGGCGCGCCAGGGCGATGTTGCAGGCGATCGAAGACGCGGAGAATGCCCGTCGTGTTGCCGAAGAGGAACGGCGCGATCAGGAGCTGCGGCTCTGCATCGCGGCCGAGAGCCTGGCCCGCGTTGCGGATCCCGATCGCATCGCGGAGCAGCTCGCGAGCCTCGCTGCAGCCTGGGACACGCTGGAGAGCACGGACGCGGCGGCCAAGCTGCGATTCGACGCAGGTGTCGATGCCGCGCGTCTGCACCTGGCCCGGCGCCGCGACGAGATCGCCGCCGCCGCCGAAGAGGCGCGCCGCAGGGACGAAGCTCTGGCGACCCGCGAGGAACTCTGCCGGCGCATCGAGACGATCGGAGGCGAGGACGTCCTCGATCAGCTGCTGTCTCTCGAACAGGAGTGGGCCCGGCTCGCTCCGGTCGTCGGCTACGAGCGCGAAATTCATTCGATTGCGACGCGATTCCAAGCCACCGCAAACGCCCGCCGCCGACGTCTCGAGCGCGAATCGGCGCTCGAGGAAGCCCGGTCTGCGCTCGAGGCCATCGTCGTGGAAGCGGAATCCCTCTCGAGCGATGAGCCGCAGGGCGCCGCCGAGCAGCAGAGCGCCGCCGACCGCTGCCGCGCGCTGGCTCGCCAGGCGCGGCCTCTCGCAGCCACGCTCACCGAAGCGTCGCGGCCGGCCTCCGATCTTCTCCATCGTCTGGACGCGGTTGCGCAGTTGCTCGAGGCGCGCGAAGCGGCGGCCCGCGCAGCGGCGGCGAAGGCCCGGCAGAACCAGATCGAGAAGATCGAGCAGTTGGCGGTCCGCGCCAGGCGCGCGGTCGAGGCAGGCGATTTCACGTTGCGCGAAGGCGAACGGCTGCTGCGTGACGTTGCGGCCGCTGTGGAGCACGCGGACCAGGCTGGGACGCCGCGGAAGATCGGGAGCGCGCTCGAAGCGCTCCGCGTGATGCAGGAGCCGATCACGCTACGCGTGAAGGAACTGCGCGACCTGGACCAGTGGCGCAGGTTCGGCAACGCCCAGCGGCAGGAAGAGATCATCGCGTCGGCAGAAGCCCTGGTCGCGTCGCTCAAGGCCGAAGCCGAGGCGGGCGCGGCGAGCGATCTGGCGGCGGCGGCGCAAGCGCTGCGCGAGTTCCAGGCGCAATGGCAGAAAGTGCCGGACGCGCCGGAGCAAAGCGCCCAGCGGTTGTGGGGACGGTTTCGGGCAGCGAGCGATTTCATCCGGGCCGCCTGCGAGGTCCATTTTGCGCAGCTACGACAGGAGCGGCGCGCGAACCTGTCCGCCAAAGTCGAGCTCCTCGCGCAAGCGGAAGCACTGGCCGACTCGACCGTGTGGAGCATCGCCGCCGCACGCCTCCGGGAGCTGCAGAAAGCCTGGGAGGACACCGGGCCGGTCCCGGGCGATTCGGCGCGACACCTGGCGCAGCGTTTTCGCGCAGCGTGCAATTCGTTCTTCACCCGTCGTCGCGAGGATTTAAGCTCCAGGAAAGCGGAGTGGGATGCGAACCTTGCGGGCAAGGAAGCCCTGTGCGAGCGGGCGGAACAGCTGGCGGAATCCACCGATTGGGACGCCGCCGCCGACTCGATGAAACACCTGCAGGTCGAATGGAAGGCCATCGGACCGGTCCAGCACGCGAAGAGCGAAGTCGTGTGGCGCCGGTTCCGGGCGGCCGCGGACATGTTTTTCGAGCGATACCACAAACGGCATGAGGTGGCCGCTGCCGCGCAGTTGGCCGAGCACGACGCGCTGGTGGTCGCCCTCGAAAGCCTCGCCGCGCTCGAAGAGGCGCCCGACGATCTTGCCGCTCAGGTGCAGGAGCTGCGGACGAGGATCGCGAGCGCACCGTCCATCGACGGGGCCGCTGCAACGGCGTTGCATCGAAGGTGGACGACCGCGCTTGCCGCGCTGGCCTCGAAGTGGCCGGCTGTGTTCGCCGGCACCGACCTCGACTTCAACGCGATTCGTGAGCGCCTCGAACGACTGCTTGCGAAGGTTGAGTCCCTCGTCGAGAAAGACGTGCCAGCCGTCGCGACGGCGAAATCCTCCACCGAGCTGCTTGCCGAGCGGCTGCGATCGGCACTCGAGGGCAATGCGTTGGGTGTTCGTCCGGACGAGAAAAAGTGGCGTGCCGCCGAGAAGGCCATCGACGACGCGCAAGCGACGTGGCGGCGGCTCGTGTGGCTGCCCGGCCAGACCACGAATGAACTCGAGACCCGTTTCGAGGCCGCCTGCGGCCGAGTGCGAGCGCAAGTGAAGAGACATGTCGGCTCCACAGCTGGTGCTCGCGACGATTCTCCCAGGCAACGCCGGTAAGCAGGTTCGTCCGCCCCGGCGCGGTCACCATCGCGACGCAGACTGGAGCGTCATTCGGCTCGCCGCCGCTGGTGCGGAGCGGTCGGCAATAGAGGGTGAGCGATGCAGGATGTTCTTCAGATGTTCTTCAGCGGGTGGGAGAGCTTGCTGCGAACCCTTGTCGTGGGGGTGCTGGCGTACGTCACGCTGGTGATCTTCCTGCGCATCTCGGGAAAGCGCACGCTTTCCAAGATGAACGCCTTCGATCTGATCGTGACCGTCGCACTGGGTTCGACGCTGGCGACCGTTCTGCTGACCAAGGATGTCGCGCTGGCTGAGGGGGCACTGGCGTTCGCCCTGCTGATTGGCCTTCAGTTCATCGTCACGTGGTCCAGCGTTCGGGCGCGGTGGGTGCGGCAACTGGTCACCGGCGAGCCGCTGATGCTGCTGTACCGCGGCGAATTCCTGCCCGGGGCCCTGCGGCAGGCGCGAGTCACGGAAGGGGAGGTGCAGGCGGCGGTCCGCTCGGCGGGGATCGGGTCGCTGGGAGAGGCGGAGGCTGTGGTGTTGGAGACGGACGGCTCGCTTAGCGTCGTTCGTCCCGGTACGGGGAACGGCCGTCCGAGTCTCGCCGGAGTTCAGGGGCCACAGCGGAGCCGCGACAGCGCCGAACCGGGCGCTGCCGCAAACACCGGTCCGACGTAGCCCGCCTCGTGACGGGCCGCACCAAAGCCATCGATGAAACTCGTGCGCTACGTTCGACCGCGACCATCCGGTGCGGAACCCTCGGGCGGATAGTCGAGCGTCCCGGCTAACTCACGCTGCTGCGCCAAAGGCATCCATGGAAGCGGCATCGAACGATTCTCACGCCACGAGCGTACGTTCGACTCGGCTGTCGCCGCCCGCTCACCCTCGAAACCCGCGTCGGAGGCCATGTAGAGGGTCTGCGACGGGAACGCGAAGCCGGTGCCGCTTGCGGCCACGACGTCCATGATGCGCAGGAAGACATCCTCGCGCACGGCGAGGAAGTCGTCGAAGTCGGACGTGGGTACGTACGCGAAGATCTCCACGTCGAGCGAGTAAGCGCCGAAGCCGACGAAACGCACGCGTGCCGGCTCGAGGAGCACGCGCGGGTGCGCCACCAGCATTTTCTTCAGCTCGACGAGTAGGTGGCGAAGCTGGTCCGGAGTGGTCTCGTAGCGCACTCCGATGGTCGTGTGCAGCCAGATGCGATCGCGACGGGCGAAATTCTCGAGCTGCATGGCGGCGAACTCGGCGTTCGGGATCGAAACCACCGTACGATCCAGCGTGCGAACGCGCGTGGAACGCAGGCCGATTTCCTCCACCGTTCCGAGCTTGCCGCTGAAGCGACAGAAGTCGCCGACCCTGACCGGCTGGTCGGCGATGATGGTGAGGCCGCCGAACAGGTTCTCGATCGTCTTTTGCGCGGCGAGGGCGACGGCGAGGCCGCCGATGCCGAGACCGGCGATGAGGCCCGTCACGTTGAACCCGAAGTTCTGCAGCGCGGCCAGCGTGGTGAATGCCAGCACGACGCCCTTTGCGGCGCGCCTTCCGATCGGCACCACCGCCGCGGTGCTGATTTGCCCCCGCGTGACGAGACGAGCCTCGATGCTACGCGCAAACACGTCGACCAGGCGCAGCAGCACCCAGCTCAACGCAACGATCACGCCGACCCGCGCCAACTGGTCGAAGAACCCCTGGACCGGCAACGCCAGCCCAAGCATCCTGGTCAGGCTTGCGAACATGGCGACTGAGATCAGGAGTCGAAAGGGGCCGGCGGCCATCTCGATCATCCGGTCGTCGAGTTCGGTTTGGGAACGCCGCGTCAGCGAGGAAGCCGCGAGAACGAGCACGAATGCGATCAGCCATGACAGCATCCAGGCCACGAAGACCGCCAGCAGCAGCCCGACCCATTGCCACAACTGCACGTCGAGGAAACTGACGCTGAAAAATACGGGTGGCAGGACCTGGCCGATGAGTCCCGGGCCGAATTCCTCGTGGAGCGCAGGGACGCTTGCCACCGTGGAAGCATCGAACTTCCAGGAACGCGTGCCGTTGGGTTGCGCGAGCCGTTCCATTCGGATCGGTACCTCGCCCTGCTGCGACTCGATGTGACCGACGGACTCCTTCGCCCGCGGAAGACCATCGTCAACGTCGCCGGCCTCGTCGTCACTGAGCGATCCCTTCTCCACCCAAAGCTTGCGGTCGAGGACGACTTTGAGCTGGCGTGCGAGTTCGGCGCCACGCTCTTCCCGTTTCGACGGAGCAATCCGTTGCAGGTCGAGATGTCGCGACGCTCTGCTCCAATCCGCGTCGCGGCTCGCCGCGAGATAGTTGTGAATGCTGCGGCGGGGGGTGCTCAGGTCGCCCGGCGCTACTTGCTCGTCCGCGCGTTCTTCGGACGAAGATTCGTCGGCGGTTGGTGGAGCGGGTGTGGTTGGTTGCGGCTGCGACGGTGAGAGATGGGGCTGCGCCGCGGCCGGAGACGTAACGGCGAGCAGCGCGGACACGATGATCGCCGATACCTCGAGGCCGATCCTGCCGAGCGTGTGTCGTTCCATCCACAATAACTACCGGCCGCGGCCCTCCGACGAAAATCCGGCTTCGGCGCCGTCATTTCCGATGGAGACGGCGTCTCGGCCCGCCACCGACGAATCTCGTGATCGCACTGCTCTGCCCTGGGTCCAGCTGCCCGGTACTCGCACAAAATGATCCGGGAAGACTTGCGGGTGGCGCTCGTGCTCGACGCGCTCAGCGCCGCGTTCGCCGGAGCCTGAACCGGTGAGTTCACTTCGGGATGCGGTCCGGATCCTGCAGGATGAATGCCAGCGCAATTGGCAGCCTCTGCGCCCACGAACTGTTGTTGTGCTGTCCGCCGCCAACAACCAAATGGAGGAGATCGGTGGACGGCTCCCAGCCCTTGCCCTGGAGCGTTGTGCTGAGCTCGCTTGCGAGTTCGACGGACTCGGCCGATTCGGCATCGCCGACATCGAGATAGATCTTCAAGCCACCGTGAGCGGTGGTGTCGTCGGCGATCAGCGTGTTCACGTATTCGTTGTCCCAGTACAGCGACGGGGAAAGCGCTGCCACGCTGCGGAATTCCGGCCAGCGGGTCCACGCCCCGTACGCGGCGACGAGCGCGCCGAGGCTTGCACCCGCGATCGACGGCTTTGCGGACGGATCCACGCGGTACATCGACGCGATCTTCGGTGCGAGTTCGTCTAGCAGGAAGTCGAGGTAGAGATCCCCATTGCCGCTGCCGGCGAAGCCGGGATCGTGCGTGGGCGTATAGTCACCGATCCGCTGGGCGGTGCTGTACGGCGCAACGATGATCGATTCGACGATGCTGCCGTCCCTGGCCAGTGCGAGCATCGCCTCGTCCGCCTGCCATTCCACGCCGCCGAACGCTAGCGCGGCGTCAAAAAGATCCTGGCCGTCCTGCATGAAAAGAATGGGGTAATCCTTGGCCGTGTTCTCGTCGTAGCTCGGCGGAAGATAGACGGCGACATTGCGTGCAGTGGCGAGCGGCGGTGACGCGACAGCCGGCAGAATCTCGACGCGACCCGTGGAGTCGGAATAGAACGGGAAGACATCGAGGGATCCCGGGACGTGCACGTTCCAGTTGGCACCCCACGGGTCGTCGTCGTCGTCGAGCCGCGGCTTGCCGGACCATTCGCCGGTGAGGATGCCGAGGTTGCAGATCCACAGATCCGGCTTCGGTTCGGTGCACGGAGTGCCGGGACCGGCCGTCGGTCCGCTGCCGACGGGTCTGGCGCGAAACGACATCGTCCGTTCGCCGGCGGGATAGTGGACGCGAACGAAGGAGCACGCGCAGGCGAGCGGCACGTTCTGCCCGACCGCCTTCTTCAGGCAGACGAGTGCATCGGAAGCGGCTGCGTTCTCTCCGCCCAAGGGTGCACACAGGCACTCCGGACTGCAGCTCGCGCTTCCGACGGCGACCTGAAGAATGCGCAGGCAGTCGGACGCCGCCGGCCCGTCGCCGTTGGACACCGGCTGGCTGCACTCGCCGTGGACTGCGAAGGCGGACGGCGGCGCAATTAGGAATAGCGATGCGAAAGAACCCGCAAGGGCCAACGCCGCGACGCGTGAGCGTGACTGCTGAGCGAGGAAGATCTTCATGTTCATACCCTCGTACCTACCGGGGCTCTGGCGCCCCGCGAACCACGCCCTACTTGCCGACCTGTCCGGACCAAAACAAGGTTCGCGGCTCTCGCAGCCGCCGCCATCAGCGGTATCCTCGATCCGCAGCGATCGCAGCGAAGCGCATCCACCGCGAACAGAGCGTCCGCGCAGGCCGCGCTGTCTCTACTCGTCCTTCGGATACGGTCGCAGGCCCAGCAGGATCTCCGCCCTCTCGCTCAGGGGTTCCGCCGTCAACCGTGGATCGGTGTACGGGGCGAGCCGGTCGCGCAGCAGGGAGTAGACCGTCGAGCGGTCCTGGCTGGTGTCGATTTCGAAGCACTTGTCCTTGCTCCGGAACAACTCGACGATGGGCAGGGTTTCGGCCTTGAAGGTATCGAACCTGGCCCTCATGGCCTCGACGTTGTCGTCCGCCCGGCCGGAGTACCTCGCGCGCCCCAGGATGCGATCCTCGAGAACCTCGAACGGACACTCGAAGTACACCATGGTGGGAAGCTCGGCGTCCCGACCGAAGACTTCGTACCAGGCCTCCAGGTTCGACAACGAACGCGGAAATCCATCGAGCAGGAAGTTTCTCTTGCCGGTGGTTCGCGTGGTCTTCTCCATGGCGTCCTTCAACAGACGCACCACGATCTCGTTGGGTACCAGCTTCCCGGCAGAGATGTGTCCCCTGATGATGTCGGTCGTCGGGCCGCCGGCCTCCTGTTCGGCGCGAAGCAGATCGCCGGTGGACAGGTGCGTCCAGCCGAGCTGGATCTCGGCCAGCTCACACATGGTGCCCTTGCCGGCACCGGGTCCGCCCAACACGAAGACCACGTTGGGTCGCGGGCACGGTTGTCTCGGATCGACGTGGTGGATGACGATCCGGGGCGCGGGCTCGACGCCCATCTTGTACACGTTCCACGCCCGGTCGGTGGGCGGCAGGTCGTCGTCGCAGGTGAGCTCGTAGGCGAGATGGCCGTCGAGCCGGGAGATGCGCCAGGCCTTGTAGCTGTTCGAGTACGAGATGGCGGGACTTCGGGCCGATTTCCCATCGGCGCGGTCCCAGGCCTTCTTGCCATTCCAGTAACCCAGGCTGGAAATGGTCCCGGACTCCGACTTGGAGGGCGGGGCCTGCGAAGGCGAGTAGAGACCATCGACCTCGGGCAGGCCGGCTCCGCTCACCTCGAGGAACAACGTATTGGGTTCGATTGGCGTGGTCTCGGTCATGGGCCTTTTGTTTCTGATCGGCGACTTGGTCGCAACCGTTCGCCTGGAAGCAGGGCCTGTTGCGACGCCGAGGCCGACGGTGAAGACGCCGAGGCCGAAACGTGTCGATCTCACATCGATGCGAGTTCTCGCGCGGGCCGCAAGGATGGGCGTCATCGCGGCCGTTCGCCGATGATCAATCGTACGGAAGCAGAAGAGAGGGCGCACCGCGAGAAGGTCGTTCAAGAGCTCGGGGGGCGCGAGTTCAGTTGGGGGGCCGAGTGAGCCGGTGGGCGCGTGCCCTCGTGCTCAAAAACGGCGGCGGGAACAGATCCACTCCGTTCCCGCCGCCTCCTTCATGCGGCTGCGCGCCGCAGGCTCCTTCTCACTTCGGAAGCACGTAGTCCCGCGCCTTCGCGTACACGCTCGACGAGCCCAGCATCGAGACGTGACCGATGCAGCCCACGTGCACGCTGGAACCGCACTGCGCGCTCGAGTCGGGATTGATGGTCGCGTCGCAGCTGGACCAGAGCGAGCGCTCGCACTCCTTGCTTCCCAGGTCCTTGAGGAAACTCGACCCGGGACGCATCTCGTAGCAGGCGGGACTCAGGCAGAGATAGGCGGTGTCGGTGCCCTTGTGTGGGGTTCCGATGGTGACGAGCTGGTTCACCTTCGCCGAACCCCCGAGCTTGGCCATGTACCAGCGCGCGACCAGGCCGCCGTTGGAGTGGGCGATGATGTCGACGCGGCTCGCGCCGGTCTTGACGAGCACGTCCTGGATGTACGTGCCGAGCTTGGAGGCACTGGTCTTGTTGGAGTCGCCCGTCGAGTTGTAGCTGAACGTGTACAGTTCGCTGGATCCCCAGCCGTCCGCCTTGAACCAGTTGACGAAGTTGCCCCAGTTGCCGCCCCATCCCGAGTAACCGTGCACGAAAACGATCGGGTCGTGCGGCAGCACCGCGTGTGCGCTGGCGGCCGGCAACAACACCAGCGCGCCGGCGAGAACCATCTTCCTTCCCATCGTCGAAATGTTCAGCATGTGATCCCTTCTCCTTTTTGTTCGGCGCCCAAGTGGTCGCGCCATGGTCAGCCGGGAACCTATCCGGCCGGACTGGCACCGCACCATCGGGAAAGGCGGAATCGGCGGTAGGGATAGGCCGGACGCGGCTCGGAAAAACCTGAGGGGCGACAGGAATCGCCCTACCTGCACGCCCGCGACGCCGGCCGGAGTACCGGGCGGAGGCGAGTCGATCAGGGCAGCCCGCGTGCGATCGCGTAGCGGATCAGGTCGGCCGTCCCCTGCAGTCGCAGCTTGTCCAGGATGTTGGCACGGTGGGTGCTGACCGTCTTGGCGCTTACGCCGAGTTGCTCGGCGACCGCCTTGATGCGCAGCCCGGAGGCGATCATCGTCAGAACCTGAAACTCCCTGTCGGACAGAACGCTCAGCGGACGGTCGCTCTCGCCCCCGCTGTTGTCGATGAGCAACTGCTCGGCGACGGCCGGGGTGATGTAGCGCTTGCCCTTCGAGATGTGCTGGATGGCTTCGACCAGTTCAGTCCGGGCGGTGCGCTTGGTCAGGTAGCCGGCCGCGCCGCTCTTGAACGCCCGAACAGCGTACTCCGCTTCGCCGTGCATGCTCAGGATGAGAACAGGCAGTTTCGGGTACAGCGCCTTGATCTGCTTGAGCAGGTCGAGCCCGTTACGGTCGGGCAGCGAGATGTCGAGCACGACCAGGTTCCATTCCCCTTCGCGCAGACGCGCCAGCGCCTCCATTCCGTTCTCGGCCTCTCCGATTTCGGCTTCGCAGGGCAGCCTGGCGACAATCTGTCGCAGTCCTTCGCGCAACACCGCGTGATCGTCGACGATCAGCATCTTCATGTTCGAACTTCGCCTCGCAACTCGCGGCGACGCGGAGCCGCCGGAATGGTGAACTTCAGTTGGGTACCGCGGCCTTCGGCACCCTGGATGTGCATGGTTCCGTCGCACATTCGCACGCGCTCGCGCATCCCCAGCAGGCCGAGGGAGTCGTGGTGGTCAATCTCTTCCTGGCGGATGCCGCGCCCGTCATCCTCGACGGTCAGGAGAACCTCGCCACGTCCGCGTTGCAACGAAATCCGAACGACGCTCGCCCCGGCATGCCGGGCCACGTTCGTCAGGGCTTCCTGAACCAGGCGGAAAACGATCGTATCCAGCTCGCGGTCGAGCACGATTCCTCGCGACGGGGCCGTCAGGACGCAGGGGATGCGGGTGCGTTGCTGGAACTCGCGCGCCATCCACTCGAGCGCGGGGATCAACCCGAGATCGTCCAGCAGCAAGGGCCGGAGCTCGCGCGCGATGCGCTGCACGGAGCCAATGGTCGTCTCGAGCAGGTCGCCGATCTTGTTCACCTGCTCGGTCGCAGCGGCGTCGTCCTTGACGTGGGCCGCGAGCCAGCCGACGTCGAGGGAGAGAGCCGTCAGCGCCTGGCCGAGTTCGTCGTGCACCTCGCGCGCCAGGTGCTTGCGCTCCTCTTCCTGCACCGCCAGCAGGCGGCTCGACAGCGCGCGCAGTTGCGTGCGCGATTGTTCGAGCTGCTGCGCAGCGTGCTTGCGCTCGGTGATGTCGCGCGCGGCCATGAGGAAATGCTCGTCGTCGCGGACGTTGATGCGACTGACGCGCAGCTCCACCGGGAAGACCGAGCCGTCCTTGCGCTTCAGGCGACGCTCGACCGCCAGATGTCCCTTGTGGCTGATACCCGCGAGCAGTCGAGCCGCTTCGTCCTCGCTCAAATCGGGATCGATGTCGTACACCGAGAGCTCGAGGATCTCCTCGCGTGTATAGCCGAGGAGCCCGCAGGCTTCGCGGTTCGCTTCGACGATGCGGCCTCCCTCGTCGGCCACGTAAAGCGCGTCGGCCGCTTGCGCGAGGAACTGGCGGAAGCGTTCGTCGCTTTCGCGCAGACGACGTTCGGCATCGTCGCGGTCGGCGGCAGCCCGCGCGGCCTCCAGGCCGATGGCAACGTGGTTGCCGACGGCCAGCAGGATCTCGGCATCGGCAACCGTGAAGGTGGACTCGGGGGACGCGAAGTCGTCCACGCAGATGACGCCGAGCAGGCGTTCTCTCAGAAGCAGCGGCACGGCGAGGGAGTTGTAGGTGCCGGCGGCCGTGCTTCGCGGCGCGGCTTCGGCGATCTCGCCCTTGCCCATCATCAGCGGCAACCGGCGTGCAGAGGTTTTGGCCGCAAGGGTCTGCACGCGCGGATCGATCGTGTCGAAGTCGCGGCGGTCTCCGTCGCGCCCTGCGAAGAGTTCCAGGTCCTCACCGTCGGGCCGGCACAGGAGAAGGAACGCGTGCTGAGCACCGAGAATGCGCACGATCTTGTCCAGCGCCGAACGGACGAGGCTCGCGGGCGATCGCTCGTTGGCCGCGGCAAGACTGACGTGCAGCAACGCGTCGAGGTGACGCTGCAAGACGACGCGCGCGGCATCCGTCTCGTTCTTTGCGAGGGCGAGCTGCCGGGTCTGCAGCGCGAGGCGCTGCTCGCTCTCCTCGATGGTGGCCACGTAGCGATCCATCACCTTCACGGAAGTGATGGCGAATCCGCACAGCGCCGCCAGCAGGAGAAGCCGCATCATGACGACGAGGTCCGGGGGTTCGACCGCCAGGTCGCGCTTGAACCACCAGTGCGGGTCCACCGCGGCCACGAGGCAGACCGCCAGGGCAGCGACCACGGTCCAGAGCGCGGTCTCCCGGGCGCTGCCCTGCGGAGCGACAAGGAGCGGGATCAGCGAAAGGTACCAGAGACCGGAACCGTTGACGCCGCCGTTGAGGAGAGCCGTGACGACGAGATCCAGCACCGTCGCGCCCATGATGAGGTGCTGGGCGAGCATGGCGCGCTCGCGCGGCCGGCGAAGCGCCCACTCCCAAAGCGCCGCAACGACCAGTCCGAAGCAAGTGTTGACGAGAGCGGTCGCGTGCTGCGGCCTGAAAATCTGCGCGAGGATGATGACGGGCAACAGAACACTGAGGACGAGAATCCACGACGCGGTCCGTCGGACCCGGGTTGCCTCGGCTTCGGTCAGGTTCTCGGTTCCGCGCGCAACGTACCACTCCGCGGCGCTGCGAAGGGTATCGAGGCTCGTTGCCACGAGGCTGTATGCGGCTGCCACCATGCTGTCCGCGCGGTGAAGAACCAGACGGGCCGAGGTAACGCAAGATCAGCGGCGAGGACTCGCGAGCGCTTCCCACCTCCGGGACACCGAAGGCAGCGACCCGCTGCTGAAGATTCCGCTGCCGGTGAGGTCTCAGCCGAAGCCATTCGATGAGATACTGGTGGGTGAATCGGAATCAGACGTACCGGCAGGAGGTCGATGGTACGACGGTGCGCCGTCTACACACGCAAATCCTCCGAGGAAGGACTGCAGCAGGAATTCAATTCTCTCAACGCCCAGCGCGACGCTGACATCACGTACGTTCGCAGTCAGGCAGGCGAGGGCTGGCGATTGATCCGCACTATCGCCTGACCACAGATCCTTTACGGCGGCGACCAGATGTGCTGTGCTGCCATCCACAGTGCGCGTTTTTGAGCACATCCACGGCGCGCGGTTCGGGATGGCTGAGCCGTTCTCCACGACGATCGACCGGAGCTGACGGAGCAACCGGGAGTTTGCATGGACGCCGATTTCCGCACCCTGTTCAGCTCCTTTAGCGGTTTGTTCGTGGTCGTTCTTCCGGACGCGCCTCGCTACACGATCGTCGCCGTTAGTCAGGCCTATGCCGACAGAGTGTCGAGCGATGGCGCGATGGTCGGGTGTGGTTTCTTCGAGCAGTTCCCCGAGCACGCGGGCATTGAGGACGCATGGAACCCTGCCGCGTCTTTCGCGCGTGTGATACGAACTCGCGTGTTCGACGCGATGCCGATGGAGCGGGTGGATATTCCCCAATCCAACGGAGGCTCGGACGAGACATGGCTACGTGGGGTGAGCTCTCCGGTGCTGGGACCCGCCGGCGAGCTCGTCTACATCATCCATCGTGTCGAAGATGTCACCGAGGTCGTTCGCGTCGAGCAGGCGAAGCAGGCGCACAAGGAGGAGCTCGGCAGGCTCCGCGATCAGGTCGACAAGCTCGAGGACCAAGCCCGGCTGGGTAGGCAATACGAAATCATGGATAACGTTTCGTTGGTGCTCAGCGATGCGCTCGCAGCCGAACGGTCGATCTCCAGGAACGAGTTGTTGCAGATCATTCTCGATCAGGCGCGAGTCGCCGCGGACGCCGAGTTTGCGGCGCTCGGGATCGGAGACGATCCAGAGCGCCGGTTCGATCCATGGCTGTTCAGCGGTATGGATCCGGGGCGAGCGGCGCAGCTCGGAGCGCCGCCGTGCCCACGGGGATTGCTCGGCGACGTGATCCGGATGAAGCGCTCGGTCCGGCTCCGGGACTTGCGTCGAGATCCGCGGTTTGGCGGGTTTCCCTCACACCATCCCGACATGTGGAGCTTCCTCGGTGTGGCGGTCCCGTCGGGGAACGGCTTCGTCGGTCATCTGTATCTTACCAACAAGCGTGGAGCGGATGAGTTCAGTGAAGCGGATCAGCGCGTGGTCGAGCAACTTGCCAGGCGAGCCGGAACTGCAATCGAGATCGCGCGCCTGCGGGATGTCGTGCTGAAGGCCGTTGGCGCGCGCGACGAGCTACTCGCGATGGTGAGCCACGATCTGAGAAGTCCATTGTTCGCGATCCAGCTCAGCGCGACGATTCTCGAAGCGGAAACGGCAAGCAATCGCAGGGTGGCCGCGATCATTCTCCGATCGGCGGAGCAAATTAAGTGCCTGATCGACGACCTGCTTCAGGCCGCTTCCATCGAGGCGGGCGCCTTCCACGTGCTGCTTCGGCGGGAAGAGGTCGGTCCGATCGTCGACGAAATCGTTGACACGTTCGAACCACAGGCCGCCGTCAGGGGCATACGCATCGAGCAGGTCGGCACGCTCGAGATCCCCGCGGTCCGGGCCGATCGGCGACGCTTGAGCCAGGTCCTGAGCAACCTGATCGGCAATGCGATCAAGTTTGCGCCCGATCACGGACGAATCGCCATCTCCGTCGCGTGCGTCGCTGACACCATTCGGTTTGCGATCGCCGATGATGGTCCGGGGATCGAGAAGGAACAGATCGAGCATCTCTTCGATCGGTACTGGCAGGGTCCGGCCGCACAGTCCGGCACGGGCCTCGGCCTCTACATCGCGAAGGGGATCGTCGAAGCTCACGGAGGTCGGATCGCGGTGGAGAGCGAGCTTGGCGCGGGCAGCACGTTTTCGTTCACCGTCCCGCTCGCCGCGGCTTGAGCCCGACGAGCCGAGCGGACGTGAGCACGCGCCGCGGAGCGGGACTGTGCCGCGAGCCGGACTGGAAGCTTACGCATGGATTGCCTGAGATTGGGGAATGTACACGGTGCCCGGCTGTGGGTGCCTCTTGTTACATCAATCCCGACCGCCGTAGACCAGTGCGATCTGCATGAGGTCACTCGCCGGCATCAGCGAACACGCGGTCGGCGGCGGGTCCGAGTAGCGTCATGAGGAAGTCGGCGACCGCATCGGGGTCGTCTCGGAACCCACGTTCGGCCCACGCGGTGATTCCCGCGTGCAGCGCCGCGCTCGTGAGGTGAGCGAGGTACTCCCGCTCGAACTCAGCAATGGCGCCCACGTGGTTGGCTCTGAGAATCCGGGGGAAGATCACGTCGACGATCACCTCGCGAGCGGGTTGCAGGAACAACGCGCCAGGGCAGCGCGTGACGAGCGGCACCAGCAAATCGAAGCGCTCGTGCAAGCGACGGAAGATCGCGCGACCGAGACCGCTGCCGGTCAGAGGAAGTCGAAAGTTCGCGTCTTCCACCTCCGCCAGCGCTTCCCGGAAAAGGCCGGACGCAATCTCCCGTACGATCTCGTCCACCGACGTGAAGTGGGCGTAGAAGGTTTTTCGCGTCACCCCGGCACGGGCGGACACCTCGGACACCGTGATTTCTGCGAAGGGTCGGTCGGCTACGAGCAGGTCCATGAGCGCCCGCTCCACGGCCAGCCTGGTACGGACGACCCGCCGATCCCTGACCGGCCTCTCTGCCTTTCCTCTCAACGTTTCGGAAGCTGGCGCGTTCGTCATGGCCTGTTCCTCCTTCGCGCCGTCACCGCGCGGGCCGTCCACAGGATTGTACGCTCAACGGTAGAAACTAAACACTTGACTCCTTTCTGCCCTATAGTAAACATCTGTTTAGTTACTCGCAGGGAGGC
>JBHEOD010000058.1:0-21051 GCA_046261745.1 Binatia bacterium
GTGCAGGAACTCGGGGATGTCGGTGTAGATACGGCGCACGAGGTCTTCGGTGCGCGACGAGCAGATCCTCGAAGGGCTCGGCGCCGGACTCTCGCGCACCGAAGACCTCGTGCGCCGTATCTACACCGACATCCCCGAGTTCCTGCACCGCGCGGCGGGAGTCTCCGTCGAATCCCACCTGCGGCGCTTCCTCAAGCAGGGCCGCGTCCACCGCCAAGGCGAAGACTGGCGCCTCCCCTGACGAAAAATGGGGTCTGACCCCATTTTTCCATGCCGCGCGTCGTCCTCACCCGACCTCTCCGGACAAGAAATGGGGTCAGACCCCATTTTTCTGTTCAGCGGAAGAGGAGGAGTTGGCGCGCGGTGTCGAGGACCGCGCGTGAACTGGACGCCACGGCTCGAGGTGCTCGCGTGACGACGGCGTGCGGCACGGCGCCGAGCGGAAACAGCGCGGGCGCCGGCGGCGGCTCGGCCGCGACCACAAGATCCGGCCTGGGCGGCACAAGAGGAATCTCCGCGACCGGATGCTCGACGCCCCGCCATTCGCGAAACTCGCGCAGCCACGCGAAGCCGTGGCAGTTGGCCTTGGTCTCATGGTCGCGCTTGCGCTGGCCGCTGTGGCAAAGGAAGTGCCAGAACTCGTGGCCCGCGACGAACACGAACAGGTCGTCCGGCGACCCGAAGCGCTCCTCGTGCCACACGAGCCGGTAGGGCAGGCCGCCGAGCCGCCGGTCACTGCGCGGCGTGGTGCCGACGCCGTAGGCGGCCGTTCGCGGGTAGCGCAGCCGCTGCTTGACGGCCAGCACCATGCGCCGGTCCTCCCAGCGGTAGTAGCCGTTGACGTCGCGGCCGCGCGCGCGCGTGAACTTGATGTGGATGCTGAGCGAGTCCGTGTCGGCGAGCGCCGCCTTCGCACGCAGGAATGACTCGCCGCGCTCGAGCTTCCCAGTGTAGTTGAGGATCTCCACGACGCGGCCGTTCTAGCCCGGATTATTCATGAACGCTCGTCGCGAGACCGCCAAAGGCGCGCCAGATCGGGGCGCGCGCAGCGATGAGCCCCGGAGGCGTACGAACAGTACGTTGAGGAGCGAAGAGCGAGCACGCCCCGAGATGGCGTGCCTTCGGCGGTCGCAGTAGAGGGTTCATGAAAAATCCGGGCTAGCATGACGAGTGGCGGGCCGCGCGTGCGGCCGTGCGCACCGATCGCGCCGGACGGTTCGCCGACGATCGCCCGGTGCCGCGCCCCGGGACGACGCCAGCCAGCGGCAGCCGCTTGAATGCCCGCTGTCGCACGGGTAGTCGCAGCCACCTCGTGTCTGAGCGCGACGCCCATCCCGACGCGGCTTCAGCCGACCTGCTTTCGAGCGATCCCGACACCGACTCCGTTTCGGCCGTGGCCGACATCGAAGTCTCGCCGCTCGACCCGGAAGAAGGGCTCGCCGCCGCGGCGGCGCCGTCGCTGCTCCACCGCGTCAGCGGAACCGGCCACGCCACCGGGCGCGAGATCTGGAAGCTCGCACTTCCGATCATGATGTCGCAGGTGCTGGTCAGCGCCGTCGGCCTCATTGACATCGCGATGGTCGGGCGCCTCGGCGCGATGGAAGTCGCGGCCGTCGGCTATGCGACCCAACTCTACTTCATGTCGCAGTCGGCGCTGTTTGCGGTGGGCTTCGCGTGCGTCGCGCTGGTGGCGCGGGCCATCGGCGCCGGCGATCCGGCTCGCGCGCGCGCGGCGCTGGCCGCATCGCTGGCGGTGGCTCTCGCGACGGCCGGCGTGGTGGCCGTGGTGGTGCTTTCCGCCCCGCGCCTCGTGCTCGAGTGGCTCAACGCCAGCCCCGACATCGTCGAGCTGACGGTACCCTACATGCGGCTGCTGTTCGCGTCGTCAATGCTGCTGGCCGTGTCGCTGACGCTCGAGCACGGGCTGCGGGCCAATCGCGACAGCAACACGCCGATGCGCGTGGCGCTGATCGTCACCGCCGTGAAGATGGCGCTCAACGTGGTGCTGATCTTCGGCGTGCTCGGGGCACCGCGCCTCGAGCTGGTCGGCGCCGGGATCGCCACGCTGCTCTCGCAGGTGGTAGCGATCGTGCTGTTCTGGTTCGTGATGCGCGCGCAGCCTGTCGGCGGGCCCATCGCGCTCGGCCGTGCCGACTTCGTCGCAGCGCGCGCGATGTTGGGCGAGGTGGTGCGCGTCGCGATGCCCGGGGTCGGCGAGCGCGTCATCCTCAACCTCGCGCTGCTCGGCTATTTCGCGACGCTCAGTTCCTACGGGACGGTGGCGATCGCCGCGTACACGGTCGGCGTGCGTATCATGGCGTTCTCGTGGATCCCTGGCACCGGCTTCGGCGCGGCCACCGCCACGCTGGTGGGTCATGCGCTCGGAGCGGGTGATCCGGATGGCGCCGAGAAGACCGGCTGGCTTGCGGCTCGCATCGCGCTGTTCACGGCATGCGTGCTCGGCTTCGTCGGCGGCGTGGCCCGCGAACCGCTCGCCCGCATGTTCACGAACGACGCCGCCACCATCGAAGTGCTCGGGCCCTTCATGCTGATCCTGGCGGTCGCGCAACCGATGATGCAAGTGCACTTCACGCTCGGCGGCGCGTTTCGGGGCGCCGGCGACACGTGGACTCCGCTTGTCGGCGCGGCGATCGGCAACTGGGGTTTCCGCGTGCCGATGGCCGCGATGGCGGCTTCCTGGCACATGCCGCTCGTGTGGCTGTGGGCGGCACTGGTGTTCGATCACGTCGCGCGCATGGTGCTGTTGGCGTTCGAGTTCCGCCGCGGCGCGTGGAAGCGGCGCGCGATGGCTCCTCGCCGGCGCTGATCTTCGACAGGACACAACCAAAGCCGATGCCGCGAATGGGGATGCGTTCGCGTGGAAGCGACGCGGCCGGAGGCGGGGACGCCGAAAATCCGTACCTGTCCCGGATTGTTCAGCGCGACGAGATGCGTGCCACGGCGTTGGCCATCGCGTCGACGTGCGTGCTGCCGACGGCGTGCGGCGCCAGCGCATTGCCGAGGTGGCGACGTGCCTGGGTGACCGTAATCGGCTTCCGCATTGCGACGAGGATGCTCGCCACCTTCGAAGTGATGCGGCCGATTGCCGGGCGCAGGTCGTCGGCCAGGCTGTAGACCCGCTCGCGCGATCTCGCAGGGGGCTCGTCCGCGGGCGGCGAGCCCTCTGCGGAGACTGCCGCGCCACCAGTCGCCTTCGCGCCGGCCGCCGCATCGGGCCGGCGGCGCACCACGCCGGGCCGGCGCCGCGCGTCGAGATCGGCGAGCTTTTGCTGCGCATCCTTGCCCATCGCGATCAGCGCCTGGAACAGGCTTCGCACCGCTTCCGGGTCGACGGCCCCGGTGGCCGGCGCGTGCGCATTTGCAACGCGGCCTGCGGACGCTTCGACGGCCGACGCTTCGGCTGCCACGGCCCGCACTGCCGCGTCGAGCACCGCGGCTTCCTGCGCCTTGTCTTCCACCGGTTTCCCATCGCGTTTCTTGGCCGCGTACACCATCGGCATCAGCGCCAGGCGCTCGACGATGGCGGCCGAGAGCGCCGCGAGAGGCTCGGCGGTTGCCTGCGGTGGCTTCTCGTCTGAGGACGGCGGGCCGTCGAGATGTCGGCTGCGAAGCCCTGCAAGAGTTCCGTCGGCTTCTCGCGTGAGCAGCCAGCGGTCGAGCTCGAGGGCAAGCTCGGCGCGATCGGCCGGTAGCAGGTACGCCTTGCGATCGTCGCTGAGGGGACGGAAGCGCACCGCATCCGGAGTGGTCGCGGTCCAGACCTTCTCTTCGTAGTTGTCGGTAACGACGGCGTCGAAGGTGCGGTCGAGCAGCGCCATGCGCACGGCGTCGTTGTCGGGAATCGGGATGACCACCGCGCGGCGGAACACGTCGTTGGCCACTTTCTCCAAGTGACCGCCGGCGTTGACCGCGACGCGGCGGTTGGGAACGTCGAGCTCCTTGAAGTCGGTTGCACCCGATCCCTTCCAGGTCACCGCGACGGCGTGCGAGGTGGCCACCGGAACGCTGAAACGGCCTGCGATCGAACGCTCCGGCCGCATCGTCACGCCGCTCATCGCAATGTCGAAGTTTCCGGCGGCGAGCTCACGGCCGAGGTCCGGCCACCGAAAGCGCACGAACTCCACTGTGTAGCCGCGCTCGCGCGCAAACAGCCTGGCCACTTCCAGGTCGAAGCCTTCGAGGCCGGGCTCGGGAGTGCCGGCCGGTGCGGGGAAGCTGAACGGAGCGTAGTCGCCGGAGGTGGCCACGCGCAGCACCTTCGTTGGGGATGCAACGTCGGAGGCGCCGGCGCCGTCGGCGAGAGAAAGGGCGACAAAGGCGGCGAGCGCCAGGCCGCGCGCGAGAAGCGAAGCCGCGGGCCCGCGACCGCGCTGAGGTCCGTCTACTTCCACGCCACCAGGTACACGACCCAGGCCGGGTCGGCGTCCCCGCGATTGCGCTTGCGATAAACGCCGTTGCCCTCGCCGGTCTCGCGCTCCGTTCCCTCCCAGTAAACGTCGGAGGAGGAGAAGCCGGCCTCGGCCAGCAACTCGCGCAGCTCGGGCAGGCTCCACAGGCGCCACTCGTACTGGAACGCGTTGCGCAACTCGGACCCGTCCTTGAAACGGAAGTGGATCGCGTACTTGCAGTGATGAGTGACCGGGTCGAAGTCGATGTGATTCCAGACGTACTTGAACTTGCCGAAGGAGGTTTCCTCCTCGCGGTCGTCCTCGATCACTTCCGATCCGCCGAGCACGTCGAGCACCAGCATGCCCTCCTTGGGCAGGCACCGGCGCACGTGCTTGAAATAGGCCCGCAGGTCGTCGCGCGTTTCGAAGCAGAAGTAGGAGAAATTCTGCGCGGCGATGATCTCGGCCTTCGAGTTGGTGGTGCGGACGTCGCCGTGGACGATGTGCAGGCGCGAGGCCTGCTCTTCGCTGAGTTCGCTGCCGAAGCGCTTGGCGCCCCAGGCGAGTGGTTCGGCATCGAGGTCGACTCCGACGGCGCGACGGCCCGGCGCGCTCTTCACCCACTCGTAGCAGACGGCGGCGGTGCCGCAGAAGTCCTCGCGCAGCGAGGTCGGTCGGCGCCCGAACCGGGTGCGGAACGCGCGGTCGAAGAACGCTACCTCCACGTCAGGGGACTGCACGGAGCGGATGTAGAGATCGTACTTGTCGGCGGCGGCGGCCATGGTGATCGCGCGCGACTTGACGGCGGTGGCTTTTCGGGTGCGGGGCATCGCGGCTCTGTAGCGGGAGCAGCGAACGAAGCATAGCGGGCCTGTCCCTAACCTGGGCCCCGCGGGGACGCCGGAACGTTCACCACGCGCGCTATGAGCAGGTCAGGCGCCCGTCGGAGACTTTGCAGGTCATCGCCATCGCGCTGCCGCAGTCGCCGGCCGCCGCGTCGCCCACGAGAACCTGTACGCCGACGCTGCTGCGCTCGGCGAGGAACGGAAGATCGCGGTCCGCAAACCTGGCCTTCACCTTTGCCACGGATGCCGCTGGCTTGAACTGCACGGACATGGACGTCAGGCCGGAGGGCAAGGGTGTGTCGTCGCCGTCGTAGACGTAGCGACGTCCGGTTCCCCGCTTGTCCGTCCAGTTTGCCGCAGCGGCGTGGCTCTCGTGAAGAAGGCCGCCGGCCCCGTCAAGGAAGCGAACCGTGACTCCGTTGGCGGTGGGGGGGCTGGCAAGCGCTGCGCCGAGCACGGCGCGAATCATCAGAGAATCGTCGTCCGACTCCGGCCGGAAGCGCGCCTTGAGGCGACCCGAGATCGCCGGCTCGAGTTCGCCGGTGCTCACGCAAAGCCCGCCCGAGCAGTGGCCGTCGGCGCTGCACGCGTTACCGTCGTCGCAAGCGGCGACGCTGTCAGGATGCACGCACAGTCCGGCGCCGTTGCAGACGTCATCGGTGCACGCGTTGCCGTCGCCGCCGCATGACGAGCCGGACGCGTCGAGGCTGCAATCCTGCCGACAGCAGTCTCCCGCCAGGTTTCCGCCGTCGTCGCATTCTTCACCGGAATCGACAACGCCGTTGCCGCAGTCGGAGGAGATCGAGCTGTCGATGCAGGCGGCGCCGGTGACGACCGGGGCGATGGATGAGCGACTGCAGGTGGAGAACTGCTCGGCGAGTCCGCTCTGGAGCGACGGCCACATCACATAACCGTAAGACGCGTCCTCGCACGGAGAGGAGTCCTGGCCGTCGTGATACGCGCCGAGCGAATGACCGAGCTCGTGGCCGGTCAGCAGCGTGAGAAGGTGGAGGTCGGTGTGGAAGTCCTGCGCGACACTGGCCGCGTAGTACTGGTCGCAGACGGTGCCGACGTACGCGATGCCGATGATGTTCTGGTCGAGGTCGCGGCCGGTGAACAGGTGCGTGATGTCGCCGGCGCCGTAGGTGGCGGGCTGGGTGGAGCGTTTGCCGGCCAGGCTGTTAAGGACTTGCAGGCTGTCGGTGGATGTCGTGAACGGGTCCGGGCTTTGGTGGATCACGGTCTGAACCACCGAGACGGTGACGCCGAGATCGACCGGATAGAAGGCGGCTACCTGATCGATGACGGCCTGCATGGATGCCGCCGAATCACTGCCGTGGATGGCGAAGTACTTGTAGTCGGCGACGAGCGTGAGCTCGAGGACTCCCGGGCTGGCGCCGAGCACCGGGGGAGTGGCGGCGGCGGTGAGCGGAGCGCCGACGCTGGCGTCGGCGTGTTCGGCCGCGCAGCCCAGCGGCGGGAGCGCGGACGCGTCGATGTCACTGGCGCGGTACACCACTGTGCGATCGGCGGCGGCTCCGGGTTCGAAGCGGCGCAGTGGTTCGAAGTACCAGGTCTCTGCGCCCGAAGTGACACTGCCGATCAGCGACGAGTCGGTGACGGCGACGCGCACCAGCGCATCCGGATCATCGGCGAGGCGACCATGAAAAAGCACCTGCGCGGATGGTTCGCGTCGCACCCCGTTGGGCCCGACGAAGACGGTTTCCGCGTGAGCCGCAAGCGTCGGCGAAGGTTCGAGCGTGAAATCGAAGTTGCGGCCGTGAGCCCGAATGCGAACGCGGGCGTCGGCATTGCCGTTCCCCGGCGCGAAGCGCTCCACCCGGGCGACTTCATGGCGCCGGATGTGGGCGGGAACCGCAGCGGAGGCGAAATCGGGAAGCAGAATTCCCATCGCGAGAACTCCGAACCACCCTGAACGCAAGGCTGCACACCCGGCCGCGCAGCCGCGAATCGTAAAAGCTGATTTTTCCATTTTCCCCGTGACCGACTCGAGTGGAGCAGGCACGCAGGAATGGTACTGCCTCGATCGGGCGATAGAAACCCGAGAATTCGCAGATGCGTCGATTTCCCGCGCAGCCTCGCACGAAAACGAGTTTTCTTGGGGGCCCTAATGCAAATCGGGGAGCGTGGTGGTCGTGATCGGCAAAGTCGTACCGGTCGCTTCTGCCGACAACGGGCAGGCTGGTGGAATCTCTTGCCCCACGGCCACCCTGAGGATCGCGAGCGCGTCGTTCGCCGACACGTTGCCGTCGCCGTTGTAGTCGCAGGCTTGAGGCACGCATACGGCTGCACCGACCGCGGTGCGCAGGGCGATCAGCGCGTCCGCTACCGTGATCTCGCCGTCGTCGTTCGCGTCGCCGCATAGCGTTTGCCGCAGCGTGGTCGTCGTGGTGGAGCACGACGGGTCTGCCTGGCCTGCGCAATCGCCGCCCGCGCAAGCGTCGGCCGTCGTACATGGATCGCCGTCGCTGCAGGGGCTGGTGTCCGGATCGGATTCGCTGCAATTGTCGGCTGACTCGTCGCAGGATTCCGCGCAGTTGCCGTCACCGTCGACACCGGGACAAGGATTGCCCGCGTGGGTCGAGCAAGTCGCACCCGAGCAGGTGTCGGACCCATTGCAGAACACGCCGTCGTCGCACGGCGCGGAATTGGCGAAATGAAAGCAGGACGCCACGACGCCAGGGCACTCGTCTTCCGTGCACGGATTGCCGTCCGAAGAACATGGAGTGCCTGCGCCGTGGAGGGAATTCGTCGGACAATTTGCACTGCCGCCGGTGCAGAATTCGGCTATGTCGCATTCGGCGGCGGCTACGCGGCACATCGTCGCCGTGGAAAGGAACGTGTCGGCGGGGCAGTTCGTGCTCGTCCCGGTGCAGATTTCCGCCGCATCGCAGGCGCCCGCGGCCACGCGGCAGACGGCGTTGCCGTCGGCTTTGTGCAGGCACTGGCCGTTGGCGTTCGAACAGCCGTCGCCCGTGCAGGGATTGCCGTCGTCGCAATTCTTCGGCGTGTGGACGCAGCCGCTCGCCGGATTGCAGGCGTCGATCGTGCAAAGCAGACCGTCGTTGCAGACGACATTGCTGTGAAGGCACTCGTCGGTCGACTCGTTGCAGGTGTCCGTCGTGCACGCATTGCCGTCGCTGCAGAAATTGTTCTGGTGGAGGCAGCCGTCCTCGCCGGCGAGGTTGGGGTTGCAGATGTCCTCGGTGCAGAACAGACCATCGCTGCAGAGCAAGACATCCGTGCTCTTCACCTCCAGATTGTCGGCTCCCGCGACATTGGACGGCGACGTGTGGGCCACCCCTCCTGTATACTCGGCCAGGACGAAGATCTTCCCGCCGCCGATATCCTCCTTGTCCACGTTGTAGGGGATCAGTTCCGTGTCCGTGAAATCCCGCGACCCGATGCAGCCTTCGCCCGACGTGCCGCCGACGCACGATAGGTCGGAGGTGATGGTGTGCACATTGCCGGCGGGAGTGGTCACGGTGAAGGTGCCGCCCGAGAATGCGCAGAGCTGGTCGCTGTTTAGCGGTTTCTGGATGCGAACGCGGACGAAGATCGATTCGCATTCGGAGACCCCACCGACCACCGGAGTGGTGCCGTCGCCGCGAAACAGGCTGATCACCATCTCCGGCTCGGTGATCGCGCATCCCGGCGGATCCTGGTGGGCAGAGGCGTCGCCGGCGGCAACGAGCAGGAAGGTAACGAACGTCCGGCTGGCCTGTGTGCACATGAATCGAAGCATGGGGTCGACCTCCCATCCTGGCCGCCAGTGACACGGAGCTCGTCGCTGGAGTCTTCTTCTCGGGCGAGACGCGCCTTTCCTTGCTACGCCTCCGGCCGATCCGACACCATCGGTTCGTTCAGGACGGAGCGGTCGATTCGCCTGTCCACGGCCTCGAAGAATCCGTTGAGGGCGCGGAAGACGCACCAACGCAGCGGCTCCGGCGGTAGCGGCCAACCCTTTCGCTCCCAGAGCACCGAGCCGGGGCCGTCCCGTCCGGCCGCAAGATCGGCGATCATGCGCCCGGCGTAGCTCGCCATTGCGATGCCGTGCCCGGCGTAGGCCATCGCGTACAGGATTCGCCCCGACGACCCCGTGCGGCCCACGGCTGGCAGGAAGTCGAGGCCGAACGCGATGCGTCCGCCCCATGTATCCGTGACCCGCACCTCGGCCAGCTCGGGAAAGCGCTGCCGCAGCACCGCTTCCAGGCGCAGCGTCAGCGCCGCGTCACGGTCGGGCATCAGCCGGCCGCCGTAGCCATAGCGCACGTGCTTGGAGCCGCCGACGATGCGGTTGTCGTGCGTGAGCCGCCAGCTCTCGAGGACTTCGTGGGCGGTGTAAATGCCTTCGCGCCCCGGCCAGCCGACGCGCGCCAGTTGCGGAGCGGTGAGTGGGGCGGTGCGAATCAGCTGCACGTAGACGGGAAGGAAGCGAGAGCCAAGCGGGCGCGGGAGCTCGAGGCCGAGGCCGTAGGCGCTGACGCCGAGCACCAGGAGGCCCGCGCTGACCGATCCTTCGCGCGTGCGCACTCTCGGGCGCGAGCCGTCTTCGATCGCGATGACGGCAGAGTGCTCGTGAATTTCCACACCCGCGTCGATGGCTGCACGCCGAAGGCCGCGCAAATAGAGTCCCGGGTGAAGAATGCCGCCGTGGGTTTCGTGAAAGCCGCGCAGGAAAGCGCGCGGCAGTCCGCGCCGGCGCATGTCGGGCGGCTCGAGGATCTCGCCGGGAAGGTTGAGCACGCGCGCGGCTTCGGCCGCGCGATCGACGGCCGCGAACTGCTTCGGGTGCACGGCCGCGATGATGTTGCCGACCGTCTCGTACTGGCAGTCGATGGAGTGCTTCTCCATCAGCGCCTCGACTTCGCCGATCGCAACATCGGCCAGCGCGACGAAGCGGGCGGTCCTTTCCTTTCCGAACAGGCGCAGCAGCGTCGGCACGTCCTTGCCGATGGTCGGCGTGAGGTGCCCCGCGTTTCGTCCGCTGGCGCCGAAGCCGCAGTAGCTCGCCTCGAGCAGCACCACGGTCATGCCTTCGGCGCGAAGGGCCAGCGCGGTGGAGAGCCCGGTGTAGCCGCCGCCCACGATGACGACGTCGGCGGTCACGTCCCCCCGCAGCTTCGGCGTGGCATCCGCCCATTCGCTGACCCATGGGCTGACGGCCAGGCCCGAGCTTCCCGCGTCGCTGCTGTGGTCGGTCACGGCGTTGTCTCGATCATCCTGGTTCTCCATCCCACACGGGTCGCACGCGGGAAATCCGGGACAGGTCCAGATTTCCGGCAACCGGAAATCTGGACCTGTCCCGGATTTCGCGACCCCGGCTTGCTGTCCGGCGTTTGCGCTTCCCGCCGACCTTAGCGCCGCGGCCGCAATGAGGCGATGTCCGCAACCCTCGCGGCGGGCCGCCGGCCGCTGGCGCCCAGGTCGGCACTTCTCTAAAAGACTGCGACATCGCGCGCGCAGCTCTGCGCCGAAAGGTCACAAGTCACCGATGGACATTTTGGGATTCTCGGATCTGCCATTCCTGCCCTCGATCGTCACCCGCGCTGACGTTCCCGAGGATATCGCCTCGGTCCAGACGGTGGACGCGAAGGCCGAGGTCGGTCCGCTCCACGTCGGGCTCGAACCGGACGCCGTTGACGATATCTGGGCGGCGGCGCTGCGCTGGTATCGCACCGGCATTCACCCGGCCATCTCCATCTGTGTCCGGGTGCGTGGCCAGGTCGTCCTGAGACGCTCGATCGGCTACGCGCACGGTGGCGGCCCGAGCGACCCGCTCGGCACGCCCAAGGTCAAGGTCACGCCCGAGACGCCGTTCAACGTGTTCTCGGCCTCCAAGCCGATGGCCGCGATGGTCATTCACCTGCTCGACCAGCGACACCTGCTGCACCTCGACGACCGCGTCTGCGAATACATCCCGGAGTTCTGCGACCACGGGAAGGAATGGGTGACGATCCGCCACGTGCTCACGCACCGCGCCGGCATTCCCGTCATTCCCGACGCAGCGCTCGATCTTTCGTACCTCGAGGACATCGACAACCAGGAAGCCATACGCCTGCTGTGCGAGGCGCGGCCGACGTCGCGGGCGGGTGGACGCCTGGCTTACCACGCGGTGACCGGCGGTTTCCTGATCGGCGAGATCGTTCGCCGTGTGACCGGCAAGAACATCCGCCAGGTCGTGGACGAAGAACTCTGCAAGCCGTTCGGCTGGCGCTGGATGAACTTCGGCGTCAAGCGCCGCGACGTCGACAAGGTGGCGTCGAGCTACTTCACCGGGCTGCCGCTGATGCAGCCGGTCGGATCGATCGTGCAGCGCATGCTCGGCATCGACTTCGTCGAAGCCGTCGAGCTCTCCAACGACCCTCGCTACCTGATGGGAGTGCTGCCGGCCGCGAACCTCATCGCAACCGCCGACGAGCTTTGCGAGTTCTACCAGATGCTGCTCGAGGGCGGAGCCCTTGGCGGCAAGCGCGTATTCGACGCGCGCACGGTCTGGCGCGCGACGTCCGAGCAGTCCTACGGTGAGCTCGACTTCACGCTCGGCGTGCCGCTGCGCTACGGAATGGGCTTCATGCTCGGCGGCGAATGGCTGAGCCTCTACGGTTTCGACAGCCAGCACGCGTTCGGCCACCTCGGGCTCACCAACATCGTCGCGTGGGCCGATCCGCAGCGGCACCTTTCGGCGGCGATCATGACGAGCGGCAAGCCGGTGTTCTATCCCGAGATGCACCGGGGACTCGGCCTCATCTACACGATCGCGTCGGCCTGCCCGAAGGACTTCGACGTCCCGCCGCGGCCGCGCGTCGAACCGAGGCCGCGCACGCAACGTGAAGCCGCGGGACCGCCGCGCCGTAAAGCGAAGAAGCCGGGCGCGAAAGCCGCCGTCGAGTCGCCGAAGAAGGCAGCGTCGAAGCCCAAATCCAAAGCCGCGAAGAAGCGAACGTCGCGCGCGGAGGTTGAGGTGCCGAAGCCGCGCTCGGCGAAGCGCAAGCCGTAGGCGCGAACCAGTGTCGCCCTCCCGGGCAGACTTCGCGCGTGGCCCGTGTTAGGTGCGGCGCGTGTCGCGCATTGCAGCCACCATCGCCACCGCCCTCGTTCTCGCTCTCTGGTCCCCCTCCGTTGCGTCGGCGCAGGACAGGGAACTGCGCTTCCAGGTGCTTCTCGACGGTTCCCCGATCGGCAGCCAGGTCTTTCGCATCAGCGAGGAAGGGGCGCGAACGACGGTTTCCATCGAGGCGACGATGGACGTGCGCATCCTCTTCATCACGGCGTACTCGTACCGGCATCGCAACGTGGAGACCTGGAACGGCGACTGCCTGTCCAGCATCGACGCGACCACCGACGACAACGGCGACGCGTTTCGCGTGAAGGGGGCGGTCGCCGGGGACTCCTTCAAGGTGGAGCGAACCTCCGGGAAGGAAATGCTGCCGGCCTGCGTGGTGTCCTACTCGTACTGGGCTCCGGACCGGCTGCGTGCAGGCCGACTGCTGAACTCCCAGACCGGCAAGTACGAACAACTCGAGTTGCGCGAGCTCGGCGAGGCGAGCGTCTCCTACCGCGGGCAGGAGGTCCGCGCCCGCCACATCGCGCTGGTCGGCGAGGCCCGCTACATCGAACTCTGGTACGAGTTGGGCAGCCAGGAGTGGATCGCACTCGAGTCCGTGACCGAAGGCGGGCGGCGACTCAGGTACGTGCGCGGATAGGTTCGTGGACGCGTAGCCTGACCGCCGATCAACGTGGCTTCCGGCACGATCGGTCGCGAACCGGTGGAGGAGAATGCGCGATCCTACTCGTCGAACCCCTCCGCCAGCCGCGCGCGGTGCCACGTGCCGTCGCCCCAGAGAAACTGGCTGTGCTGCTGCCGCTTCACCCAGATGTGCACATCGCACTCCCACGTGAAGCCGATGCCGCCGTGCAACTGGATCGAGCGTCCGGACAGGAACTGCGCCGCATCGGACGCCGCTGCTTTGGACATGCGCGCGAGCCTCGTGGCCTGCTGCGGCTCGTGGTCGAACGCGCAGGCCGCCGCGTAGACAAGGGACTTGGCGCGGTCCACGTCGATCATCATGTTGACGATCGGGTGCTTGACGGCCTGGAAGAAGCCGATCGCATGGTCGAACTGCTTGCGGGTGCGCGCGTACTCGGCCGTCGTCTGCAACTGCCACTCGCCGGCGCCGCAGATGTCGGCCGCCACCAGCGTGAGGATGGCGGGTAGCGCTTTCGTGATGGCCGATTCGGCTTCTCCGGGCGCGGCGAGGACATCGGCGCTTTTCACTTCGACGCCGCTCAATCGAAGGCTGGCCTGGTCGCGCGTCAGGTCGGTGATGCGATCGGGTTCGATCTCCAGCCCCGGCGCATCGGCGGCGACGCGCGCAAGCAGGGTGCCGCCGCCCGTGCGAGCTGAAACGACGAAAAAGGCGGCTTTGCGTGCGTCCTGCACGAAGTGCGCGGCTCCGCTCAACACGAAGCCGTCGCCGGTGGCCTTTGCGGAAACATCGGCGTCCGGAATTTCCCACGAAGCCGACTCGCCGGTGGTGGCCAGAGTGACTGCGCTGCCGCCCGCGACGGCTTCGAGCGCCGTGCGCGCACCGTCGGTGTTGCAAGCCTTGAGAAGCTCGGTGGCGCAGAGCGTGGAGAGCAA
This sequence comes from Binatia bacterium, assembly GCA_046261745.1. Taxonomy (GTDB): domain Bacteria; phylum Desulfobacterota; class Binatia; order UBA1149; family CAITLU01; genus DATNBU01. Next base: position 13,920 of record JBHEOD010000058.1, read on the forward strand.
CGGCGACGGCAACGCCGCGCGGCCCGCCTCTTCGGCGACGGCCACGAGTGCAACGAGCGGAAGTCCGACGCCGCCCTGTGCCTCGGGAATGCCGAGGCCGGTCCATCCGAGTGCGACGATCTCCTTCCAGAGGTTTTCGTCCCACCGCGCGGGCTGCACGTCGGCTTCATAGGCACTGCGGTGATCGCCGGCCACGAGTGCGCGCAGCTTGTCGACCGGAAGGTGATCCTTGAGAAAGCGGCTGGCCTGGTCGCGGACCATTTGCTCGTCCGAGCCGAATCCGAAATTCCTGGGTTGGGCCGACATTGCAGTCACGTTTGCACTCACTTGGATTTGGCCATGCCGAGCACGCGCTCGCCGAGGATGTTGCGCTGGATCTCGTTGCTGCCGGCCGCAATCGTGAAGCCGTAGGAGTTGAGGTACGCGAGCGGCCACTGCCCGCCGTCCGGCGCGCGCCGATCCCCGAGATAGAGGCTCGAGTAGGGGCCCTCGATCTCCAGTGCGACGGCGGCCAAGTCCTGCATCAGTTCGCTGGTGAGCACTTTTTGCTGGAGCGGAAGGCGAAGCGGCTGTTCGCAAAGGCCTGCGACGCGCGCACGGCGCGACGTCTGCCGGAATCCTTCGCCGCGAATCGCGAGCTGCATGACCTTGTCGCGAATGATCGCGTCGTCCCACGCCGTGCGGCCGCCGGGGCGCCTGGTCGCCTTCGCCAGCGCAACCAGCGAGCGGATGCGTTCGTCGATGGAGATGCCGCCGCCCGAGCCGGCGCCTTCCGCCGCGCCCCGCTCGTAGGTGAGCGTCGTCATCGCGACGTTCCAGCCCTTGCCCACCTCGTCGAGGCGCATCGTGTCGGGAATCACGAGGTCCTCGAAGAGCACTTCGTTGAATCCGGTCTCGCCGGTCACCTTGATGAGCGGCCTCACGGTGACGCCCTTGGCGTCCCTGATCGGCACGACGAAGTAGGTGAGACCCTTGTACTTGTCGTCGCTGCTCGTGCGCGCGAGCAGGATCATCCAGCTCGCGTAGTGCGCAAGGCTCGTCCACACCTTGTGCCCGTTGATGATCCAGTTGTCGCCGTCGCGCACCGCGCTCGTCTGCGCGCCGGCGAGGTCGCTGCCCGCGCCGGGTTCGGAGAATCCCTGGCACCAGATTTCGTCGGAGGAGAGCAGGGGCGGCAGGTAGCGGCGCTTCTGTTCTTCGGTGCCGTGCACGAGGATGGTCGGCGCGGCCATGTTGAGCCCGATGATGTTGAGCATGTACGGAACGCCGGCGCGGCCCATCTCCTGGATCGCGATGGACTGAAGCCCCGTCTTGCCGTGACCGCCGTATTCCTTCGGATAGTCGGTGCCGACGAGTCCCGCGGCGTGACACTTCTTCTGCCATTCGTGCAGGTAGCCGAGCTGGTCGTCCGTCATCACCTCGATGGCGGAGATCGGCAGACGAAAGCCCGGCGGTGCCGGCCGGTTCTCGGCGAGCCATTTGCGACAGTACTCGCGGAACTCGGCCTGCTCGGGGGAATCGGATCGCTCGGCCATAGCGGGTCTCCTCGCGGCGTGCCCGTCGGGAGCTCGCGCCGGTGGTCGTCTTAGAGGCGACACGCGGGGGAGCCAACCAGCTTCCTTCATCACATCCGATGCATTGACCGGCAGGGCCGCGAGGCGCAGGGAACCATTCCGCTCTCCACAGGGGAAAATTGACCATGGTCAATGGGCATAGTATCAAACTCGCCATGGAATCCATGGCCATTTCCAAGTTCAAGGCCACCTGCCTGGCCACCCTGGAACGGGTGCGCGTCACCGGGCAGCCGCTGCGGATTACGCGCTTCGGAAAGCCCGTGGCCGACATCGTGCCGTCGTCTCCCGACCCCGTGAAGGCAGACTGGATGGGGTCGCTGCGTGGAACGATCGAGATTCGAGGGGACATTGTCGGTCCGACTGGCGACCTGGCGGAGTGGGATGTCCTGAAATGAACCTCCTGCTCGACACGCACATCTGGCTGTGGAGTCACCTCGAACCGGAACGCCTCGGCAGGCGGTTGGGGGAAACCATGCGCGACGAAGAAAGCCGACTGTGGCTCTCTCCGATAAGCGTCTGGGAGTTTTTCCTTCTGTCCGAACGTGGTCGGCTGGCGTTAGCAGGGAAGACGACGCCAGCCGATTGGCTTGACGCCGCGATGTCGCGATCGCCGATGCGCGATGCTGCGCTGACACGGGAGGTGGCGGTGCGCAGCCGTTCCGTGCAACTCGCGCACGCTGACCCGGCCGACCGCTTCCTTGCTGCCACCGCAGATGTGTACGAACTCACTCTTGTGACGGCCGACGAGAGACTTCTCCGGGGGAAGGGCTATCGCACATTAGGCAACCGATGAAGCCGAACGCCGTTTGGTTTCGCCGACGCGACTGGCGCGGGCCGGCGGGACTCCATCAAAAAGGGGAAAGCATCGTATGTACTCGTCGTCGGAACAGGACCTCGTCCTGGAACACCCCGCCATCGCAATCCTCGGCCGCGGGTTGTTCACGCTGATTTTTTTCGCATCCGGAATCACGCACTTCACCGACATGCAGAGCTACGTGAACCTGATGCCTGCGGCGCTACCGTGGCGAGAATTCTGGGTGGCAATTTCCGGCGTCGTGGAGCTCGCGGGAGCGACGATGATCCTGCTCAACCGTTACCCGCGACTCGGCGCGTGGCTGATCGCGATCTTCCTGGTGCCGGTCACCATCATCGTGCACGGCGTCTTGATGATGACCGCGCCCGACGAAGCGATGCAGCGAATCCAGCTGTCGTTCTTCCTGAAGGGCCTGACGATGACGGGCGCGGCGCTGATCTTCACCCAGGTCGGCGTGACCAAGCGAAGCCAGGGTAACGTCTCCCCGTCAACATAGCGGTCGCACCGTTTACCCGTCGTCGTCGCTATGCCACCGGCGGATCAGATGTGGATCGAGCGTCCGTCCACGCCAAGCGCGGCTTCCTTGAGCGCCTCGGCGAGCGTGGGATGCGCGTGCACCGAGCGCGCGATGTCTTCGGACGTCGCGCCGAATTCCATCGCGACAGCGGCTTCGGCAATGAGCTCGGAAGCGTTCGGTCCGACGATGTGCACGCCGAGCACGGCGTCGCTGGCCGCGTCGGCAATGATTCGAACGCCGCCGTCGGTCTCGCCGGTGCACTTGGCGCGCGGCGTGGCAGTGAACGGGAACGAACCGATCCTGATGTCGTGGCCGGCGGCCTTGGCCGCCTCTTCGCTCAGGCCCACGCTCGCAAGCTCCGGCCACGTGTAGACGACCGACGGAATCGCGTTGTAGTTCACGTGGCCGGCAACCCCGGCGATACGCTCGACGCAGGTGATGCCTTCTTCGGAAGCCTTGTGCGCGAGCATCGGTCCCGCGATGGCATCGCCAATCGCGAAGATCCCGGCCACGGAAGTCTCGTAGTGCTCGCCCACCTGGATACGGCCGCGCTCGTCGCTGGCCACGCCGATTTCGGCCAGGCCGAGGCCTTCGGTAAATGCGCGGCGACCGACGGCCACCAGCACGACGTCGTACGCGTCGGTGGTCTGCTTGCCGTCCTTGCCCTCGAGCGTCACCTTCACGGCCTTGGCGGTAACGTCCGCCGAGACGGCGCTGGTCTGCAGCAGGATCTCCAGTCCCTGTTTCTTGAGCGAACGTTCGAGCAACTGCGCGGTGCGGCGGTCGGAGCCGGGCACGAGCTGGTCCATCAGTTCCACGATGCGAACCTTGCTGCCGAGCCGGCTCCACACCGAGCCGAGTTCGAGGCCGATGGCGCCGCCGCCGATCACCAGCATGCGCGCCGGCACGCTGTCGAGCGACAGCGCCTCGGTGGAGGACAGCACGCGTTTTCCGTCGAAGGGCAGCGCGGGAAGCGCGACGGGCACGCTGCCGGTCGCAATCAGGATGCGCGGCGTTTCGAGTTCGCCGTCGTTCTGGCCGCGAACTTCGACGAGTCCCTCGGGAGTGGCGGCCGCGATGCGGGCGCGACCGTGCCAGACGTCGATCTTGTTCTTCTTCATCAGGCCCTGCACGCCGCGCGTGAGGCCGTCGACGACGCCGCGCTTGCGCGTCATCATTGCGGCCAGGTCCAGCGACACGGTGGGGATCGTGATGCCGTGCACGGCAAGTCCCTCGCGGGCCTGCGCGTAGAGTTCGGACGATTCGAGAAGTGCCTTGCTCGGGATGCAACCGATGTTGAGGCAGGTGCCTCCGAGCGAAGTGTCCTTCTCCACGACGGCGGCGCGCAAGCCGAGTTGAGACGCGCGGATGGCCGCCTGGTAACCGCCCGGACCTGCTCCGATGACGACGAGATCGTAACGCTGCTTGGCCAATGGATCGCTCCCGCGTTGAAAAATGCGCCTTCGCGCTGCTGCTTCGAACCCGGCGCCGTCGCGCGACAAGCGCTGGCGCCTCCACTGCACTGTGACCGCCGCTTCCGGCCGGCCCTTCGTTCCCGGACCGTCGCTCCCGGCCGGTCCTCAGATCTCCAGCATCAACCGCGAAGGATCCTCGACGCGTTCCTTCACCCGCACGAGGAACGTGACGGCCTCGCGGCCGTCGACGAGGCGGTGATCGTAGGAGAGCGCCACGTACATCATCGGCCGGATCACGATCTGGTCAGCCACGACGACTGCGCGCTTCTCGATCTTGTGCAGGCCGAGGATGCCGCTCTGGGGCGGGTTGAGGATGGGCGTGGACATCATCGAGCCGAACACGCCGCCGTTGGAGATCGTGAAGGTGCCGCCGGAGAGATCCTCGACGCCGAGTTTGCCGTCGCGTGCGAGGCCGGCGAGCCGCCCGATCTCGCGTTCGATGTCGGCCATGCTCATCAGGTCGGCGTTGCGCACCACCGGAACGACGAGGCCGCGGTCGGTCGACGCCGCGATGCCGAGGTGGACGCGCTTTCGCGTGACGACTTCGTCGCCGTCGAGATGGGCGCCGACGATGGGGACGTCGCGAAGCGCGAGCACGCATGCGCGCGAGAAGATCGACATGAAACCGAGCGAGACCCCGTAGGTTTTCTGGAACAGTTCCTTGTGCTTCGCGCGAAGCTCCATTGCCGCGCTCATGTCGATCTCGTTGAACGTCGTCAGGATGGCCGCGGTGTGCTGCGCGGAGACGAGACGGTCGGCGATGGTTCGGCGAAGCCGCGTCATCCGCACGCGTTCCTCGCTGTCGTCGCCCGCGTCCCGGGTGGCCGTGGCCGGCCGCGGGGCCGGGGGTTTCTCGGCGACCGGTGCAGGAGCGGCCTGCGGCGTAGCTTCGCGGCGGGCTTCCGACGCAGCGGCAACATCAGCCTTGGTGGCACGACCGCCCGGGCCGGTTCCGCGAATCGTGGCGGTGTCCACCTGCTTTTCCTCGGCCAGGCGCTTGGCCGCCGGGCCGACGCGCGGCGGAGCGCCGGACGGCTTGGCGGGAGCGGCGGTCGATGTGGAGGCGGGAGCCGGCGCCGCGTTCTCGGTCGGCGCCGCTTCGGCCGGCGCCGCTTGCTGAGCGGGCGCCGCTTGCCGGGCGGGCGCTGCAGCCGGCGCAGGCGCCGCGGCCGCCGCTTCGCGCTTTGCCGCGGGCTTGCCCGCCGACTTGGCTGCGCCTTCCTCGATGCGCGCAAGCACGTCGCCTACGGCAACGACCGAGCCCTGGGGCTTGAGGATGCGAAGCGTGCCGGCCGCAGGGGAGGGCAGTTCGACCGTGGTCTTGTCGGTTTCGAGCTCGAGCAGGATCTCGTCAACGGCGACGGAATCGCCGTCGGCATGACGCCACGCGAGGATCTCACCTTCGCTGATCGACTCGCCAAGTTGCGGAACAACGACATCAACCGGCATGGCTCACCAATGTAACGGACGGCGCCCGGCTCGGGCGGAAAGCGTTGTCGAGAATCTGGCGAAGCTCGGCCTGGTGCTTCTTGTAGGATCCGGTGGCCGGGCTCGCAGCGGCTTCGCGGCCCACGTAGTAGAGCATTCGCTGGTCATCGAAGATCATGTGGTAGCGGTCGAAGATGAAGCGCCAGGCGCCCATGTTCTTCGGCTCTTCCTGCACCCAGTCCACGTCGGCGTCGGAGGGATACCCGGCGAGCACTTGCCGAACCTCGGCGAGCGGGAACGGATAGAGCTGCTCGACGCGCACGATCGCGACGTCGTGTATGTTGCGTTCGGTGCGGTCGGCGACGAGGTCGTAGTACACCTTGCCGCTGCACAGCAGCACGCGCCGCACGTGCTTCCGGTCGATGTCTTCCACCTCGTCGAGCACGAGGCGGAAGTTCATGTCGGTGAACTCCTCGATGCTCGACACGCACAGCTTGTTCCGGAGCATGCTCTTCGGGCTCATGATGACGAGCGGCTTGCGGAAGTTGCGACGCACCTGGCGGCGCAGCACGTGGAAGAGCTGGGCAGGGCTGGTCAGGTTGCAGACCTGCATGTTCTGCTCGGCGCAAAGGTTGAGGAAGCGTTCGAGGCGCGCGCTCGAGTGCTCGGGCCCCTGGCCCTCATAGCCGTGCGGCAGCAGCAGCGTGATGCCGTTGGTGCGCTGCCACTTCGATTCCGCCGACGCGATGAACTGGTCGATGATCACCTGCGCGCCGTTGGCGAAATCGCCGAACTGGGCTTCCCAGATGACGAGGTTGCGGGGGTCGGCGGAGGCGAAACCGTACTCGAACCCGAGCACGCCGGCCTCGGAGAGGTTGCTGTCGATGAGGTAGAAACGGCCCTGGTCGTCGCTCAGGCGGTCGAGCGGAACGAATCGCGTACCGTTTTCCTTGTCGTGAAGCGCGGCCTGGCGATGGCTGAAGGTTCCGCGCCCGCTATCCTGCCCGCTCAGCCGCACGCAGGTACCTTCGAGCAGCAACGTGCCGTACGCGAGCATCTCGCCGCAGCCCCAGTCGATGTTGGTGCCGGCCTCGAGCATCTGCGCGCGGTCCCTGTAGAGGCGCTGCACCTTGGGATGCGGCGTGAAGCCCTCGGGCAGCTCGGCGGCCTTGCGGGCGACGGTGCGCAGCATGTCGGCGCTGACTCGCGTGGCGGCTGTCCAGTCATCGCCGGCCCACGTCATTCCCTTCCAGACGCCGCCGAAGGAGAAGACCTGCTGCTTGGGCATGTAGTCGCGGGCGTAGTCGAGGGCCGTGTTCAGTTC
>JBHEOD010000059.1:0-9250 GCA_046261745.1 Binatia bacterium
GTCATCTCCGGCGCGGCAAAGCGGCGCACCAGCGAATGGCCGCTCTCGTCGAGGAGGTCGAGCTGCTGCTGAAGCATCCCGGCGTCCGTCGGCAGCGTGAGCCCGTCGCTTCCGGACTCCGCGCGGTTCACCTGGCGGGCCAGCGCCACGATGCTGGTGACGCCGGCCACCGGTTCGCGCTCGCGAATGCGGTCCTCGAGCTCGCCCAGCCGGGAGATCGTGTCGAGGTCGAGGAGCGGGCGGCCGTCGGCGCGCCGTATCATGAAGTCGAGCGGCAAAGTGCCGGCAAGATTGGCATCGATCCACTCGGTGTCGCGCCTGAGTGGAGCGTCTTCGCGCAGGAAACCGACGAGGTCGGTGTTCGTGCGAAGCTTCGGGATGCCCGCCGCCAGCACGACGGTGACAAGGGCGAAGGCGACGAGAACGGCGGCCGGGCGGCGGGTGGCAAGGCCGGATGTCACGTCGAGGAAGCGCAGCGTCCAGTCATGCTCGTCGCTCGGGCGACGAGGCGGCGGCGTCATGTAGCCAAGCGCCGCAGGCACCACCGTCATCGCGACGACGAACGCGACCACGCAGCCGAACGCCGCGAAGAGCCCGAACTGGCGAACTGCCGGCAGGTCGCCCAGCGACAACGACAGGAAGCCTCCGGCCGAAGTGATCGCACACAGCAGCGCAGGCACGAACACGGCGCGCACCGCACGGACGGCGCGCGCCTGCCGATCGGTGCTGTGGCCGGACGACGGCGCGTCGCCAGGATGCCCGTCGCGCAGCCACGCGACGTAGACGTGAATGGTCGTGGCCAGCGCGATCACCAGCAGCACCGGCGGGAGCAGGGCGGTGATCGCGTTGGTGGCATGACCGGTGGCGGCATAGAGCCCGAGCGTCCAGACCACCGTGATGCCGGCGGCACCAAGCGGCACGAGGACGCCGGAGACGTGTCGCAGGAAGATCGCGAGCGTCAGTCCGAGCACCGCCACGGCGGCGGGCAGCAGCACGCGCTGGTCGCGGTCCACGTAGGCCGACACGTCGATCTTCTGCACCGGGACACCGGTCAGGTGCAGGTCGCCGCCGCGCGCGGCGACCGAGGGAGCGAGGTCGCGCAGCGCCGTGACGAGCCTGCGGCGATAGCCGGTGTCGCCGGGGCGATCCTCGATCTCGACCACGACGCCGGCCACGCGGCGATCCGCCGACACCAGCCACCCGGTGAAGTCGGGGTTGCGTTCGAGCGCCGCCGACGCGCGGGCTTCAATGCCCGGCGCATCCCACGGTGGAGACAGAAGCGCACGCGGCTCGGCGCCGGCGTCGCCGGCGACGAGTTCTTCCGCGTTCGCGAGACTCCACACGCCACGCACGCCGTCCATCCCGGCCACTTCTCGCGTGAGATCGGCGACCAGTACGAGGCCCGGCGGCGCCAGCAGTTGCGGATGTCCGACGGCCAGCAGGATGTCTTCGTCGCTTCCGAAGTTCGCCTTGAACTCGGCGTAGGTGCGGATGTCGCCCGCGTCGGTCGAACGCAGCGATTCGTTGTCGTGCTCGACGCCCAGCCCCGCCGCATGCGTGCCGAGCCACGCCGTGAGCGCCGCCGCGACTACGAGGCACGACGGCGCGAGGCGTTGCAGCAACGCGGTTGTCAAGGCGACTGCTTGGGGATTGCGCCCGGCGGCGCTGCTTGCGGTATCGCCGCCGGTTGCTGCGCCGCGCCGGTCGCGGCGTCCGGGCTCGCGCCGGTCGCGGCATCGAGGCTGGATGCGGACGCGCTCGCGGACGCAGGGCCGAGCGGCCCGAGGCGATCGACCTCCGTTACCGGCATCTTGAAAGAATCGGCAAGGATCAGCCGGATGTTGCGAAGGATGTACGCGCGCGGCAGCGCCAGCGTGTTGAACACTTCGCGGTCGTGCGGCGAACGATCGGAACCGTCCTTCGCGTAGCGGAACGTCCCGACATACACCGCCTCGCTGTTGGCATCGGCCGCGAACTCGATCAGCAGCCGGCGCCGGCGGTCCACCCAATCCGCAGCAGGCGCACGCCTCTCGACGGTCTTGCGCGCCGACTCGAGGGCGTCAAGGTAGGCCGCAGTCGACGGATCGCCGGCCGGCCAGTTCGCTTCCTCCTTCTTGCGGATCTCGGCGATCACGCGCGAGAGGAGCTTGGTCGAAAGCAGCGTCTGCACGACGACGGCCTCGCCGCGTGCGAGCAGTCTTACCTCGCCCACCTTCCGGCTCGGCTCCGGCACGACGATGTCGGCGATTGCCCGGTCGGCGCTCGCGTCGCCGAGACTCGCGGAAACCGCGACGGCGCGATCAGGGACGAGCGCCAGCCATGCGGCGAAGATCACAGCGAGCCCGTGTGCGCACGTTCCGCCTGGCCAGTTCCTGGTCATGAAGCCCGATACGCGACGGATGCCGCAGCATCAAGGGCGCGCGACTCGGGGGAGCGGTCTCGCAAAGCACCGCGAAGAACGCGCAAGGGGGAAGCGGTCTTTTCATCTGAACGCCCGTGAGGCATCTGAACGTCCGTGGGGCTTGCGAACGCCCGCGGGGCTTCAGAAGAACCGCGGTTGGGGATTGCGACCGTCCAGCATCCCTTCGAAGCGGTCTCGAAAGCGCTCTTTGCCCTCTTCGGTCCACGGCAGAATGTAGAAACGGTCTTCCTTGATTCCCTCCAGGCACTGCCCTGCCACTTCATCCGGCGACGTCGTCTCGAACTTGCGCCCCATCGCCTCGAAGATCGTGCCGAGACTTTCCAGCGTGACCGGCGGCGCCACCTGCTCCACCTCGCGGTGGAACTCGGCCGGCCGGTTGCGTGCGGCCGTGAAAATGTTCGACGCCACGATGTGAGGCCCCGGATAGAGCACGTGCGCGTGGATCTTCGCGTTCTGCATCGAAAGCTGGAGGTGAAGACTTTCGGTGATCGCGCTGACGGCGGCCTTGGTGGCCGAGTAGATCGGCGTGGTCGGCACCAGGATGAGCCCGCCGTTGCCGGAAGAAGTGTGCACGACGTGGCCTTCCTCGCCGTGCGCGAGCATGGCAGGAACGAACGCCTTGATGCCGTGAACGATCCCCCACACGTTGACCGCCATGCACCAGCGCCAGTCGTTCAGCGGAAGGTCCCAGACCGGCACGTCCTCGTGGGCGCCCACGCCGGCGTTGCTGACGAGGATGTGGACGTTGCCGTAGGCCGCCACGGCAGCCTTCTCGAGCGCCTGGACAGACTCGAAGGAGGTCACGTCGGTACGCACGCCGAGCACTTCCGCACCGGAGGATCTCAGGACGGCGACAGCCGCGTCGAGGGCGTGCTGCTCCACGTCCGCGAGCACGACCCTGGCCCCTTCGCCCGCGAGGGCCCGTGCGATGGAATTGCCGATGCCGCTGGCGGCGCCGGTGACGACGGCAGTCTTGCCCCGAAAGTCTTTCATGGGTTTTTCCTCCCTCGCTCACGCGCCCGAGCAAATCGTTGCGCTCCCGCCTTCCTTGCACCCGGGCGTTTCAGGGAATCTCGGTGCCGTCGCCGGAAGTGTCGTCGTAGCGCTGGTGCAGGAACGGTTCGAGCCATTCGCCCGGCACGCTGCGCAGCACGCGACCGTTGCTTTCGGCGCTGCCTTCCTCGTACTCGGCCGTCACGATGCGGCGAACCGGCACGTCGGCCACCGGATCGAACGGCGAGTCGTAAAGATCGAGAGAAGCGTCGTCGAGCTTCCACGCACCCGTATGCCTGTGGCGCCACTCGAGGCGCACGAGCAGCGGATCGCCGTCGAACGCACGCGACTTCTCGCACGCCGGAAGCGCCTTGTAGCAGAAGCCGTACTCGACGAACTCGCGCGCGCCGAGCGGCGCGCCGACGGTTCCCTTGCCCTCGAGGTAGGTCATGCCCATGCGCGTGACTTCGCAGGAGACCTTCGCGTCGTCCTTCTTGAAGTCGATGGCGGCGATCTTCTTGGGCTCCCCGAAGGTCTCGCGGCCGGGCACCACGGCCTGCTCCGTCGTCATCGGCATCGTGACGAGGTAGATGCCGCTGGTGCCCTCGTACGAGACCTTCACGCCGAAGATGGCCGAGCCGATCTCGAACGTGAACTCGGGCGACAGGTGAATGGCCACGTGCGAAAACGTCACGCACATGAGGCCCGCCGGATCCACGACCAGCGGGCGCGGCACCAGCGCCGCCGCGATGGCCGGATCGGTCTCGTACACGTAGCGCAGCGAGCGCACCGTGCTCTCGAGAAATTCCGGATTGGACTGGCGGGCCTTGGCCACCTGGTCGGCGGTTTTCACGTAACGCAGCTTGGACATGGCGAAGTTCTCCTTTTTCAGTCTGGTGTCGGGGCGCCGCGCGGTGCGGACGTCGCGAGCATCACGATCGTCACGATCGTCACGATCATCGCGATGGTCGCGATAGTGCGAAGCTCGATGTTTCGGGACCGATTCGGGCGACCAGCGGTGCGAGCGCCTTCGCATCGAAGCCGTAGAAGCGCGCCGCGTTGCCACCGAGCATGTCGGCGACTTCCTCCGGCGGCAGCCCGTCGAACGTCTCGTGAACCTGCGGATGGGTGAGCGGCCAGCTTCCCTCGGGATGCGGAAAGTCGCTGCCCCACATGATGCTTCCTACCCCGATCGCATGCCGAAGCTCGGCCTCGCGTCGCGACATGCACGACGCGCCGAGCGCGACCTGTCGCGCGAAGTACTCGCTCGGCTTGCTCTTGAGATGACTTCGATAGTCCCCGAGCTTGGCCGAGTAGTGCGTCTCCGAGTAGCGCTGATCGAGCAGCGCCAGGTATTCGGGCGCCCAGATGGTGGTGCTCTCGGTGATCGCAATGCGAAGGCGCGGATGCCGCTCGAGCACGCCGCCCCAGATCAGGAACGTCAGCGGACGCACCGCCCACCACACGACCTCCGAAATGTAGATGCCCATCGCGCCGGGCCGCACCGCGCCGTCGGGAGCAGTCAGCGACCCGAACGCGTCCTCCATCGGCGCCGCGCCCGAGTGGAAGTGGATGACGACGCCGTTGTCCTCGCACGCCGACCACAGCGGCTCGTACTTCGGGTGATGGTAGGGATCGAGCTTGCCCCACATGCACGGCAGCAGCGCGCCGCCGATCCCGTTCTTGCGCGCCCACTCCACTTCCTTCACGGCCTCGGCCACGTCCCACAGCGCGGGCACCAGTGCGACGCCGAAGCGGCGCTCGGGAGCCATCGCCACCAGTTCGGCGAGCCAGCGGTTGTGCGCGCGCGCACCGGCCCACTGAAGCTCCGGCACGACGCGGTCCTCGACCGGCAGGGAAAGTCCCGCCCCGAACGGCGGTGTGTTCATCTCGGTGATGCCGTCGGGGAAGATGACCTCGCCGGCGATGCCTTCGGAGTCCATCACGCGCACGCGGGCGTCGTGGTCCCATGCGCCGGAAAGGCCTTCGCCGACACCGGCGCGCCAGTCGCGGTTGATGTCGTCGATGAGGAACATCTTCGACATCTTTTCCATCTCGGCGATCTGGATCGGCAGGGCCAGGTCGAACATCTCGCGGTACTGCGGATCGAGATAGTCGCGGTAGCGCTCGGGCGGCAGGCCCGCGTGACAGTCGGACGATATGACGAGAAGGCGTTCCATCGTTGGTCTCCGTGAGCTCGCGGCCTCAGGCCGCCTCGGAATAGAACTGCTTCACCCACTGGCGGAACTCGGCCAGGTACGTGTCGGCTTCGCACAGCATCGGTCGCGCGCGGTGAACCTTGTTCGACCAGATGCGCAGGTCCTGCATCACGCCGCTGGTCAGTCCGTTCATGAAGTCTTCGCCGGCAAGGTCCACCATGTTGTTGGTGGCCGTGAGCAGCCAGCGCGAAAACGTGCGGCCCTGGTTGATGGGCGTGGTGGACGAAAACATCAGCAGGCCGGCGTTCGGGATTCCCTCGGTGCGAACGGCCGAGAGCCCGATGCCCCACGAGTCGCGAATCAGCGTGGTCGTGAAGCGGCCGTAGGGCGTGTCGCGTTCCTGCGTGCTCGAGATGCGGTACGCGCGTCCATCGGCCGCGTAGGATATCTCCGAAGGCAGCGGCTCGAGGTTGCCGTGCACGAACTGGAAGTGCACCGGGTCGTTGTTGTTCTCGTGCATGTCCTGCACGTGCACCGGCACTTCGAGCTCGAACGTGCGCGGCTCCGACCAGTCCGGGTGCCCGATCTCCGGAAGAAGCGGGAACTCCCACGACGGCTCGGCGCCGCCTGCGTGATGCCACACGAAGATCATCCCGTTCCTCTCCATGACCGGCCACGCGCGCACCGCCGCCTTGGGGGGAATGCGCTCGCAGTACGGGATGGACGTGCACTGGCCGCTCGCCCCGTCGTAGGTCCAGCCGTGGAACGGGCAGCGGATGGTGTCGCCGAGCACGCGACCGCCCTCGCCGAGATGCGCGCCGAGATGCGGGCAGTACGGATCGAGCACGTGGGCCTGGCCCGAGCGTCCGCGAAAGATCACGAGATCCTCGCCGAAGTAGTGGATGCTCTTGACCTGTCCGTCGATGAGCTCGCGGCTCCATTCCACCGCGAACCATCCGTTCGGGATCGGGAGCACGGTGTTCTCGCGTTCACGCCTTGCCATGGGGTTTCTCCAGTTTGGTGCCGGGCCGGGTGCCCTTCGTGCGCGGACGTGGACGCGTGACGGGCTCCAGCTTGGCCGGGCGCGGGGACGCGGCCGACCGGGGACGCACGGCCTCGACCAGTTCTTCGGGGCGCGGCGCGAGCGCGTCGGCGAGAAAGGCTGCCACCGCGCGCGCGCGTTTGGCGATCGGATAGCCGTCGAGGTTCGCCCAGTTGAACATCAGCGCGTAGTAGGAGCCGAGGATGGTTTCGGTGAGAGTTTCGGCGGGATGACGGCGCGTGACTTCGCCGGCCGCGATGCCGTCGCCGACGATCGCGCCGAAGGCCGCATGAAGCCGGCGCGCGTTGGCGGGCTCATCCGCCGCCTGCTGGGCCGCGTGGATGATCTCGGTCAGCAACTCGCGGCGCATCGGCCCGGCCGAGGATGCGCGCTCGGCCACGCTGCCGAAGAACGCGGTCAGGTGCGCCGCCGTGTCCTTGCCCTTCGCGCGCGCGCCGTGAATGTCGGCCAGCAGGATCTCGATCGACTCGTCGGCGAGCGCACGCACGAGGTCCTGCTTGGCGGGGAAATGGTTGAAGAAGGTCTTGTGCGCGACGTCGGCGCGCTCGCAGATCTCGGCCACGGTGGCGGCCTGTACGCCCCTTTCCTCGAAGAGGGCCTGCGCCGCGTCGATCATGCGGCGCCGCACTTCGAGCTTGCGGCGTTCGCGGCGGTCCTTGGGCGGCGCGGAGATCCGGACGGCGGGGTTCACGGGGCCGGAAGCTAGCCGTCCCTACACCGTCATGCAAGAGTATACCGTCGGTATACTCATTTTAGGGCCTGTCAGGGTCCGAGCAGCCCGTTGGTGGCGGCGATGGCGTCGGCAAGGTCCGTGTCCAGCCCGATGCTCTGGTGGGCAACCCTGCCCTCCCCGTCGAGCACGGTGATCATGTTGCTGTGCGCAAACCCGCCGTCCTGCTCCTGGCGGTAGCGGAAGCCGAGCAGCGCGGCCAGTTCGCGCACGTCGCCGTCCTTGCCGCGCAGCAACGTCCAGTCGCCCTGGAGGTCCATGCGTTTGGCGTAGTCGGCCAGCTTCGACGGGTCGTCGTTCGCGACGTCCATCGAGACCAGCACGAAGCCGGCCGCGTCGCGCCTCGCCTCCGGAATCGCCGCCTGGATCGCCTTCATGCGACCGACGACGATCGGGCACGCGAACTCGCAGCTCGAGTAGAAGATCGCCAGCACGCGGGGCTTGCCGCGCAGACTCGGAAGCGCGACGGTCTCTCCGTCCGCGCGGGTCCATTTGGATTCGAGCTGGTAGATGGAAGCAGGATCGAGCGGTGCGTCGGCCGGCAGCGTCGCGTGCCGCTTTGCCACGGCAGGCGCCTCGGCAGGCGCCAAGTCAGGCGCAGGGTCGGCGGGCAACTCGGCATGCGGCTTCGCGCCGGCAGAGGTGTCCTCGGCTTGCGCGCCCGGCGCGCACGTCATCATCACGAACAGGGCGAGTCCACGGCACATTGTCTTTCTCATGGCGATTCCTCCGTCAGGCTGCGTGCGCAGCGAAAGCCGAGATTTGGAACGGCGTACTTCGCGTCGAGGCTGCTGCGGAACGCGTAACGCATGAAGGCCGCGTAGTCGCGAAAGTCCGACGCGCCCGCTGCGCCGGCGCCGCAGAAGAGGTTGCGTTCGAGACCGGCGTCCGCGCGCGACTCTCCCGTCACGAGCGCCGTGTTGAAGTCCTCCACCCACTCCCACACGAGGCCGTGCAGGCCGCGAACGCCGTGAAAATCACGCGGTGCGCTCGTCACCGCGGGCAGAGGGAAGCGGGTGGGCTTGGCGTACCACGCAAGGATCATCTTGTAGTGGTCGGGATCGTCCTTGCCGCGGGCGTTGGTGGCGCTGGCCGCGGCCGCCATCTCCCACTCCGCCATCGTCGGCAGTCGCTTGCCGCGCCAGCGCGCATAAGCGTTGGCAGCAAACCACGACACGTTGGTCACCGGACCGTCCGCGAGCATCGTGTCCGGACCGCCGAGCTCGAGGTCGCCGCGCCACTGCTGCAGGTAGTGCGCGTCGGTGAACAGCGCGAGGGCCTGCGAGCGGCGCCAGCGCGGGTTCGCGCGGACGAACTCGAGGAACTCGGCGTTGGTGACGGGGGCCTCGTCGAGAAAGAAGGCGGCGACGGGCCGTTCGCCTTCGTTCTTGTAGAGCGGCTCGTAGAGACCGCCGGGGATCTGCACCATGCCGGGCGGGGGCGACGGCGCTTGCGCGGCCTCCGCGCGCTGCGCCGCCGCCATGGCGGCCTCTGCCCGCGCCATCGTCGCAGCCGGCGTCGACGCGGCAACCGCAAGCGCGAGCGCGATCAGCAACTTGGCCGTGCAGGCTCCAGAGCGGTCCACGGGGCTCTCCTCCTAGTGCTCGGCCGGTGCCGCGGGAGCCGACGGCGTCGCACGCACCTTCGCCACTTCTTCCGGCACGATCATCCTGCCCTCGTTGCCCCAGCTGTTCATGACGAACGTCAGCACGCTGGCAATCTCCTCGTCGGTGAGGTTCTGCGGCGTCATCACCTGATTGTACTTCTTGCCGTTGACCTCGATCTCGCCCTGCAGGCCTTCGATCACGATGCGGATGGCCCGGTCGCGGTCGGCGAGCATGTAGTCGGAGCCGGCCAGCGGCGGGAAGATTCCCGGCAGTCCC
>JBHEOD010000059.1:9260-12505 GCA_046261745.1 Binatia bacterium
GTCATGATACCGCCCGCAAAGCCCCTGATTGATGATCCTGTCCGGCGCGCCCGCGATCTCAAGCACGTCCCCGAACGAGGCGAACGCGGCCTGCGTCAGCGGCTGCGTGGGCGGTGCCGGCTGGCCGACCTGCGTGGGCTGGCCCTCCGGAAGGTAGACTTCGTCGAGCTGCTTGCCGGAATAAATGACCGGCTGCTCGGCGCCTTCCACCTTGAGCATGCCGAGCGACCCCTTGTTGAAGGTGCGGAAGATCGAGTGATCCACGAGCACGTAAGTTCCCGGCACGTCCACCCTGAACTCGACCACCGATGAGCCGCCCGCGGGAATCAGCGTCGTCTGCACCTGGTGATTCGCCACGGTGCCGCCTTCGGTGAACACGTTGTCGAAGATTTCGCCGATCACGTGGAACGACGAGACCAGGTTTGGTCCGCCGTTTCCGATGTAGAGACGAACGGTTTCGCCAACGTTGGCGCGCAGCGAGTTGTCGCCGACCATCGCGCCGACCGAGCCGTTGAACACGACGTAGTCGGCATCCTCGCGCAGCGCCTTTTCCATGGAGAACGGCTGCAGGCCTTCCTCGCCGTAGCGGCCGGTCGTGTAGAACTCGCTCTGCATCACGTAGTACTCGTGATCCACGGGCGGCAGCCCCGCCGCCGGTTCCACGAGAATGAGGCCGTACATGCCGTTGGCGATGTGCATGCCGACCGGCGCGGTCGCGCAGTGGTACACGTACAGGCCCGGATTGTTCACCGTGAACGAGAATTTGGATGTGTGTCCCGGCGCGGTGAACGAAGCGGCGGCGCCCCCGCCCGGGCCGGTCACCGCGTGAAGGTCGATGTTGTGCGGCAGCTTGTTGTCGGGGTGATTCTTGAGGTGAAACTCGACGAGGTCGCCCTCGCGAACGCGCATGAACGGTCCCGGCACGGTGCCGCCGAATCCCCAGAACGTGTACTCCACGCCGTCAGCCAGCCGCCCGGTGTACTCCTTCACCTCGAGGTCGATGATGACCTTGGCCGGCACCTTGCGCGTGATCGGCGGCGGAACCTGCGGAGCGCTCGTGAGCACCGCCTTCTCGGGGCCGGCGGCGTTGGCAACCGCCGCAGGAATGGCTTGGGCGAAGGCGCCCGCCGGACCGAAGGCGAGCAGCATTCCCCCGGCGACCAATGCTCGCGCGACGACGCGAGCAGACGATTCGGACTTCGACAGCGTGGTGAGTGTCATGTTGCCTTCCTTTTGCGCGGGCGGCCGACTTTCCTTGAGGCCGCGGGGTTGGGATCATCGAAAACGAGAGGCGGGCGGTTGCCCGACGTGAGATCGGCAAGCGTGGTGCTGGTGAACAGCACTTCGAGTTTCCCGCGCTGCTCTCGCCACTCGGTATGCAGCGCGCACGGGGTCACCTCGGAGCACGTCGGCAAGCCGAGCACGCAATCGCGAAACACCGCGTCGCCTCCCACCGCCGCAAGGACGTCGAGCAGCGTGATGGTGTCGGCCGCGCGCGCGAGTGCGACACCGCCGGTGGCGCCGCGCTGCGAAAGAAGAATTCCGCTGCGGGTCAGACCCTGCAGAACCTTGGAGAGGAACGCGAACGGCACGGCGAGATCGTCGGCAACCTTTCGCGTGGAGACGAACTCGCCGTGGACGGGCCGCTGAGTGGCCACCTCGAGGGCAGCCCGGATGGCGTAGGTACAGGTATTGTTGAGCAGGGGCATTTATCTATTCCGGACTCCGATATCCGAATAGCCCCATGCGGGTGCGTTGTCAACGCCCTCTGTCTCGGCGGCGCGCGAGCACGGCCTCGGCGCACCGCTCCCCGTCCATCGCCGCCGACACGATCCCACCCGCGGCCCCGGCTCCCTCGCCGCACGGAAAGAGCCCGTCCACCTGCGGATTCATGCAGCTTTCGCGGTCGCGCGGGATGCGCACCGGCGCCGACGTACGCGTCTCGACCCCGACGACGACGGCTTCGTTGGTGAGATAGCCCCGCATCAGGTCGCCGAACGCGCGCAGGCCGCTGCGAAGCGCGCGCGTCACCTCGGGAGGAAGAACGTCGGCCAGGCTCTCGGCGCGCAGGCCGGGAGGATACGAGCAGGACGGCAGGTCGGCGCTCGGCCGGCCGTCCACGAAATCGACCAGGCGCTGGGCCGGGGCCACTCCGCGACCACCGCCGGCCGTCGCCGCACGCCGTTCGATCGAGCTCTGCAATGCGATGCCGGCCAGCGGATCGTTGCCGCCGAACGCCGCGATGTCGGCCACCGTCATCTCCACGACGACGCCCGAGTTGGCCCAACGCGAGTTCCGCTTCGACGGCGACCAGCCGTTCACGACGACCTCGTCCTGCGCGGTGGTGGCGGGACAGATGACACCGCCCGGACACATGCAGAACGAGTACACGCCGCGGTCGTCGATGCGGCGCAGCGCCGAATAGGCTGCCGGCGGAAGCTCGGGCGGCCTCGCCTGGCAGCGGTACTGGATGCGGTCGATCAGCGACTGCGGATGCTCGACACGCACGCCGAGCGCGAAGGGCTTCTGCTCAAGGGCGACGCCTTCGCGATGCAGCATCGCGTACACGTCGCGGGCCGAGTGGCCGGTGGCGAGGATGACCGCGTCCGCCTCCACGCGGTCACCGCCGGCGGTTCGCACCCCGGTTACCCGGCGGCCTTCGCGCACGAGGCCGTCCACGCGAACGCCGAAGTGCACCTCGCCGCCGTGTTCCACGATGGTCTCGCGCATCGCCTGCACGACGCCCGGCAGGCGATTGGTGCCGATGTGCGGATGCGCGTCCACCAGGATGTCCGGCGAGGCGCCGTGGGCGGCCAGGATGTTCAGGATGCGGCTCACCTCGCCGCGCTTGGTCGAGCGCGTATAGAGCTTGCCGTCCGAGAAGGTGCCGGCTCCCCCCTCGCCGAAGCAGTAGTTGCTCTCGGGATTGACGAGGCCCTCGCGGCTCAGCGCCGCCACGTCGAAGCGACGGGCGCGTACATCCTTGCCGCGCTCCAGAACGACGGGACGCCGGCCGCCTTCGATGAGGCGAAGCGCGGCGAAAAGGCCGGCCGGTCCGGCGCCGACGGCACCCACCCCTCCCGCGCAACCAGACACCCCGGCCCCCGCCATCGCCGCCGCCATCAGCACGGCAGCGGCGGGCATCTTGCGGCACCGTCCCCTCATCGGCGCGGGAGCCCGATTCCGGTGGTATTCCGGCCCATTTCAAGGGTCTTCACGACCTCGTGGGTGCGGAGGTCGATGAC
>JBHEOD010000059.1:12515-20724 GCA_046261745.1 Binatia bacterium
CGCGGAGCCTGAGCTGGTAGACGGCCGGCCGCGGCCGCGCGTCGAGCGACCGCCGCAGAACGGCAACGTGTCGGATGCTCGCCGCCGGCGCACCGATGGCCCGCGCCACTTCGCGCTCGAGCAGGCCCGGCTCGGCAAGACGCCCCGCCTGAACCCGAAGTTCAAGTTCCCGCACCATGAGGTGCGCGGTTATATGGGCCGCGGGTATCGCGAGCGAAGCCGAGCGGTCAGCGGTCGAGCGAAGCCGAGCGTCAGAGGTCGAGCGAAGCCGAGCGGCCTGAGGACAAACGAAGCCGAGCGGGTCGGCGCGCTCGACAAGACGGCCGCTTTCCCTATGGTGCGCGGATGAAGGAAGACGCTACCCGGCGCTGGTCTACGCAGGACGCCGCCGAACTGTACGAAGTGAAAGGTTGGGGCAAGGGCTACTTCTCGGTGTCCGCCGAGGGGCACATGCTCTGCCACCCCGACAAGGATCCCAGCCGCTCGATCGACATCAAGAAACTGGTCGATTCGATGCAGCTTCGCGGCTTCGACCTGCCGCTGCTCGTGCGCTTCAACGGCATCCTCAAGGACCGCGTGCGCGAGATGCACGACGTGTTCGCCAAGGCCATTGCCGACCACAAGTACAACGGGCGCTACGCCTGCGTGTATCCGGTCAAGGTCAACCAGCAGCGCCACGTCGTCGAGCAGATCGTCCAGTACGGCAAGGAGTACGGGTTCGGTCTCGAAGCCGGCAGCAAGCCGGAGTTGCTCGCCGTCGTCGCGATGACGGAGGCCAACTCGCCGATCATCTGCAACGGTTTCAAGGATGCCGAGTTCATCGAGATGGCGATGCTCGCGCACAAGGTCGGCCGCAACGTGGTCGTGGTGGTCGAGAAGTACACCGAGCTCGCCCTCATCCTGAAGCACGCCGCGAAAGTGGGCGTGCGACCGCAGATCGGCATGCGCGTCAAGCTTGCCGCGCGCGGTTCGGGCCGCTGGCAGTCTTCCGGAGGGCATCGCTCGAAGTTCGGACTGACGGTGGGCGAGATCCTGGCCGGCCTCGAGGAACTCAAGAAGCACGGCATGCAGGACTGCTTCAAGCTGCTGCACTTCCATCTCGGCAGCCAGATCACCAACATTCGCCACGTGAAGGCCGCGCTGATCGAAGCCGCGCGCATCTACATCGAGCTGCATCAGCGCGGCGCCGGCCTCGAGTTCATGAACGTGGGCGGCGGCCTCGGCGTGGACTACGACGGCTCGCAGACCAACTTCGAGTCGAGCATGAATTACACGCTCGAGGAGTACGCCAACGACGTCGTCTACCACATCCAGAGCGTCTGCGAGGAAGCCTCGGTTCCGCATCCGAACATCATCTCGGAGAGCGGGCGCGCGCTGACGGCCTACCACGCGGCGCTGATCTTCGGCTGCCTCGGCGTATCCGGCCAGGGCGGCGGCGACCAGGTTCCGGCCACGCTGCCGGACGACGTCGAGCAGCCGCTGCACGACCTGCTGCAGACGTACCACGGCGTCACGCAGCGCAACGTGCTCGAGAGCTACCACGACGCGCAGCAGGCGCTCGACATCGCGATGAACCAGTTCGCGACCGGCTACCTTCCGCTCGACCAGCGCTGCCAGGTGGAGAACATGTTCTTCGCGACGCTGCGCAAGATCCGCAAGTACACCGAGCAGCTCGAGTTCGTGCCCGAGGAACTCGAAGGTCTCGACCTCATGCTGTCCGACACCTACTTCTGCAATTTCTCGCTGTTCCAGTCGATGCCCGACAGCTGGGCCATCAAGCAGCTGTTCCCGGTGATGCCGATCCATCGGCTGAACGAATCGCCGACGCAGCACGCGGTGATCGGCGACGTCACCTGCGACTCCGACGGCAAGATCGATCACTTCATCGACCGGCGCGACGTCCGGCGCACGCTGCGCTTCCACTCGTTCGACGGCTCGCCGTATTACCTCGGCAGCTTCCTCGTCGGCGCGTACCAGGAGATCCTCGGCGACCTTCACAACCTCTTCGGCGACACCAACACCGTGCACGTGGACCTCACCGACGAGGGCCAGGTGATCATCGGCAGCGTGATCAAGGGCGACACGGTCAGCGAAGTGCTCAGTTACGTGCAGTTCCCGAAGGCCCAGCTCGTGCACAAGCTGCAGACGGCCGTCGACCGCGCGGTCCGCGCCGGCCGCCTCGACCATCTCGAAGCCGGCCGCTTCCTCAAGTTCTACGAGGACGGACTCAACGGCTACACGTACCTCGAGGAAGCCGAAGGAACCTGAGGAACGGCATTGCGCTGCCGCCCTCTCGTCCTGGCCGCCGCCCTGTTGTCGTTCGGCTGCGAGCCCCCGCGGCCGACGAACGTGGTGGTCGTGCTTGTCGATACACTGCGGTCGGACCACCTCGGATGCTACGGATACTCGCGCGACACCAGCCCGAACATCGACCGTCTTGCTTCCTCGGGCTACGTGTTCGACGCGGCCATCGCGCAGTCGTCGTGGACGGCGCCGTCAGTGGCCTCGCTGTTCACGTCGCTGTATCCGTCCGTCCATGGCGTTGTCCGATGGGGTTCGACGGTGGCGCCTGAGCTGGAGACGCTGGCCGAAGTGCTTCAGAAGCGCGGGCTCAAGACGGCCGGATTTTCTGCGAACATGGCCTTCGTCAATCCCGAGAAGGGCTTCGACCAGGGTTTCGATGTGTTCGAAGTGCTCACGCGCCGGGCGCGCGCGGACGAGAGCAAGGAGAAGATCTTCGGCAAGGTCGCCAGCGAAGCATCCACGGTGACCGATCGCGCGATTCGCCATCTGGACGAGGTGGGCGGACAGCCTTTCTTTCTCTACGTCCACTACATCGACCCTCACACGCCCTACAACGCCCCGGCGCCGTACCGCGAGCGCTTCGTTACCGAGAGCGTGGGCGTGGTGCGCAAGTCGCACGACGACCTGTTTGCGATCTCCGGCACCATCTCCGCCGGCGACGACGACGTACCTCATCTGATCGAACTCTATGATGGAGAGATCGCGTACACCGACGCACAGATCGGGCGCCTGCTGGGTCACCTCGAAGATGCCGGGCTCATGGAACGCACTCTGGTCGTGATCACCAGCGACCACGGCGAGGAATTCCTGGAGCACCGCGGTTGGGTGCACGGGACGACGCTCTACCGCGAGCAGGTGCAGGTGCCGCTCATCGTGCGCATGCCCGACGGAGCCGGCGGCGGACGACGCATTGCGGAGCCGATTGAACTGGTGGACGTGGGGCCCAGCCTGCTCGAGCAGCACGGCGCGCCGGACCACCGCCGCACGCAAGGCCACAGTTTCGCATCGCTCATGCTGCCGGACGGTGGGTTCGCGCGGCTTCGGCGCTGGTTTCGCAGCGCGTGGAAGGCGGTCGAAGCGCCACACGAGGATTCCCCCTCGCGCGCGAATGCGTTCTCCGAACTCGTCAAGGTGACCAAGGACGCGCGCGAGCCCAGGCACGCCAAGGCGCTCCGATCGGAGCGCTGGTCGTACCTCTTGGACGGCAGCGGAGCAGACGAGCTGTTCGACAATGCGGATACGGCTCAGGCTGACGACCTGTCTTCCTCGCAACCCGGAGTTGCGACGGAGATGAACCGCACGCTGCTCGACGTGTTGAAGCGAAGCGAAGCATTCGGCGAGTTGCCGACGCAAAACGAAACGCTCAGCGACGAGCAGAGGGAGAAGATGCGGGCGCTCGGGTACGTGGAGTGAGCGGCCATCGGAGTAGCGGAGCCGCGACGGTGACGTTTCTTCGCCGTAGTTCACGCTGCCTCTGCTGCGGATGGAAGGCCGGCGCTTCACTGTGATCCTGCCAACTCGGCGCGGCGATCATTTCCGTAGTGTCCGACTCCCCTTTCCTCCGAGGTGCCGGACCCGAGCGCGCGCAAGGGCCCGGGCTGGTGCCAGAGTGGGATCTGCTCGATAAGAGGAACCGTGCGCTGCATCGGATGCGGACGGGACAACCGTGAAGGACGAAAGTTCTGTGCCGATTGCGGTGCGCGCCTGTCGGCGACCTGCCCGGATTGCGGAACGACCAACGAACCCGGCGAAAACTTCTGCGGCGAGTGCGGCGGGCCGCTCGGCGGATCCGCGACGGAGCGCCCCTCGGCGGTACGCGAGAGTATTGCGGACGACCCGCTCGCCAGGAACTCCGGGATCTCCGGGAACTCCGCCGGCTGCACCGACACCCGCAAGATTGTCACGGTCGTGTTCGCGGATCTCGCCGGCTCGACGGCGCTGCACGAGGGGCTCGACCCCGAGTCGGCGCGCACAGTCATGGCGCGCTACTACGAGGCGATGCGCAACGCCGTGGAGGCCTGCGGGGGCACCGTGGTCAAGCTCCTCGGCGACGGTGTGATGGCCGCCTTCGGCGTGCCTCAGGTCGCAGAAGACGACGCGATCCGCGCGGTCCAGGCCGCGGTGGCGATGGCCGACGGTGTCCGTGCGTTGGGCGTGGCCGTCTTCGGGGACGACGCGGCGAGCCCGACGGCCAGCGCCCTTTCGGTGCGGGTTGCCGTCAACACTGGCGAGGTGGTGGTAAGCGCCGGCGACAGCGACGTCGTCGGCGATCCGGTGAACGTGGCGGCCCGCCTGCAGCAGGAAGCCCGCCACGGCGAAGTCGTGATCGGCGAGGCGACGCAACGCATGGTCGCTGCCCACATCACCCTGGAACCGCTCGGGCTCGTCGCCCTCAAAGGGCGCGGCGAAGCGGTGAAGGCCTACCGGGTGGTGTCGCTGCAGCGGCCCGTAGGCGCGAAAGCCGCGGCGTTCGTCGGCCGCGACGACGAGATGGCCCGCCTCGCTGCCGTGTATCAGGCGGCGCGCGACCAACCTGCTACGCGCCTTGCCGTGCTGCTCGGTTCCCCGGGCCTCGGAAAATCGCGCTTGATCGACGAACTTGGCCGGCGCCTGGGTGACGAAGCCTGCGTGATTCGCGCCCAGTGCGACGCGGCCGGCGGCGCCACTTTCGCGCCGATCGCCGAAGCGCTGCGTGCGTTCCTGCACGCGGAACACGCTGGGCATGGCGCGACAGAAGCGGCCGACTCAGCGGAACCGTCGGCGGCGCAGAATGCGGCGATCGACGCGGCGCATGATGCGACCATCGCCACGTCGCAGCATGCGACCGCCGACACGACGCGGACTGCGACCGGCAGCGCGGCCCAGATTCCGGCCAGCAACGCCTCGCAGCACGCGGCCATCAATGCGGTGCTGCCCGCCGCCGACCAGGACCGCACCCGCATCCTGCGCGGCATCACCGCGCTGCTGGCCGGAGCGCCCGAACCGCCCGAGGAGACCTTCTTCGTCATCCGCCGTTTCCTGGCGGCCGCGGCGACCAGCAGACCCGTCGTTCTCGTCCTCGACGACCTGCACTGGGCCGAGCCGCTTCTGCTCGACCTCGTCGAGCACCTTGTGCAGTGGGGCAGCGGCGTACCGCTCTTCGTGCTGGTCGGTTCGCGGCCGGAACTGCGCGAGCGGCGCTCGTCGCTGGCTTCGGCCGGCGGCCTCGTCGCGGAAGCGATTTCGCTGGGAGGACTCGACGCCGGCGCCGCCATGCGCCTGGCCGCCAACGTGATCGGCGCGGCCGATTTGCCGGCCACGGTGGCGGCCAAGGTGCTCGCGACCAGCGAAGGCAATCCGCTCTTCGTGGGCGAGTTGGTGCGCATGCTGGTGGACGAAGGCGCTCTCGAGCGCCAGGGCGAACGCTGGATCGTCGGCGCCAACCTGGCGGCGCTGGAGATGCCGCCGACCATCCATGCCGTGCTGGCCGCAAGAATCGAACGACTGCGCCCCGAGGAGCGAACGCTGCTCGAACGCGCGTCGGTGGTCGGACGGCATTTCTCGCGAAGCGCCGTCGCCGCGCTGCTGCCGGACGACGGCAACGTGCTCGACGCACGCCTCGAAGCGCTGCGACGCACCGAGCTGATCGAACCCGACACGGGCTGGTTCCTGGGCGAGCCGGTGCTGCGCTTCCACCACGTGCTGATCCGCGACGCCGCTTACCGGCGCGTGCTCAAGGGCACGCGCGCCGAACTTCACGCGCGCCTGGCCGCCTGGATCGAGGCCCGCGTCGGCGACGACGAAGCGCACGACGAAGTCATCGGCCGGCATCTCGAGCAGGCCCACCAGCTCCTTCGCGAACTCGGCCAGTTCGACGCCGCTGCGCAACGCCTCGGCGAGCGCGCTGCGGCCCGGCTCTCCGCCGCCGGCCGGCGTGCACTAGCCCGCGACGATCTGACTGTGGCCGCCGACCTTCTCGGCCGTGCCATCGACCGGCTCGGCGCCGAAGACACGCTGCGCGCCGATCTCGCGCTCGACTGGTGCGAGGCGCTGCTGGCCGCCGGCGATGTCGGACCGGCCGCCGCGGCGTTGCAGGAACTCGACCGTTTCGCCGCGCGGTCGGATCGATTGCGCGCCTGGCACACCTGTTTCGCCGGCCAGCACACTGTCCTGACCGCGCCGTCCGCGCTCGAATCCACCATAGGCGCCGTCGCCGCAGCAGCCGACTCGCTGGCTGCCCTTGGCGATGCCGGCGGCGAAGCCAAGGCGCACTTCGTTCACGCTCTTGCGCTTTCGCGACTCGGCAAGGTGGGCAGCTGCGAGGTCGCGCTCGACCGTGCGCTGGCCGCCGCGCGCCGCGCCGGCGACCGGCGACGGGCCAACACCGTGCTCGCCATCGCCCCGCTGGCGGCGCTGTGGGGACCGAGCCCGGTAACGCGAGCCAGCGGTCGCTGTCTCGACGTGGTGCGCGTGCTTCGCATCACGCAGGGCGCGCCTGCCGTGGAGGCCGTCGCGCTGTGCTGCCAGGGCGTGCTTGAAGCGCTGCGAGGCCGCACCGAGGCGGCGAGTCGCATGATCGCTTCGGCCCGCACGATGGTCGAGGAACTTGGCATCACGCACCGTCTGCTCGAGACCGACGTCTCGGCGGGCCTGGTCGCGCTGCTCGAGGGCGAGGCGCTGTCGGCCGAGCGCAGTTTTCGAAGAGCCTACGAAGGCCTGCGCGATCTCGGGCTCGGCGTCGACGCGGCGCGCGCGGCGGCCCTGCTCGCCAAGGCTTTGCTCGCGCAGAGCCGCGTCGAAGAAGCCGAGGCACTGTCGCACGAAAGCGAGTTGCTCGCGGGCGACGATCTGAAGGCGGCGATCGCCTGGCGCGGCGTGCGCGCGGAAGCGCTGGCACGTCGCGGCGAGCACGCCGCGGCGGTGGAACTCGCGAGCAAGGCCGTCGAGATGGCGGCGGCGACCGATGCACTGCTCGACCATGCGGACGCGCGCCTCGCACTGGCCGCGGCGCTGCGTGCGGCCGGCCGAAGCGACGATGCCGACGCCGAGGAGACGCGCACGAAGGAACTGTGGCTGGCCAAGGGAGCGACGCTGCTCGTCGAGGGCGCGCGTCGAACGGCCACCACCCTCGCCGCACCGTCGGCCGCCGCGACGTCTACAGTGTCGGACACCGCGTTGCACATCGCGGAGAACGTCGCGCACTCCCACCGTCGCCGACTGCGCCCCAACTACGCGATTCTCGAAGCGCAGCGGGCCGAGGCCGCCGTCGCCGCGCGCGACGCGCAAGCGGTGGAGGCCCTGTACCGCCCCGACATCGTGTTCGTCGATCATGTGCACGGCCTCGAGTACGAGCATGACGCGGTCGTCGAACGGGTCCGGCTCATGTTCGCAGAGTCCACTGACGGCGCATTCCGCCACGACTACCTTGCCACGCTCGGAGAGTTCCTCGCGCTGTGCCGGCTGCACCAGACAGCCTCCGGCTCGCTCGCGTACGGCATTCCCGTCGGGGAAACCGCTTCCGTCATCCTGCTGCTGATCGAGGCCGACGAGGAGGGCTGCGCTCGGCGAATCGAGACCTTCCGCGACGACGCGCTCGGTGACGCCGTGGTGCGCCTCTACGAGCGCCATGCCGAGTGCTTGCCGGAAGGTCCGGCACGCGAGCGAGCGGTGACGACGGCTCGCGTCATGCGAATGACGTCCGCACCTTTCGCCGTCGAGCCGGGAGAGCCCCTGTTCGATCCAGACATCGAGGTTGTCGACCATCGCATCATGGGCTCGTGGAGCGCGTCGGGGGCGAAGGACTACATGCGGCATCTCGTCGGGCTGCGCGAAGTCGCGCGAGACGCGGTAGTGAGGGACGAGGAAATTCTCGCTCTCGGGTCCACGGCCGTCCTGCTGCGGCGGCTGCACTCTGGCACCGATCGTC
>JBHEOD010000006.1:0-272 GCA_046261745.1 Binatia bacterium
GCCCCGCTTCGAGGCGCGCGAGCCAGGCCGGATCGTCGCTCAGCGCGGCCCGCAGACGCCCCTGGGCCACCGCCACGACCTCGTCCACCCCGATGGCCGCAGATCCGAAATACAGGGTCACTCGGCCGGCCGCTCCGGCCGCGGCTGCCTCGGTAATCCGCGCCGTCATCGCGGCGACGTATAGGGCGGGCGGGAGCCGGAATCGAGCGTCCCGCGGCCTTCGTTTTCCGATGGGGATGAGGTAACGAAGCGGGTGGCCTCGTCGCCGGTCG
>JBHEOD010000006.1:282-42094 GCA_046261745.1 Binatia bacterium
CGTGGAGTGTGCAGGCAACGGTGCGCGGCCCCTTCCGCCGGACTTGGCGCTGGCTCGGGACCTCGCAAGCGAGGCGCGCCGGGACCACGGAGGTCGGTATTTGGCAGGGCGAGCGGCAAGACGCTGGCGGCAGATTCGCCTCGGGGCAGCCTTCGTCGAGTTCGGGGCGGCGGCACTGGCCGTGGCCTTCCTGGCGGCGCCGGTGGTTCGCTACCGCGCCGGCAGCGAAGAGGAAGCCGAACTGGCCGTCCAGCGCGTGATCCAGCGGGCCTACGCGTTCTCCTGGCGCTTCTGGGAGCGGCTGGGGATTCTGCGCCTCCATTCGCGCGGACTGGCCGGATTGGAAGAGCAGGGAGCCTGCATCGTCGTCGCCAATCATCCGACCCTGATCGACGTCGTGCTGCTCGGTTCCCACTTGAAACAGATGGACTGCATTGTGAACGCCGGCTGGACCGCCAAAAGTCCTTTTCTCGCACGCGCGATCGACGCGGCGGGATTCGTGCGCAACGACGCCGGCGCGGCCGTCGTCGAGGCCTGCTCGGCGCGCCTGGAGCGCGGCCGCCGCCTTCTCGTCTTCCCCGAGGGCACCCGTTCGCCGTGGGGCAGCTTCGGCAAGTTCCACCGCGGCGCCGCGCACATTGCGCTGGCCAGCGGTGCGCCGATCGTGGCCGTCGCCATCCGCTGCCGTCCGCGCATGCTCGGCAGCGGGCGCAAGTGGCACGACGTTGCCGGCGCGATGTCCGATTTCGAGATGCACATCGCGGGCCGCCTCGAGCCCGCCGACTACCAACGCGACGGCGTGAGCACTCCGATAGCCGCCCGCCGCATGACCGAAGACCTTCTCGCCATCTTTCTCCAGGAGCCGAATCTTGCAGACGCGTGACCAACTGATTGCCGACATCAAGGCCCTGATCGTCGAAGTGCTCGCTCTCGAGGACATCCAGCCCGCCGAGATCGAGACCGATGCGCCGCTTTTCATCGAGGGCCTCGGCCTCGACTCGATCGACGCGCTGGAGCTGGCGATGGGGCTCGAGGAAAAGTACGGCGTCATCATCACCGACGACCCCGAGCGCAACGAGAAGATTTTTGCGTCGGTGGCAACCCTGGCCGAGCTCGTGACGGCCGAACGCACCCGCTGATCGTGACCCCGGACGACCTGCTGGAACGCGTGCGTTCCATCCTCGTCACGGAGTTCGAGCTCGAGCCCGCGCAGGTATCCCCGGGCGCACGTCTCGTCGAAGACCTCGACCTCGACAGCATCGACGGCGTCACCATCGTGGTGCGGCTCGAAGCCCAGCTCGAGGTCTCGCTGACGGACGAAGAAATCCAGGACATGGCCACGGTGGGAGACATCGTCGATGCATTGGCCGCAAGGCTTGGCACGCCGCGATGTCCCTGAACCACCCTCTGGTCCAGATTTTGTGTGAGCGCGGCGAGCCCGGTCGTCTGGTCGCGTTCGGGGTCGGAAGCGGCGGCGACGCAAGCCATGAACGCCTGCTGGCCGACGTGGCGGCCCTCGCGCAGCACCTTGGCGGGGACCGCGGCAGCCGCTGGCTCGTCCAGACCGAGGACGCGTATCGCGTGGCCGTTTCGCTTCTCGCGGCCGCCACCGTCGGAGCGCGCATCGCGCTGCCGCCCAATCTTCAACCCGGTACGCTCGGCGAACTGACGTCGGCTTGCGACCGCGTGCTGGTCGACTCGTCGTCGCGCTCGGCAGGCGGTCCGCGCTCGCTCGACCCGCTTTCACCCGGCCACACCGCGGCCGCCACCGCACCGACGCGGAACTCAGATGGTGACGCGCTGGCGCGGAACTCAGATGGCAACGCGCTCGCGCGGAACCTCGACAGAAACGCGCCGCTCGTCGATCTCTTCACGTCGGGCACGAGCGGGCCCGGCAAGCTCGTCACCAAGTCGCTGTGCCACCTCGAAGACGAAGTCGTCGAACTCGAGCGCACGCTCGGCAGCGACCTCGCCGGCAGTCAGGTGCTCGCGACGGTGCCCGCTCATCACCTGTACGGGTTGCTGTTCCGCGTGCTGTGGCCGCTGGCCGCGTCGCGACCCTTTTGTCGCACGAGCTTCCTGCTCCCCGACGACCTGCTCGCCCGCGTCGCTCAGAAAAAGGGGTCTGACCCCATTTTTGCAGATTCGCGGCCGGCGCTTGGCGGGTGGATCCTTGTCTCGAGCCCCGCGCACCTGCGGCACCTGGCCGCTTCTGCACGACTGGCCGAGCACGCGACGAAGCTGCAAGGGATGTTCTCCTCCGGCGGACCTCTCGAAACGGCGACGGCGCTGGCGATCCAAACCGCCACCGGCCAGGCGCCGATCGAGATCTTCGGCTCCACGGAAACCGGCGGGGTCGCGTGGCGCCGCGCGAGTGCAGCCGACCCTTCGCCGCGATGGAACGCGTTCGCCCCGGTTACCATCGAGATCTCCGAACAGGATCGACAGCTCGTCGTGTCCTCTCCGTTCGTCACGCGGCCCACCGGCGCTCCAGCGGGGGAAGCGAACACGTGGTGCCTCGGCGACCGCGCCGAGAGGGACGGCGACGGATTCCGTCTTCTCGGCCGCAGCGATCGCATCGCGAAGATCGGAGAGAAGACACTGCTGTTGCCGGAGATCGAAGCGAGTTTGGCCGCGCACGATCTCGTCGAGGCTGCCGCGGTTGGAACCTATCGTGAGCGGAGCGGGCTGCGCCTCGGCGCGATCGTCGTGCTCAGCACGACCGGGCGGCGGCGCCTCGCGGCCGAAGGCCGTCGCGCTCTTCAAGCCCAACTCTCCGCGCATCTCGCGGAGCGTTGGGATCGCGTCGCGCTACCGCGGCGATGGCGATTTCCGGATGCATTGCCGGTCGACGCGCGCGGCAAGACCACGCAGGCCGCATTCGAAGGCGAACTTGCCCGCGGCGCCGGCGAGATCCTCGAACCCCTTCTTTTGTCGCAGCGTAGCGACGGCAGCGACGTCGTCTGCGAGCTTGTCGTGCCCCGGGATCTGGCCTACCTTGCCGGACATTACGACGCATTCCCGCTGGTTCCCGGAGCCGTGCAGATCCAGTGGGTGCTGCTGGCGGCCGGCCGCCTTCTCGGCTGCGCCGTGAGTGCGCAGCGAATGGAAGCCATCAAGTTCAAGAACGTGCTGCGTCCCGCCCAGGAGTTCACGATGCGCCTGCACGTGGACGAGGACGCCGGCACCGCAACCCGTGTCGCGTTCACCCTCGCACACGAGGCGCGCATCTTCTCGAGCGGCCGGATCACGCTGGCGGTGTAGCCGCGATGCCGCAGCCCATGCGTATCTGCCTGCTGATCCCGCACTATGAACATGCAGGCGCCATCGGCGCGCTGCTCGACCGTCTCGCGCCGCACGTGCTGGAGAACTCTCTTGCCTGCTTCGTCGTCGACGACGGCAGCGCGGAGGCTGCGCGCAAGGTGCTGCGCGAGCTGGAAAAGCGCTTGCCCTGGATGACCGTTGTCTGGCGCGAGCACAACGGCGGGCAGGGCGCCGCCAAGCGCACCGGATACCGGCATGCGCTCGCCGCCGGCTTCACTCATTCCCTCGAGCTCGACGCGGACGGTCAGCACGACACCGACGACGTGCCGCGCTTCCTCGCGCTGATGAAAGCCAATCCGTCGGCTGCCGTGCTCGGCAAACCGGAATTCGGTCCGGAAGCGCCGAAAGCACGAATCTGGGGACGACAGCTTTCACGCGGCCTCGTGTGGGCGGCCTGCGTGTCCACGACGGTGCGCGATCCGCTGTGCGGGTATCGCGGACTGCCGCTCGCGCCGGCCGTTTCCGTCATCGACTCGGTCCATACCGGCAACCGCATGAGCTTCGATCCGGAGTTCGCGGTACGGCTGTATCGCGCAGGTCTTCCGATCGTCACGCTGCCGACGCGCGTCTCTTACCCCACCGACGGCGTCTCGCACTTCGACATGGTGCGCGACAACCTGCGGCTGGCCGGCACCTACGTTCGGCTGCTGGCGGAGCTGCCGTTCCAATTGCCGGCGATCTTCTCGGCGCGGCAGCGCGCGAGCCGGCTGGCGGACGACGATGCGCGCTCGGGAACCCGCGATGCGGATGCGGGCGGCCGGGTTCGCGCAACGGGGAGCGCTGCGAATGCGGGCGACGGGGATGCATCCACGTGGCGGTAACCGCGCCCGATCCGCAGCACGCGCCCTCCGCGCCGGACGATCCCGGGGCCCGCAGCAGCACGGCCGCTGAACCGCTTCTCGCCAAGGCCCAGGTCTCCTGGGGCAGCATTCCCGAACGCGGCTCGCTCGCGGCGCTGCGTTTCCTGCTCGCGATCTACCGCACGCTCGGGCGGCGGGCATGCCTCGTCATCCTTCACGTGATTGCCCTCTACTTCACGCTGCTGGCCTCCGGCGCCCGCCGCGCGTCGCGCCGCTACCTCGAGACGCTGTGGTCCACCGCCGAAGGCCGGCGCGCGCTCGGCCGCCAGCCGGGTCTCGGCGACGTGCTCCACCACATCCACGAGTTCTCGATCAACATCTTCGACCGACTCGTGTCGTGGTCGGGCAACCTCGACGAGCTCGAGTTCCAGCATCGCGGCAGCGAAGTGCTGTTCGACCTGGCCGCGAGCGGAAACGGGGCGTTCCTGATCGGTGCCCACCAGGGCAGCTTCGACATGATGCGGCTGCTGGCCGACAAGTACGAGATGACCGTCAACGTGCTGATGTTCACGAAGCACGCGACGCGCATCAACACCTTCTTCGAGCAGCTCGACCCGAACAGCCGCGTGCGCGTGCTCGAGATCGAGCCGGGTTCGCTCAAGACCGCCTTCGCGATCCGCGAATGCATCGCGCGCGGCGAGTTCGTCGGCATCCTGGCCGACCGCATCCATCCGGGCGCCCGCGACCGTCCCGTCTTCGTCGATTTCCTCGGCCGCCGCACCGCCTTTTCGCTCGCACCGTTCGTGCTGGCCTCGGTGATCGGCTGCCCTGTCGTGCACACGCAGTGCATCCGCCTCGACGAGCGCACCTACGAATCGTCTGCGCGCGTGCTGACTGACGGGCTCGACCCGCGCCTGCCGCGACGCCGCAAGGCCGAGGCGCTGCTGCACGCGTTCGTCGCGGAGATCGAGAAGACCTGCTACCGCGCGCCGTACCAGTGGTTCAACTTCTTCGACTACTGGGGCGAGAGGGCGGACGGCGATGAGTGAACGGGAAGTTTCGGGCGAAGGCACCGGCGAGCCGGAGGCCCCGTCGCCGATCCAGCGCCGCACGGACTTCCCGCCGGTGACCGAACTGCTGCCGCACCGCGGCCGCGCGGTGCTGCTCGAACGCGTGCTCGCGCACGACCGGGCCGCCACCGAGTGCTCGGTGGACACGTCGAACCACACGCTCTTTCACGATCCGGACGGCGGCGTGCCCGCCACCGTCGGACTCGAGTACATGGCGCAGACCATCGCGGCCCACGGCGGCCTTCGCGACCGCGAGTCCGGCCGTGAGGCCCGTCCTGGCTTCTTTCTCGGCACCCGCCGGCTGACATTCGCGGTCGCCCGCTTCCAGCCCGGCCAGCAACTGGTCGTGACCGCCCGGCACTTGCGCGGCGAGACGGGCATGCTGGCGTTCGACTGCTCGATCCGGGCGGCCGGCAGCGCCGAGCCGATGGTTTCAGGAATCCTCACGGTCTATCTGTTGGAAAGCTTCGAGGCCCTCACGCGCGACTTCGCCTCGCAAGATGTCCGCGAAACCGCGCGGGACAGCGCACGGGACGTCGCACGGGATATCGCAAAGGATGACTGAACCCGGCAAGCAACGACGCGTGCTCGTCACCGGCGCAAGCGGCGGCATCGGGCGTGCGATCGCCATCGCGCTGGCGGAGGCCGGCTTCGACGTGGCCGTCCACTACCATCGCAACCGCGACGGCGCGCTCGCCACCTGCGAGGCCGTCGCGAAGGCGAGTGGCCTCGAGCCTTCGCTGCTGTGCTTCGACATTGCCGACCGCGACGCCACCTCCACCGTCCTGACCGCCGAGTTGAAAGAGCGCGGCGCCTTCTGGGGACTGGTGATGAACGCCGGCATCCACGCCGACGCGCCGCTTCCGGCGATGAAGCCTGACGACTGGGACCGCGTGCTGCGCACCAATCTCGACGGCTTCTACAACGTGTCGCGCCCGTTGCTGATGCCGATGGTGCGAAGCCACGGCGGCGGCCGCGTGGTGGCCATCTCGTCGATTGCCGGCATTGCCGGCAATCGCGGCCAGGCCAACTACGCCGCTTCGAAGGCGGGCATCATCGCCGCGTCCAAGTCGCTCGCGCAGGAACTCGCCAAACGCGCGATCACCGTCAATTGCGTGGCGCCCGGCCTGATCGAAACCGACATGATCGCCGGCGCCCCCATCGAGGAGATCACCAAGCTGATTCCGATGCGGCGGCTCGGCACACCGGGAGAGGTGGCGGCCACGGTCGCATTTCTTTTCTCGCCGGGGGCGGCTTACATCACCGGACAGGTGATATCGGTGAACGGGGGCATGCTGTGAGAGCGCGGGCGCAAAGCCGATGAAATGGGACGTCGCCATCCTTGGCGGGGGGTTCGCGGGCCAGTTGTTCGCGCGCCAGCTCACGCGCCAGACCCCGGGCCTGCGCATCGGCGTGTTCGAGCGCTCCACGGAAACGTCGTTCAAGGTTGGGGAGGCCACCGTCGAGATCGGCGCGAACTACCTCGTTCGCCGCCAGGGGCTGCTGCGCTATCTTTACGACCGCCACTACCCCAAGAACGGCCTGCGCTACTTCTTCGACAACGAGACGAAGTCGGCGCCACTGCAGGCCATGAGCGAGATCGGGCCGATCAACTTTCCGTTTCACGCCGCCTTCCAGATCGATCGCGCGCGCATCGAGTCCGACCTGATCGAGATGAACTCCGACGCCGGCGTCGAGATTCGCACGGGCGTTCGCGCGCTGCCCACCGACGTGCGCGACGACGGCGGCATGCACACCATCACCGTCGAAGGCCCGTCGGGCACCGAGACGCACAGTGCGCGCTGGGTGGTGGACGCGGCCGGCCGCGCCGACCTCGTCGCCCGCGCCAAGGGCCTTCGCGTGCGCGAGGACGAGCACCGCATCGGCTCGGTGTGGGGCCGCTTCGAGAACGTCGTGGATATTGACAGCGTGGGGCCACCGGAGTTTCACGCGCGCGTGCGCCATTCGGTGCGCGGCCTTTCGACCGTGCACTTCTGGTACCCGGGCTACTGGATCTGGTTCATCCCGCTGCGAAACGGGATCACCAGCGTCGGCGTCGTCGGCCTTCCGGCCACGGAGATACCAGGCATCCGCAGCGCCACCGGCTTTCGCGCTTTCCTCGACAGCCACGCTGCCGTGCGCGACCTTCTCGCGGGATCCACCGCCGTGGACGTCGGCAGCTTCTCGCAGATCGCGTACAACACGCGGCGCTTCTTCAGCGAGAACCGCTGGGGACTGATCGGAGAGGCGGCCACGGCTGCAGATCCTCTCTACAGCCCCGGCACCGACTTCATTGCACTCGAGAACGACATGCTGGCCGACCTGATCGCGCGCGACATGGGCGGCGAGGCCGGCGGCGAACTCAGCGAGCGCACGCGCCTGTACAACGAGTTCATGCAGTTCCGACAGGAGGCCACGCTCAACCTTTACCGCGGGCAGTACCCCACCTTCGGCAGCTACGAACTGACGCGCATGAAGTGGGACCTCGACATCGCTTCGTACTTCAACCTGTGGGTCACCGCCTACATGCAGGACCAGCACCTCGACAAGATGTGGCTGAAGAGCCAGCTGCGCATGCGACCGCTGGTGCTCAAGGCCCTTTCCACGTTCGGCGAGCTCTTCCGCGACATCGCGCAGGTGATGCGCGACGAGGGCCGCTTCTACGCAAGGAACACCGGCGAGTTCACCTACGGCCTCGACAATATCGACTTCGTGTCGGAAGTGGGGCTGCCGCGCTCGCGGCGCCGCGTGCTCGAGAAGCAGACGGAGATCTTCAACACCGCGCGCCGGACAGCCGCGGAGTTGCTCGGCCGCCCCGGAACTTCCGAGATGATGCCTCCGCTGCCGCTGTCGGCCTTCGTCGGCACCCAGCCCATCCTCTGAGCGATGGAGAAACGGGGAGACCCGGACTTCGAGTTCCACCTCGACGATCCGCGCCGCGAGGTGCTCAGGCGTCACGCACGCGTGATCGCCGGGCGCGGCGATCCCGCCACGCCGGTAACAGCCGCCCACGCGTTCCGCCCGCCGGCCAACATGACGCCCGCCCAGGGCCTCGGACTTCTCGCGGCGATGGCGCTCGTGCTGCTGAGCAGCTTCGTCACCAGCCGCCTGGTGGACTGGCTCGGCGTGCACGAGTTCGCGGCGATCCTGCTTGCGATCGCCGTGGCGGCGGCGCTCGGGCTGCGCGGCGCAATACCCGGCGAGCATCGCTCGCTGCCGGTTGCCGAGCGCATCGCACTGCTCGGCACGCTCGCCTTCGCGATGGTGAGCGGTTCCGCCACGGCACTCGCGCTGCTGCCCGCCATCGTGCAGGCCGCCGTCGCGCGCCTGCTGCTGGCGAGCCTCGGCGACGAGACCACGCTGATCGAGAAAGGCGCCCGTATTTCGCACCCCCTCGCCCCCGACTTCATAGGCTCCTACTGCCGCAAGCTGACCGCCGTGTGGGCAGCCATGTTCGCGGCCAGCGCAGCGTTCATCGCACTCTGCGCGCTCGGCGGTTTCACCGACATGCACCGCACGTGGACCGGGTGGCTGTTCTGGGCGCTGTTGAGCGCGTTCTGCGTGGTGGAGTTCTTCTGGCGCAAGTCGTGGTTCCGCTACTTCGGCGACGGCCCGCTCGACCGGCTGCTCGCGCGCGCGTTTCCTCCCGCGAACACCGAACGCGGGCGCCGTTCCCACGCCTACCTG
Organism: Binatia bacterium; assembly: GCA_046261745.1. Classification (GTDB taxonomy): domain Bacteria; phylum Desulfobacterota; class Binatia; order UBA1149; family CAITLU01; genus DATNBU01. The sequence continues at coordinate 9,164 of JBHEOD010000006.1, forward strand.
CTGCGAATGCGGCAGGAACTGGCGCGGCTGGCCGAGGTCGAAAGACGGCGCCGCACGGCTGGCTGACAAGCGGCGCCGACGAAGTTCAGGAGCGGCAAGCATCCCGCGAGCGCGTTTGCGCGACGGGCAGGGATAGCTCGCCCGGAAGTGCGCGCCTCTCACGCCGGCCCAAGTCATGTAGCAGGTCGAGGTTGCGTGCTGTGCTCAGGTTGGGCGCCGCTCCCACGACCATTCCCGCCCGTTGCCGGGCAGCGCGAGCGCGGGCTCGCCGATGATCATCCAGCGCAGGAACTCGGCGGCGTCCGACCATCCGCGCCGCTGCGCTTCGGCGGCGCCCACCGCCACACCCGGCACCGAAGGCGTCGACGCCCCGCGCACGTCGAACCGAACCCGGCAGCCCTCGCCGTCGAGCGCGAGCACGAGCGCGACAGCGTAGATCGCCTGCGGATCGTCGATGAGGCTATGGAAGTCCTCGACCAGCGGCACGTCGCCCACCACCAGCAGCACCGGCCGGTCGGGCTCCCGGTGAAGATGCGTAACCGCCTCGAGAAACCCCGAGCCGAAGGTCTCGGCGCGCGCGGAAAGTGCGCTCGACGCATGGCGATTGCCGGCCGCGATCGAGAACAGTCCCGACTGTGCGTTGTGGACCGTGTGCGTGAAGCGCGACGGCGACATCCGCTCGTCGCGCGCGATGTTGCGCAGCAGCGGCACCGACTCGTTGATGCTGCCGTAGCGCGACGCGAACACCGTACGCACGTCCGAGAGCGCCGCGCGCCGGGTGCATCCGAACGCCGCGGTCAGCATCGCACGCGAAAGCGGCGTGCAGCGGCGCCGGATCATCGGCGGGACCGCGCGGGCGTCGGGCACGCCGTCGGCTCCGAGCGCCGCCGGCGCGGCGGCCCACGCCTGCCACGCCTCGCGCGTGTCGATACCGGGCGCCCACGCCGACCAGTCGGCGACGACGACGTCGGGCATGCGCATCATGCTCATCGAGCCCATGGTGCCCATGGCGCTCATGACGCGCGCTTCCTCGAAAGCACCAGCGTGCAGTTGTTGCCGCCGAAGCCGAACGAGTTGCTCATCACATACGCGGTCTCGCCAACCTCGGCGGCGCGCCCGTTGCCGATGAAGTCGAGGCGGGGAAGCGCAGGATCGGCCACGCCGTCCCAGCGGTGCGGCGGCAGCGCCAGCGTGTTGCCGCCGCGATGCTCGAGCACCTGCCAGCAGAACGCCGCTTCGGTCGCACCGGCGGCGCCGAGCGTATGACCGGTGAGCGGCTTGGTGGAGCTGACCGGAACGCGATCACCGAACAGCGCGTGGATCGCCCGGCATTCCATTGCGTCGTTGGCAGGCGTGCCGGTGCCGTGAATGTTCAGATACGAGATGTCCGCGGGATCGAGACCGGCATCTTCGAGCGCACCGCGCATGGCCTTGAGCGCACCCGCACCGTCCGGATCCGGCGCCGACATGTGATGGGCCTCGCTCGATTCGCCGACTCCGGCGATCTGGACGCCTCCCTCCTCGCGCAGCACGAGGAAGAACGCGCCGCCCTCCCCGAGCGTGATGCCGCGGCGATTCGCGCTACACGGATTGGTCAGCTCGTCGCAGATCAGCCCGAGCGAGCTGAAACCGCTGCAGGTAAGCCCGCAAATCGTGTCGGTGGCGCCGCAGACGACTGCGTCGGCAAAGCCCATCGCGAGCAGCGAACGCGCCGAGGCCAGTGCACGCGCACCGGACGAGCACGCAGTCGACAGCGCGAACGCCGGTCCGGTCACTCCGAGATGGGCGGCCACGAACTCGGCGATGCCGCCGAACTCGAGTTGCGCGGACCGGAAGCGACCCGGCAGCGAGCCGGTGCGCTCGCGGTGCGCGATGGCGATTTCCGCATCGAGGACGCCGGAGGTGCTGGTGCCGGCCACGACCGCCACGCGACCCGGCCCGAAACGCGCGATCGCGTCGCGAACGGGGCCGTCGATCTGCGCCAGCACCAGCGCCGCGAGGCGGTTGTTGCGGCAATCGTGCTCCGCCATCTCCGGCCCGAGCAGCGGCAACTCCGCGTCGACCATTCCGACGAGGATCTCGCGTTCGGGAGCAAGCCCGCGGCGCCGCGTGAAGCGGCTCGTGTCACCCGCCAGCAGCCGCGTCCAGACTTCCGGCGCGCTGTTGCCGAGCACGTTCGCCATGCCGAGCGCCGCAAGGCGGCATGGTGCCGGCGACGGTTTCACCGGGCCTCGGGCGTCCGTTCGACGGCCGGCGGTGCGGCGGCAGGCGGCACGTCAGCAGCAAGCGGGACGCGGGCGGCGGGCGGCTCGACTTCGACAGGCTCGACTTGGGCAGGCGCGGCACTGGCGGAAGAGGCGCGGCCCGCGAGATTGGCGGCGGCTCCCACCGGAACCATCTCGTCGGACTTCATCCACACCCATCCGATCGCGATGCCGCCGACGAACGCGCTGCGACTGCCCACCAGCGGGCTGTCCCGGAACGTGGCACCCTCGAGATTGAAGTAGCGGGTGAACAGCCCGAGGTAGATCGGGCCGAAGTAGCGGCTCACGCCGGCCGAAAGCCGCACTCCCGCGTAACCGCCGTCGGCGCCGTAGGCCGGGCGCGACGGCGTGTCGTAGCGGTCGGCAACGCTGTAGTAGTACTCGTTGTAGTCGTTGTTGCCGAATTCGAGGCCGGCATTGCCCTCGAAGCGCCAGCCTTCGGGTTCGTAGCGATAGACGAGCTTCGGGCTGGCGACGAGCCCCTCATACGAGAAGTTGTCGGTATCGATCGCCAGCGCCACGCGCAGCGGCACGTCGACATCCACCGAGTGGCGGCCGTCGTCGCTGCGCGCCACCACGAACTTCAGCGTGGGTCCCAGCTGCAGCACCCAGTCGCGGTCCGGCATGTCGTGGCGCCGGTTGTTCTTGCTGCTGTCGACCGAGACCTGGCCGCTGACCGACAGGTCGAGGCGCACCAGATCGGTGCCGAAGATCCGCGTCTGGACCGCTTCGCGATCGATGCGCACGCGCGACCCGCGGTAGATGAGCCACGGGAACGGGATGGGGTAGAAGCGGTAGTCGTCCGAGCCGATGTAATCGGGCTGCGTGAAGAACACGCTGCCGAGGCCGAGTTCCCACTTCGGCCTTTCCTCGGCCGCCGCCGCTCCTGGCCCGACGAGGCCGGCGACGAAACAGGCGAGGCCGACCAGCGTCGCAACGCGCAGTCGTGCCGGCGAGGCAACGGCGCTGCGATGCTGCCTGCGACGAGCGCAACCGTGGTGCGGCTTCATCGGCGGAAACTAGGTGCCTGCGCCGGGGCGATCAAGCGCGGCTCGTGCAACCGGAGCGGCGGCCGGCCGCGGCGAGCGCGCGTTCAGCACGGACACTGAAGTTCGATCGCCACTCCGACGGCCACCCGAAGCACGAGCAATGCGTCGGGCGCCGTGAGCGTGCCGTTGCCGTTTGCATCGCAGACGCACAGCTCCTCGGCGCACTGGTTGCCGCCGACAGCAGCCCGGAGCACCGCCAGCGCGTCGCTGGCTTTCACTTCGCCGTCACCGGTCACGTCCCCGCAGACAAAAGGTTCCGGGCACGGGTCGAGCGTTGTGTTCGCGCAGAGGTTGCCCTCCTCGTCGCATTCGTCGAGCGTGCAGGTGTCACCGTCGTCGCAGGGACTGCCGGCATGGGTGCTGCAGTCGCCGCCCGAGCAGTTGTCCGCGCCGTTGCAAAACAGCGCGTCGTCGCAAGGCGTGCCGTTCGGCTCGTTGGCCGTGCAGCCGTCGCTCGCCTCGTCGCACTGCTCCGAGCAGTCGATGTCGCCATCGGGGCCGGGGCAAGGATTGCCGGCGTGCACGCTGCAACTGCCGCCCGAGCACGAGTCCGGCCCGTTGCAGAAGATTCCGTCGTCACACGGCGACCCCTGGGGGTCGGGGCCCGCGCATCCGCCCTCGCTGTCGCTGCACGATTCGGCGCAGTTGCCGTCACCGTCGGCCCCCGGGCATTGAGCGCCCGTGTGCCCGTTGCACAGGCCGCCTATGCAGGTGTCCGCGCCGTTGCAGACGAGGCCGTCCTCGCACGCACTTCCGTTCGGGTCGGCGGCGCTGCAGGCCGCGGCGCCCTCGTTGCAGGATTCGCGGCAGTTGAGGTCGCCGTCGGCGCCGGGGCACGGATCTCCGCCGTGCTGGCTGCAGGCGCCGCTCATGCAGGTGTCCGCGCCGTTGCAGAACACTCCGTCGTCGCAGGCGCTGCCGTTCGGATCCGGCGCCGTGCAGGTGTCAGAAGCTTCGCTGCAGGCTTCGGCGCAGTTGCCGTCGCCGTCGGGGAGGCCGCACGGGTTTCCGGCGTGCGCAGAACAACTGCCGTTCATGCACGAGTCGGCGCCGTTGCAGAACAGTCCGTCGTTGCACGCGCTGCCGCTGGCATCCGGCGCAACGCAGTCGTTGACAGCTTCGTCGCACGACTCATTGCAGTTGGCGTCGACATCCGGGCCCGGGCAGGGATCGCCGGAGTGCTGGCTACACGCGCCGGACATGCAGCTGTCGGCGCCGTTGCAGAAGAGGCTGTCGGTGCACGGACTGCCGTTGACGTCGGGGCCGGTGCAAGTCTCGGAAGCCTCGTTGCACGATTCGGAGCAGTTCGCATCGCCATCCGCACCGACGCACGGGTTGCCGGTATGCTGCGTGCACGAGCCGGACTGGCACGTGTCCGAGCCGTTGCAGAACAGGAAGTCCTCGCAAACCGTTCCATCGGGGTCGTTGGCCGTGCAGCTGTCCGTCGCCTCGTTGCACATCTCCGAGCAGTCGATGTCGCCGTCGGCGCCCGGACACGGATTGCCGGCGTGCTGGCTGCACGCGCCGGCCAGGCACGTGTCGGGGCCGTTGCAAAAGATGTTGTCGTTGCAGGCGCTGCCGTTCGGATCCGCGCCCGCGCAGCTGTCGATCGTCTCGTTGCAGGTCTCGGCGCAGTTGTTGTCGCCGTCCGGCCCTGGGCATGGATTGCCGGCGTGCTGGCTGCAAAAACCGGCCAGGCACGTGTCGGGGCCGTTGCAGAACAATGCGTCCACGCACGGGGAACCGTCGGGATCGGCAATCGTGCACGAGTCGGCGGCTTCGTCGCATTGCTCGGCACAATTCGCATCGCCGTCCGCTCCCGGACACGGGCTGCCCGCGTGTCCGCTGCAGACACCCGCCGTACAGGTGTCGGTGCCGTTGCAGAAGAGACCATCGTTGCAGGGGCTCGAGGCTGGATCCGGGGCGGTGCAGGTGTCCGTCGCTTCGTTGCACGATTCGGCGCAGTTGCCGTCTCCGTCGGGGCCGGGACACGGACTGCCCGCGTGCACGCTGCAACTTCCACCGGAGCAGGTATCGGCGCCGTTGCAGAAGATGCCGTCGTCGCACGGCGCTCCCTCGGGATCGTTGCCGGTGCAGCCGCCCGCGCTGTCGCTGCACGACTCCGCGCAGTTGGAGTCGCCGTCCACGCCGGGACACGGCGAGCCGGTGTGCTGGTTGCAGAGGCCGCCCGAGCACGTGTCGGTGCCGTTGCACACGAGGTCATCCTCGCAGGACGCTCCGTTGGGGTCGTTGCCGGTACACGCGCCGGCCGTCTCATCGCACGTCTCCGCGCAGTTCACGTCGCCGTCCGGCCCCGGACACGGATTGCCGGCGTGCTGGCTGCAGGCCCCGCCCGAACACGTGTCGGCGCCGTTGCAGAACACGCCGTCGTCGCACGGAGAACCGTTGCTGTCGGCGGCGGTGCACGCGTCCGCGGCTTCGTTGCAAGATTCGGAACAATTGCCGTCCCCGTCGGCGCCCGCGCAGGGATTGCCTGCGTGGATGCCGCACTCGCCGCCGCTGCAAAGGTCGGCGCCGTTGCAGAACAAGCCGTCCTGGCAAGTCGTACCGTTGGAGTCGGCGCCGGAGCACGCATCGACGGACTCGTTGCACGTCTCGGAGCAGTTTCCGTCGCCGTCGGGCCCCGGACATGGGTCGCCGGCGTGATTGGAGCACGAGCCGCCTGCCGTGCACGTGTCGGCTCCGTTGCAGAACACGCCGTCGTGGCAGGGGGTGCCCGGCGCATCCGTGGTGCACGTCGGGGAGCAGCAGTCGCCGGCGGCCAGGTTCCCGTCGTCGCAGTCCTCGGTGACTTCGAGCTCGCCGTTGCCGCACTCCACCTCGACGAACTCGACGTCGATAAAATACCTCGGCAGCTGGCGTCCCCGGTAGGCCGACACGCGAACCTCGTACTCGCCGGGCTCGGCGATGAAATGGACGAGGAGCGAGCACAGCGAGATGCCGGAGTCGTCGTCGAACGCGATGCACGGAAGGTCGTCGCCGTAGACTCCCTGGCAGTTGCCGGGCGCGCCCGGCCGCCTGAGCTCGATGATCGAATCGCCGGGGCAGCCGCCGAAGCCGTTCGTCAGCTCCACCACCAGCGCGCGAGGCTCGTCGAGCGTGAAGGTATACGAGTCGAAGGAGCCCTTGGGGAAGCTGCCCTCGAACTGCCCGCCGCCGGTGATGTCGGTTGGCACGAACATCGTCGTCGTGGTGGTTCCGCCAAACGTCGTCGTGGTGGTGGAGGAGGCCGTCTGGGCGTGGGAGACGCCGGCGAACCCCACGAGGGCCGCGACAACGAGGCCGGCAACTTTCCTGATGTTCTTGCTTTTCATGACCCCCCGGTCCCGGCCGGCGATGCTTCAGCCGGCTGTGGCGCGCGACCCTACGCCGTCCGTCAGCCTTTCGCGAAAGAAGGCGATGACGCGCCTTGCGGCTTCCTTCGTGGGTTCTCCGTCGCGATCGATGAGGTGCTCGGTCAGCACGCTGTGCGGCGTGGACATGGGGGCGTTCGGGTTCGCGCAGGCGTCGTCGAGTTCGATGGCCTCGAAGCCCGCACCAAGCTCGCGCCTGAGCGTCTCGAACCTCGCGCCCGGTGAGGCAGGATCGCCGCGGAAACGCAGGCCAAGCACCTTGTCGCCCTTCGCACAGCGCTCTTTCACGCAGCGAAGCTCCTCCGGAGAAACGTGCAGGGCGGCGGAGCGCGCTCGCCCGACGGGGAACGGCAGCGACGGCTGCGAAAGCACGGGAGCCATCAGGCAGGGTTCGAGCATCATCGACAGCGCGAAGTTTCCGGAGAAGCACATGCCCACCGCTCCGACGGGTCCGTCTCCAGTTTCGGCGGAGGCGTGACGCGCGAGGGCGCGCAGCCAGTCGGTCACCGGGCTCGAGCGATGGGCGGCAAGCACCGCGAACTCCCTGCTGATGCAGACCTTCGCGAGCGAAGACAGGATGTAACCGGTGCTGACGTCGCGACCGGCCTCGCCGACCAGCAGCGGCATGTAGACCCGGAAGCCGGCTTCCACCACCCAGTCCGCGAAGCGCGTCACTTTCGGCGTGATGCCGGGAATCTCGTGGATCACGATCACTGCCGGACCTTCGCCGCGCACATACACCGGCTTGGTCTCGTCGTTGTGGGTGAATTCGGTAGCGCGGTAGTCGGACAGCATAAACGTCGCCTCCCCTGCGTCGCGGGCATTTAGCTGCGGGAAGCCCGGCCGACGCAAGCCGTTTCGCCCGCACCGTGATGCGACCGGGCGGCCCACAGAGGCTTCTGCGCCGCGAGTGGCAGCGCCGCCCGGCAGGCGCATTGGTTGACCGGGTCCATCGCAGGCCCTACGCCCGCAGCATGGACCTGTTCTCGCGCACGCTCGATGCCCTCGACTGGGTGTTCGTGGCCGATGCCCTCGCCAGCCACGCGCGCACGAGCCTCGGCAGTCGCGCCGCAGCGCAGAGCGGATTCTCCCGGGACCCGCAGGCCATCGCGCAATCATTCGACGCGATCGAAGAAGTACACGCACTCGCCGAGCGGCGAGCAGGTGTGCTGCCGGTCGGCGGCGTCGAGGACATCGAGGATGCGCTCGTGCGAGCTGCGCGTGGAGACGTTCTCGACCTGGCCGAGATCGCAACGGTTCGCTGCACGCTCGGCGCGTTGCTCGGCGTCGAGGATTTTCTGGCGCGTCACGCCGGGGTCGTGCCCACCCTGCGACTCCTCGGCGCACCGATCCATCTCGACCGCCGCCTTTGTCGCACCTTCGAGACCGCTCTCGACGAGCACGGCCACCTGTCCGAGACGGCGTGGCCGCTGCTCGGGGAACTGCGCCGCCGCATCGCAGGCCTCGAACGCAACATGCGTTCGATCCTCGAGCAGCTTCTCGAGTCGCCCGAGTACTCCGACCTCCTGCAGGACCGCTACGTGACGGTGCGCGGGGACCGCTTCGTGCTACCGGTCAAGGCCCAGGCCAGGAACCTTGGCCTCGGCATCGTTCACGATGCGTCGCGCAGCGAAAGAACCGTGTTCGTCGAGCCGTCAGCCGTGGTTCCTCTCGGCAACCAGCGCCGCATGGCCGAGGCCGAGTTGAAGGACGAGGAGAGACGCATCCTGGCGGAGCTCTCCGCAATGCTCGGCGCCGACTCGGCCGCAGTTGCGGCGGCCGTGAAGGCGGCAACCGATCTCGACGTCGTCGGCGCGCGTGCCGACTTCGCGCTTCGCATCGGCGCCGTACGCCCGGAAGTCGGGCAGGGCGGCGTGGTGGACCTGCGCCAGGCGCGCCACCCGGTGCTGGCCCTTTCTTCGACCACGGTGGTGGCCAACGACCTTCGGCTCGACGCGCGCCGGCCGGTGCTCGTGCTGACGGGACCGAACGCCGGCGGCAAGACTGTCGCGATGAAAACCATCGGGCTTTGCGCGCTGCTCGTGCGCGCGGGTTGCTTCGTACCGGCCGCCGCCGGCTCGCGCGTCGATCTGTTCGACGACATCCTGGCCGACATCGGCGACATGCAGACCGTCCACGAAGGGCTCTCGAGTTTCTCGGCCCACCTGACAACCCTTCGGGGCATGCTCGAGACGGCAGGACCGGGGAGCCTGCTGCTGCTCGACGAGGTCGCGGCCGGCACCGATCCCGCGCAGGGCGGCGCGCTGGCGCGGGCCGTCATCGAGCGTCTCGTCGACGTCGGGGCGCGGGTGGTCGCCACCACCCACTACACGCAGGTGAAGGCGATGGCGGCGGTGGACGAGCGCGTGGAAGTATCGGCGCTCGAGTACCGCGACGGCAAACCCACCTACCACGTGGTGGCCGGCGAGGTTGGCGAGAGCCATGCGCTGGCGGCCGCGATGCGCGTCGGCCTCGCTCCCACGCTCGTCGAACGCGCGCGCAACCTGATGGAAGCCGGCGAACGCGCGCTGCACGACGCGCTGGCCGCGCTCGAAGAAGAGAAGAGTCGCGCTGCGCGAGCGTCACTCCGCCTCGAGACGGCCGAAACCGACCTCGCGTCGCGCGAGCGTGCGCTTGCCCAGCGTGAACTGGAGATCCGCGTTCGCGCCCGCGAGATCGAGAAGCGCGCCGCGTCCGCGACGGTGGCCAAACTCGACGCCGCCGAGGAAGAGGTGCGTCGTGCGCTGGCAGCGCTACGCGAGGAAACGAGCCGGCGCCGTGCCGACGACGTGCGCGCGGCCATCGGCCACGCCCGAGAAGCCGCCGACGCTGCCCGTCGCGACGAGGCGGCCGCGCCGCGCGAACCCATGGTGGCCGATCGAGTGCGTGTGCAGGGCCTCGGAGTGGTCGGCGAAGTGATCGCCGTTCGCGGGGACGAGATCGAGGTGCGGGCGGGCGCGATGACGGTGCGCGCGAGGCGGTCGGAGCTGGAAGTGGTGGCCGCGGCCGTGCGCGGCGCACGCGCTGCGCACAGAGCGGGTGGCGCGGGCGGCGCGGGAACGAACCGGCCGGCGCGGCGAAGCGCCGAGACCGCCGCCGCCGACTGGCTGGCCTCGGCCATGCGTGGGCCGGGCAACACGCTCGACTTGCGCGGCGTGCGCGTGGAGGACGGCGTGCGCCGCCTCGAGACGTTCCTCGACGAGTCGATGCTCGAGGGCCGCGAGGTGGTCTTCGTGCTGCACGGACACGGCAGCGGCGCGATGAAGGGCGCGATCCGCAAGATGCTTGCCCAGTCGCCGTACGTCAGCGCCACTTCGCCGGCGCCCGAGGACCAGGGCGGCGACGCGCTGACCGTCTCGCGGCTGCGCGGCTGACAGCGGCCCACGCCCGCACCGCGACGCCGCGGGCTCCCCGCGCATCATGGCTTCGCGCGAAGGCTGCGCGCGGGCCGAAGCGCCTTCCCGGCGTGGAGCGTGGCGCCTGCCCGCCGTTCAAGCGCATGGCGCCCACGCGTCGTTCCATATAGATGCCCGCGTTTCCATGATTCGCCTCGACCAGATCACCAAGCAGTACGGACGCCAGATTCTCTTCCTCGAGACGGGCGCGGCCATTCATCGCGGCGAGAAAGTCGGCCTCGTCGGGCCCAACGGCGCCGGCAAGTCGACGGTGTTCCGGATGATCACGCGCGAGGAGGTACCCGACGACGGCCAGGTGTCCATCGATCGCGGCGTCACCGTGGGCCACTTCAGCCAGGACGTCGGTGAAATGGCCGGGCGCTCGGTGGTGGCCGAGGTGATGGCCGGTGCCGGAGCGGTCTCCGACGTGGCCGCCGAGCTCCGACTGCTCGAGGACGCGCTGGCCGACCCCGACCGCGCCGGCGAGATGGACAAGCTCATCGAGCGCTACGGCAACGTGCAGTCGCGCTTCGAGGATCTCGGCGGCTACGAGCTCGAGGCGCGCGCCCGCGAGGTTCTGGCCGGGCTCGGTTTCGCCGACGACGTGATGGACGGGGACGTCGCCAAGCTCTCGGGCGGATGGAAGATGCGCGTCGGCCTGGCGCGCGTGCTGCTGATGCGGCCGAGCGCGCTGCTGCTCGACGAGCCGTCCAACCATCTCGATATCGAGTCGCTGATCTGGCTCGAACATTTCCTGGCCGGATACGACGGCGCGCTGCTGATGACGTCGCACGACCGCGAGTTCCTCAACCGCGTGGTCAGCCGCATCCTCGAGATCGACGAAGGCGAGCTCACCAGTTACTCGGGCAACTACGACTTCTACGAGGCGCAGCGCGCGCAGGCCGAACTGCACGCCGAAGCGGCCTATGCGCGCCAGCAGGCCAAGCTCGCCAAGGAAATGCGCTTCATCGAGCGATTCAAGGCCCAGGCAGCCAAGGCGTCCCAGGTGCAGTCGCGCGTCAAGCAGCTCGACAAGATCGAGAAGGTGGAACCGCCCAAGAGGCGCAGCACGCTGGTCTTCGACTTTCCGCCCTACCCGCGGTCGGGCGACGACGTGGTGCGCATTGCAAAACTCGGCAAGCGCTACGGCAGCAAGGTGATCTACGATGGCCTCGACCTCACCATTCGCCGCGGCGAGCGCTGGGCCGTGATGGGCATCAACGGCGCCGGCAAGTCCACGCTGCTCCGGCTCGTGGCCGGCGAGAACCAACCCGACACCGGTTCCATCACGCTCGGCGCCGGCGTGCGGCTCGGCTACTTCGCGCAGCACGCCATGGAACTGCTGAAGCCGGAGCACAGCGTGCTCGAAACCCTCGAGCACGCGTTCCCGCTGGCCGGCGGCGGCGCCCTTCGCTCGCTGGCCGGATGCTTCGGCTTTCCAGGCGACGACATCGCCAAACCGTGCCGCATCCTGTCGGGCGGAGAAAAAGCGCGCCTCGTGCTCGCGCGCATCCTCTACGACAGGCCGAACTTCCTGGTCCTCGACGAGCCGACCAACCACCTCGACATGGCCACCAAGGACATGCTCGTGCGCGCGCTGTCGGGCTATGACGGGACGATGCTGTTCGTGTCGCACGACCGGCGTTTCCTTGCCGACCTCTCCAATCGAATCCTCGAACTCGGCGACGACGGGCCGGTCACCTACGGCGGCGGCTATCGCGAGTACGTCGCGGCCAGCGGACACGAGGCGCCGGGCCTTCGTTGACCAACCGATTGACGGTCGCGGCGCGGTTGACCGTCGCGGCGCCGCCGGTGTAGAGCATCCATCGGGTCACGGAGGGGGTCACCAATCATGGCGTGGTGGATGTGGATACTACTTGGGTTCGGCCTGCTCGCGGGCGAAACGCTGACGCCCGGCGGTTTCTTCGTGTTCTTCTTCGGGCTGTCGGCGCTTGTCGTGGGCGCGCTGGCGTGGACCGAAGTGATCTCCTCCGTTCTCGCCCAATGGCTGCTGTTCTCCGTATTTTCCGTCGTATCGCTGCTCTTGCTGCGCCCGAAGCTGGTCGGCCGCTTCCGCGAAGCCGGGGCGAGCGGCGGTCCGCCCCGCGAAGAACTGGTGGGCGATGTTGCGATTCTCGTGGACGACCTCGAACCCGGCGGTGTCGGCAAGGCGGAGTTGCGCGGCACGCAGTGGAACGTACGCAGTCACGAGCGGCGCACGCTGGCCCGCGGATCGAGATGCATTGTGGAGAAGGTGGACGGCCTCACCCTCTGGATCGCCGCGCCCGCGCAAGACATATGAATGAAAAAATGGGGTCAGACCCCATTTTTCCGAGCGCAGCTGCCGGAAAACGAGTCTGCAAAAAAGGGGTCTGACCCCATTTTTGGGAGAATGTTGACATGACCGAAAGCCTTCTCGTCGTTGTTGCGCTCGCCCTTCTCGTCCTGCTGCTGATCGCGAAGACCGCCGTCGTGGTGCCGCAGCAGAACGCCTTCGTGGTCGAGCGGCTCGGGAAGTACCACGCCACGCTCGGCGCCGGCTTTCACATCCTCGTGCCGTTCGTCGACGTGATTCGCTACAAGCATTCGCTCAAGGAAGAGGCCCTCGACATCCCCGAGCAGGTCTGCATCACGCGCGACAACGTGCAGGTGCACGTCGACGGCGTGATCTATCTGCAGGTGCTCAACGCGGAGCGCGCGTCCTACGGCGCCCACGACTACCTGTTCGCGATCTCCCAGCTCGCCCAGACCACGCTTCGAAGCGAGGTCGGCAAGATCGAGCTGGACCGGACCTTCGAGGAGCGTACCCACATCAACATCCAGGTGGTCAATGAGCTGGACAAGGCCTCGGAGCCGTGGGGGATCAAGGTGCTGCGCTACGAGATCAAGAACATCACCCCGCCCTCGGATGTGCTGGCGGCCATGGAGAAGCAGATGCGGGCCGAGCGCGAGAAGAGGGCCGTGATCCTCACCTCCGAGGGGGAGCGGGACGCCGCCATCAACGAGGCCGAGGGGAGCAAGCAGCAGGTGATCAAGGCCTCGGAGGCCCATCGGCAGCAGCAGATCAATGAGGCCGAAGGCCAGGCGGCGGCCATCCTGGCGGTCGCGGCCGCAACCGCGGATGGAATCCGGCGGGTCGCCGATTCAATCGTGATTCCGGGCGGTTACGAAGCCGTGCAGCTGAGGGTGGCGGAGGACTACATCGAACAGTTCGGCAAACTGGCCAAGACCTCCAACACGATGATCCTGCCGGCCAACGTGGCGGACGTGGCCTCCATGATCGCGACCGCGATGAGCGTGATTCCGAAGGCCAAGACACCCGGCACTGGCGCATGAGGACAAGCGCAGCATCAGAGGGAGAGCATCGGGCGACTTTTTCCTGACGGACCGGAAAATTTTCCTCGGAAAAACCCCCCAGAGGGCTGAGGACTTTGGCCGTCTTAGTTTTACAACCTCCCGTCGCCTCAATACATTTGAGGCAGGGTCCGGTCATTTCGATTACCGAACCCGCTTCCTGCCAGTGCGACGACTCGCTATGGTGGGAAGCGTCAGCACTGGGGACGTTACCCGTGCAACGATGTGGGCCAGACATCGTAGTACGCGGCGGTTAATTCATCCGTCGCGACACACCTGAGTAGGCAGCTCAGGGGGGTTATCTTACATGGACACTCAACAGTTGAACTCCAAGGACGGCGAGCGCGGCATGATCATGATCCTGATGGCGATCGCCATCGTGGCTCTGATCGGCGCCGGTTCACTCGCCGTGGATATCGGCTCCGCTCTCGTGACGAAGTCCGAACTTCAGAACGTCGCCGACGCGTCTGCACTCGCCGGGACCCGCCAGCTTGCCGAACACTACGAGGGATGCCCCCAGGAGATCTCGAAGACTCTCGGTTCAACTGGCTGCACTCCACCCGGTGAACAGCCGCCGTTGACCGGAATCCCGGCCAAAGCCATCGAATACGCGAGCAAGAACAAGGCTGGCGGAATTTCGATCTCCGTAGCCAACTCGGGCGACGTCTGTCTCGGCCACTACATCGGCGGCATGAGCTGCCCGGATCTCGACAAGGTCCGGATGGTGCGCGTCACCAGCCGCCGCGACGGAACCAGCAACGGCGTGCTTCCCACTCGTCTCGCGACGGTGCTCGGGATCAACAACATCTCCGTGCGAGCCACCACCTCGGCGGCGCTGACGCCGATCGGCAAGCTCCAGGGCGGCCAAGGCGGGTTTCCGATCGCCATCTCGAAGATGTGGTTCGACACCCACGTCTGCGGAGCCGGCGACCCCATCGTTCTGTTCCCGACCGACAGCACCAGTTGCGCCTCCTGGCACACGTTCGACAGCAAACCGTCGAACGCCGCCAAGCTCCGGAACCAGGTCGACGGCATCAAGAACGGGACATACTCCAGCCCCGTGACGATCGCGGGGAAGACCTTCTACGAGTTCATCGGCGGCAACGCGGAAACCGCCTGCAGCAACCTGCGGGATCTCTACATGGCCAAGAAAGTGGGAGCCATCATGGAGGCCAACATCCCCGTCTACGAAGGCGGCTGCGAGAACGCGAACCAGGCCAAGCTGATCATCGGATTCGTCAAGGCCCAGGTGAAGGGTGTCAAGTGCGCGCCATCGCCGGAACTGCAGGTGACGGTGGAGTGCGGCATCGTCGGCGAGGAAGTCGGCGAGGGCGGCGGAGCCAACGACTACGGCCTCCTCGCCTCTTCGCCCAGCGTGGTCGATTAAGCCGCGCCTTCCGTTCACGGCTTCGCGCCATGCCTGGCGCACCGAAGGAAAGCCCGCCTGCTCGCCGAGCAGGCGGGCTTTCTGTTCTCTCGACACCGAACGTGAATGCCGCGCCCGCCGTGCGCGCGCCGCGCGTCAGCCGGGCGAAGTGAATCGGGAGTGCTACTCCGGTAGCGCGCTGTGGCGCCCCGGCTGGTCATGAGCAACGAAGGACGCAACGGCCACGTTCGCGACAGCCCGGTCGTCATGCCCCGGCACCACCACCAGCCGCGGCTCGAGCATCGCGAACTTCTTGATCCTCCACGCCTGCTCCCACCACAGCGACATGTCGTAGGCCCAGATCGGCCGCGCCGGCCATCGCCAGCTCTTCTCGGTCCACGCCGCGTCGCCCGTCAGCAGGATGGGTGCTTCAGCCGTCCGCACGATGAGGCCGGTGCTGCCCGGCGTGTGACCGGACAGGTCCACGGTGAGGATGCTGCCGTCGCCGACGAGATCGTGCGCGGCCAGTAGCGTTGCCAGCGGCTTCTCGGCCCGGTAGTCCACGAGCTGCCAGCTCGCCATTCCCGCCAGCGCGTCGACGTCCACGAAGTCGGTCTTGCGGACGCCCTTCTCCACCCAGGCCTTCTCGGCCGAGTTCACGATCACGACCGCGTTCGGGAAGTCGGCGATGCCGCCGGTATGGTCGTAGTGAAGGTGGGAGATCACCACGCGCCTGACTTCGCGGGCATCGAGACCGGCCGCGCGCATCTGGGCGGCGAGCGTGGCTCCCTCCGGAACGTCGAGCATGTCCAGGCTGGCGCCGAACCAGCCCAGGTAGTGTTCCGGATCGGTGCGTGCCCGATCGGACAGGCCGGTGTCGAACACGACCAGCCCTGCGCTCGGGTGCTCGATCACGAACGCCCACGCCCCCATCTCGACGAGCGTGGTCCAGCTGCCGCCGGCAAAGGTCGCCCCTTCGACGCTTCGGACGCTGCCGGTGCGAAAGGCGTGGACTTTCATCCCGGAGAGCCCCTCGTACGGTTGAGCCCAGCCCTCGAGGGACGGCTCGATTCGCGGGATCGGAATGGGCTCGTGGCAGGCAACGAGGCCAACAGAGACGGACAGGACGAGAAGAGCGTGGATGGAGCGAGCCCGCAGGAGTCGAACCGCTTCGTGCGGCGCGCGCGGACTCTCGCTTCGGCGCTGCGGAATGCGGATGCGCCGGTGCATCCCTTAAGACCAGTAGCACCCGAAGGGATCGCGGGAAATTTCGGCGAGGCACTCGTCGATCGAGCCGACGAAAGGTTCGCAACCCGGCGCCGAGTAGACGGTCCAGCGTCCGTTGCCCTTCTTCCAGAAGAGCTGGTAGCCGTCGCCGTCGGCGCATACCGCGCGAAGCTGCGCGATTCGCGACTCGACCAGGTCACTGCCGCAACCTTCGCGACGCTGGTGAACCAGCGTGAATACGCCCACGGCGCTCTCGAATACGTGGACGCCGCCGCGCGGGCCGACTCGCGACGCAAGGTGGCGCCTGGCCAGTGCAGGCAGGAAATCGAACACGGTGGCGAGCCGTGAGGTACGCGGGGAGGCCGAGGTCAGCGGCATGGCCGCGGAACCTAGCCAAGGGATGCGCAGGGGGCAAACCGTGAGCGCACTCGATCGGTGCCTGTGTCGCAAGCCCGTTCGCCGGCAGTTATAAGTGTCGCCACCCGATGGACGCTCGCGTTGCGCGCGGCCAGGCGAGCCTCCTCATGGTTGTCGATCCGGAAACGCGGGGCCTCCCCTGAAAGGCTACGGCAGCGCTCTCGCCGGCGCGGTCATCGCCGGCGTCCTTCTCCTGTCGGGCCTCATCGCCATTCCGGCCATCGGCGACCGCACGCCGTTCTATACACGCGGGGAACCGCGCGAAGCCCTCGTCGTCCAGACCATCGTCAGCGGGGGCGGCATTATCCTGCCGATGCGCAACGGCGACGAACTGCCGTCGAAGCCGCCGCTCTTCCACTGGCTGGGTGCGCTGGCCAGCGTTGCGTACGGCCGCATCACCGAAGGCACGATCCGTTTTCCGGGCCTCGTGGCCTCGCTGGTCGCCGTGGCGGCCACCTCGGCCGCCGCCTGGGCCTGGTGGGGCCCGGCCACCGCGGTGCTCACGAGCGTGATCCTCGCAACCAGCTTCCAGTGGCTGGCTTCTTCGGTGAGCGCGCGCGTGGACATCGTGCTGGCCGCCGCGATCACGCTGGCGCTTCTGCTGTTCGCACGTGCGATCGAGACAGGACGCCGCATCCCCGCCGCCGCTTACGCTCTCATGGCCGTGGCCACGCTCACCAAGGGGCCGATCGGACTGGTCCTTCCCTGCACCATCGCGCTCGTCACCCTCTTGTTGCGCGGGGAACTGCGCTTCCTCGGTTTGCGGGACCTCAGGCTGCTCGCGCTGTGGTCAGGCGTGGCGGGTCTCTGGTACGCGGCGGCCTCGTTCGTGGGCGGCCAGGACTTCATCGACAAGCAGATCCTCAAGGAGAACGTCTTCCGCGTGCTCGATGCGGAGGCGGTGGGTGCGGGGCATGTCGAGGCGTTCTGGTACTACGTGCCGCTGCTGGCGGCGGGCCTCGCGCCGTGGAGCCTGTTCGTGCCGGGGCTCGCCATTGTCGCGTGGTCGCGCCGCAAGGCGCAGACGCCACAGGGGCCACAGACTCCGCAGGATCCGCACGCGCCGCAGGCTGCACAGGCTGCACAGACTCCGCAGGATCCGGCAGGTCCGGCAGAGCCGTCGCCGGCGGCTACGACCGATGCTGGCGGCGAAACTGCTACCGCCGTTTCGCCGCGAGCCGATTCCCCTCACCGGCTCGACCGCCATGCACTCTTCGCGCTGGTGTGGGGCGGCGTCACGTTCCTGTTGTTCTCCGCGGCGGGATCGAAGCGGGCCGTCTACCTGCTGCCGGCCTATCCGGCGTACGCGATGCTGCTGGCGCTGGCGTGGACTCGCGTCTTTGCCCGCAGGCCCGCTCGCGCCGGTGCGCTCGCGCTGGCGGTCGGCGCGGCCGCCAGCGCCCTCGTGCTGGCTGTGGCCGGCGTGGTGCTCCTGGCAGGCACGGCGGGCTTCGCGCTCGATGGTTGGCTCGAGGGGCTGGTCAGCGATGCCGACGTCAACAACGTGGCTCCGATGCTGTCGGCCATGAAGGAACACCGCATGGTGGCGTTGCCGTGCTGCGTCGCGATGGTCGGCGCCGCGTGGATCACCCTCCAGTCGCTCGGCCGCGGGCGATGGGAGCGCGTGGTGGCGTCAACGGTCGTGGCCATGTTCGCGCTGTCGGCCACCGTCTCGACCACGCTGCTGCCCGCCCTGGCTTCCAAGCGGAGCACGCGAAGCTTCCTCGCGCGCGTCGAACAGCAGGTTCCGGTTACCACGCCGCTGTCCTTTTACCGGGCCTTCGACTATGGGGCTGTGTTCTACCGGCGTGCACCGATCCCACTTCGATCGACGCTCGCCGACGTTCCCGAAATCGACGGAGCCTGGCTCCTGACGTGGCCCGCCTTTCTTCCGGCCCTGGCGGAGGAAGCGCGCAAACTCGACACCGGCAGCGAAGCGGCCGGAGCGTACGAGGTCGAGGAGGCAATTGCCTCCAAGGACGTCGACCCTTCGGATACGACTTCGCTCATCCTGGTGCGCATCGTGAGGCGGTTCGGAGATGAGCACTCCGACGGAAACTGAGCTCGCGGATCACGCCGATCTCCGGTCCCTCCTCGAGGCCGGGGACGAAGCTGCCACTCGCGCCGCAATCGACGAACTCCATTCGGCCGACCTCGCCGACATCCTCGACGCCCTCGAAGAGCCCGAGCGCCAGCTGCAGCTCTTCCGCCTGCTCGATCCCGAAACCGCCTCCGAAGTGGTTCGCGAATCGAGCGAGCACACCAAGGCCGCCCTCGTCGAGTTGCTCTCGGACGCCCGGCTGTCGGCCGTCCTCGAGCGCCTCGACACCGACGACGCCGCCGACCTGCTCGGCCATCTCGAGGAGGAGCGAAAGGACCGCCTGCTGCGGCGTGCGAGTCCCGAGGTTCGGCGCAACGTCGCCGGGCTGCTCACCTATCCGGAGGACAGCGCCGGCGGCATCATGAAGACGGAGGTCGCCACCGCGACCACGTCCGACACCGTCCGCGAAGCGATCGAATCGATCCGCCGCCACGCCGACGACTACCACGACGTCCACAGCGTGTTCGTCACCGACACCCAGCGCCGCCTCAAGGGCGTCGTGCCCCTGCGCGCGCTGCTGCTGCAGGACGACGACACTCCCCTCGAGCGCTTCATGGACACCGACATCATCTCGGTGGAGGTGGATCGCGACCAGGAGGAAGTCGCCAGGATCTTCGAGAAGTACGACCTGCTCTCGGTGCCGGTGCTCGACGCGCTAGGACGCGTGGTCGGCCGCATCACCGTCGACGACATCGTCGACGTCATCGCCGAGGAGGCCACCGAGGACATCCTCAAGCTGGCCGGCGTCGGCGACGAGAGCTTCACGCGAGCGAGCCCGATGGAAGCGGTGCGCTCGCGCCTGCCGTGGCTCGCGTTCAACTTCGTGACGGCGTCGCTGTCGGCGCTGATCATCGCGCAGTTCGAGGAGACGATTCGCGAGGTGGCGGTTGCGGCGGCGCTGATGACGGTCATCTCCGCGATGGCCGGCAACGCGGGTACACAGACCATGACCGTCCTCGTGCGCGGCATCGCGCTCGGCGAGGCCCGCGGCCCGCAGGCGCGCCGCCTCCTCGCCCGCGAAGCCATCACCTCGCTGATCAACGGCGCCCTTCTTGGCGTGTCGGCTGCGCTGATCGTCTACCTCTGGCGCGGCGACGCGCGGCTGGCGGCGGTGATGGGGGTTGCGCTGCTGATCAACCTGCAGGTGTCGGCGGCGGTCGGCACGGTCGTGCCGCTGGTACTGCGCAGCTTCGGGCTCGACCCTGCCGTGTCTTCCTCCGTGCTGGTGACGGCGGTGACCGATTGGGGCGGCTTCTTCGTGTTCCTCGGCCTGCTGAGCGTGATGCTGTGAACGGCGGCGCCTCGCCGGCATCTACCGGGGCGGGCGCGGCGACTTCCCTCGTCATCGCTCCCCGCGCCCTGAGGACCAGATGAATTCGGGCGCACCCGGAAGCTACGATCGACCCTTGCGCGTGGCGGTGATCGGAGCCGGTCCGGCCGGCTTCTACACCGTCGAAGCCCTTCTCAAGCACCCCGAAGTGCACGTCGAAGTGGACCTGTTCGAGCGGCTCCCGGCGCCGTACGGCCTGCTTCGCTACGGCGTGGCCCCCGATCACCCGAAGATCAAGTCGGTATCCGCCGTCTACGATCGCCTCTGCGAGAATCCCCACGTCCGCTTCCTCGGCAACGTCAGCGTCGGCATGGGCGACCTCACCGTGGAGGAGCTCGGCGCACACTACGATCAGGTCGTCGTTGCGACCGGTTGCGAGACGGACCGGCGGCTCGGCATCGACGGCGAGGATCTTCCCGGCAGTCACTGCGCGACCAGCTTCGTGGCCTGGTACAACGGCCATCCCGACTTCACGACACTGGCCGTCAACCTGGACGTGGAGCGGGCGGTGATCGTCGGCATCGGCGACGTTGCGATGGATCTCGCGCGCATGCTGCTGCGCGACCCCGCCGATCTCGCCACCACCGACATCGCCGACTACGCGCTCGAGGCGCTGCGACGCAGCCGAATCCGGGAGGTCGTGATCCTGGCCAGGCGAGGACCGGCCGAGGGAGCGTTCGCCGCCAAAGAGCTCGAAGACATCGCGGAGCTTCCGGGCCTCGACGTTTCGGTGGACGCCGGCCTCGTACGCGACGCGACGGCCGCCGCAGACCCGCACCACGGCACCGAGCGGCACAAGCTCGAGGTGCTCACCCGCATCGCCGCCGCGCAAGGGCGTGACGCGACGCGCACGCTGGCGCTGCGGTTTCTGACGTCGCCCGTCGAGATCGTCGGCGATGGGGGCCGGGTTTGCGCAGTGCGAATCGAACACAACGAGCTCGTGCGCCGCGGCGAAGATGTCGTTGCACGCGGAACCGGTCGCACGGAGAGCGTGCCGGCGGGGCTCGTGCTGCGATCGGTCGGCTATCTCGGCGTGCCGATCCCGGGTCTGCCGTTCGACCCCTCCCGCGGCACCGTGCCGAATGTGGACGGGCGCGTGCTGGACGACGGCAGTATTCGCCCGCGCGTCTACGTGGCCGGATGGATCAAGCGCGGAGCCACCGGCGTGGTCGGCACCAACAAGGCTGACGCCGCCTCCACCGTCGCGCGCATGCTCGAGGACCTGCCGCAGCTTGATTCCCGCGACGCGGACGCCGTTTCGCGCGGAGCCATCGACAACGCGCTGCGCGCGCGAGGAATACGCGTCGTCACCTGGGAGGGATGGAAGCGCATCGACCGCCGCGAGCGCGAAGAAGGCGCCGCCGCCGGCAAGGTGCGCCGCAAACTCACCAGCATCAGCGACCTGCTGGAAGCCGCCGGCGTCTAGCAAGCTCCGCAGGAACCCCGGGCCGAGGCGCGTGCGTCGATCGGAGGGTGCCGCAGCCTGCCGGCAGGGAACCCGGTCAGATTTCTTCGAAGAGGGTGCGGTAGGAGATGAGGTCGGCGCCGCTGGCCGTGATGGCGTCGCGAACGCGACGGCTCGTCACCACGGCAGCTTCCGCCACGCCGTCGTACTGCGGCAGCAGCGAGCCCGGCCGGCACACCAGCTCCGTGACGCCGCCTGCGAGGCTGCCGAGGCGCGAAATCACGTCGCCCTCGGTGGTAGGGCGCGTGGGGCTGAGCACGTCGACACGATCGGGGCCGACGAAGCGGCGCGCACGCAATCCGCCGTAGCGCACCATCGTGCTCATCAGCTTGTTTTCCGTCCATGCCTCGAAGCCGCCGGCTCCCGAGCGAGACGCATGGTCGACGAGCCGCGTGCACGGCCGCCGCAGCGCGAAGACCGGATAGTCTTCGGAGAGTTCCTTGAGCAGCGACAGCACCGCCGGCTGCAGATGAAGGTTGTAGTGGGAGGAAACGAAGCTGAGGTAGAGCCCCGTCGAGAGAAACTTCTCGATCTGGGCGCGGATCTCGGCCTTGAGCTGCTCGCGAAGCCCGCCGCGGCCGCGATAGAGCCACACGGCTTCGACAGGCCGGTCGACGAAACGGCCGGTGCTGTCGACGAGGTCGCGAATGTGGCGTCGCGGCAGCGTCGAGTTGCCGCCGCACAGGACCAGTTGAAGCCCGACGGCCAGGCCCGGCCGGATGCGCGCCGCCACCGCAGCCGAATTCGACCCGGTGGCGGAAACCCTCAGCGACGCACTGCTGACGACGCCGCTCTCGTAGCCGGCGACGACGGCATCGTTCACTTCGGGCCAGAGCCCGAAGTCGTCGGCGGTGATGATGAGGCGGGATTTCTTCATGAGCCGAGGGCGATTGGGACACGAGCGAACGGATGGGGATATCAGCCGAGCCCTTCGCGGGCAAATAGGCCGCTGAATAGAAACCCTGTGATTCCAATCGCTTGAGCAGGGCGCTGCGGAGGATCATAACTCGTCGATGGGGGTAGCCGAGCCACCCGCGGATCAGGCGAGCACCGAGGCACGGCCGCAGGCGGAGGCCCTGCGTCAGGTGCGCGATTTCGAGCGAACGCACGAACTTCGCCG
This sequence comes from Binatia bacterium, assembly GCA_046261745.1. Classification (GTDB taxonomy): domain Bacteria; phylum Desulfobacterota; class Binatia; order UBA1149; family CAITLU01; genus DATNBU01. The sequence continues at coordinate 31,626 of JBHEOD010000006.1, forward strand.
CCGCCAGCTTCCGCGTTCCATCCTGGTCGGGCTCATCGTCGGGCTCGTCGCCGTGGCCTTCCGCCAGTCGCTTCTCGAAGCCGAGAAGCTCCGGCACATGCTCGTCGCGTTCGCATGGGAGCATCCGTGGTGGGCGCCCGCGCTTCCGGTTCTGCTCGGCGCTTGCGGAGCCGCCATCGCCGTCCACCTGGTTCGCCGCGTCGCACCGGAGGCGGCCGGGAGTGGCATTCCTCACGTTAAGGGCGTGCTCCACGGCGCCCGCTCGATGCGAAAGCGAGTCCTGCCGGTCAAGTTCTTCGGCGGCATCGCCGGAATCGGCGGCGGACTCGTGATGGGCCGCGAGGGCCCGACCATCCAGATGGGCGCCGCCGTCGGACACATGGTCGGCGGATGGATCACGACCACGCCGCGGGAGAAGCGGACGCTGATCGCGGCCGGCGCCGGCGCCGGACTTGCCGCCGCGTTCAACGCTCCGCTGGCCGGCCTGGTATTCGTCCTCGAGGAGTTGCAGCGCGACTTCTCCCCGGGAGTCTTCACGGCCACGCTCATCGCCGCTGCCGTGGCCGACGTGACCACGCGCCTGCTGCTCGGGCAGCTGCCGGTCTTTCACGTCGTCGCGCACTCGATCCCGCCTCTCGTCGTCATTCCGGCCGCGCTGCTGCTCGGAGTGATCGCTGCGCTGGCGGGGATCGCATTCAATCGCGCGCTGGTACGGAGCCTCGACTTGTTCGCGCGCATTACGTGGAAGCCGTGGGCGGTCGGCGCGGCGGTGGGCGCCGCCGTTGCATCGGTGGGCCTCTTCGCGCCGGAGGTGCTCGGGGGCGGCGACCGTCTGGTCGAGAGGATTCTCTCCGGCAGCATGACCCTCACCGCGCTGGCCGGGCTGTTCGTGATCCGCTTCGTGCTCACGATGGTCAGCTACGGCAGCGGCGCGCCGGGCGGCATCTTCGCCCCTCTCCTCATGCTTGGCGCCGCGCTCGGACTGGCCGTCGGGCAGGTCTACGCCGCAATCTTTCCGGGCGTTTTCGAGCAGCCCGAGTCGTTCGCCGTCGTCGGCATGGCCGCATACTTCTCGGCCGTCGTGCGCGCGCCGTTGACCGGCGTGGTGCTGATGGTGGAGATGACCGGAGACTACAGCCTCGTCCTGCCGCTGCTGGCGGCCAGCCTGTCGGCGTACGGCGTCGCCGACTATCTCAAGGATCGGCCCATCTACGAGGCGCTTCTCCAGCGAGACATGATGCGCGGACAGGAACCCGTGCCGCTCGGCGGAACATTGCTGCTGGAGATGGTCGTGTCCCCCGGCTCGCGTTACGACGGCGCTTGCGCGGGCGATCTCGACCTGCCGCCCGGCTGCATCCTCATCCTGCGTCGCCGTGGACTGTCCGAAGACGTTCCGGTGGCGGACACCAGGCTGAATGCGGGAGATACGATTACCGTCGTGGTGGCGGCGGAGGCGGCCGATGCCGTGCCTGCGCTGCGACGGGGAGCGGGATTGCTGTAGCGGCTTCCAAAGGGGTCCGCTGCGGGGTTCGGAAAAAGGGGTCTGACCCCATTTCATGGTGGTCGCCCGGCTTTCCGGTGCTGCCCGGCGCTTTTGAAGCCGCCATCGCGTGCAGGGGCTACCTTGCCACGCCGCGAACCTGGGCCCGGGGTCGCGGAGCATCGCGGCGCTTCTCCTCGAGCATGGCCCGCAAGCGCTCGCGTCCGGCGAGCAGGCTGGCTTCGTCGCCGTCCTCGAGAGGAATCAGCGATTCGACGCCGCTCGGGTCGTTCTCCTGAAGCCACACGGCGAGAATCGTGCTCGCATCGGCCGTCGGCAATTCGTCGCGCGGCGGCGTTTCCCCGCCCCAGATCCGACGCACTTCCTGCAGCAGGCCGTCGATGCTCGCCTCGTCGGCCACCGGCCAGTTGCCGATGCAGCGTCCGGCGACGACCGCCGCCACGAAAAGCGCATCGCCGTCCGCGCTCGGGGCGACTGCCAGGTAGTGGAGCGCGTTGACCAGCCAATGCGAGCGCTGGGCGAGGCGTTCGAGGCGTCTCGCCGCAGCCTGCAAGCGCCCGTAGTCCGACGCTCCCGAAACGACGCCGGCGGCCGCCATCAGTTCGCGCGGCCCGAAGCGGCTGCGCAGGCAGCGATCGAGGGCCTCGATCTGCGTCGCGTATCCGCTCACCGAGACCGTTGCGTTGCACGGACTCGAACATCGCCCGGTCGATCCGAGTTCGCAGGGCTGGTAGGCGGGATCGGCACGCAGCGCGCCGGGGCAGGTGCGCAGCCGGAACGCCGCGGCAACCAGCTCGGCCGCATCGTCTGCGAATGCGCGGCCGCGCAGCGGACCGATGTAGAGCGCGCCGTCGGCAGAAACGCGCCCGGCCACGAAGACGCGGGCCAGCGGCGAGCGCACGGTCACCTTCACAAAGGAGCTTCTGGGAAGGTGGCGGTCGCCGCGGTTGTAGGCCGGCTCGAGGCGATGCACATCGCTGGCTTCGAGTAGCGCGGCTTCGAGCGGCGAGCCGCAGCGGGTGAAGGAAACCTCGTAGGTCTTGGCCACCATCGCGAGCTGTCGATCGCTCATGTGGTCGACGTCGAGGAAGTACTGCAGCACACGTTCGCGAAGATTGGTCGCGCGGCCGACGAAGAGCGGCTCCTCCTCGCGGCCGATGAGCCGGTAGACGCCGGGCGAGTCCGGCAGGTCCTCGAGATCGGCCTGACGCACGCGGATTTCGAGGCGCCGCGGAGTGACAGGATCTTCCTGCGCTTCGATCAGGTGATGGACGCGCGTGGCCCCGCGCTCGCGCAACATCGGCACGAAGCGCGCGAGCAGGTCGACGGTGCGCTCGGCGTCGGCCATCGCGCGGTGACGCTTGCCGTCGGGCAGGCCGAAGTGCGCAGACAGGGCCTCGAGCGAAGTGCGCCGTTGCTCGGGCATCAGTCGCTGGGCGAGCTTGACGGTGCACAGGGCTGGAAGGCCAAGCGGTCGTCCGAGCCAGCGACGACACGCGTGATCGAGCAGGCGCGCATCGAAGGCCGCGTTGTGCGCGACCAGCACCGCGCCTTCCGCGAACTCGGCAAAGCCGCCGATCACGTCGGCCAGCCGCGGCGAGCCGGCTACCATCGCGTCGGAAATGCCGGTCAGCTTGGTCACGAAACTCGGGATCGAGCGCCCCGGATGCACGAGCGTCTCGAAACGTCCCACTTCGCGCAGGCCCTCGAGACGAATCGCGCCGATCTCCGTGACACCGCCGTCGTCAGGCCGATGCCCCGTCGTCTCGAGGTCGACGACGACGAACGGCGCACTGAGCAACTCGGCGTCGAGTACGTGCTCCTCGACGAGGTACCAGAGCCCGCTGTCCTCGCGAAAACGCGGGTCATCGGCCAGCAGGGCTGCAAGGAAGCTGCGCCCGAACGGCGAGTCGTGCCCTCGCCCATCAAAAACGAGGTCGAGCATCTCGGCCGCCGTAGCGGTGCCGGCGCGGGCGCTGAGAAGCTGGTGGAGGATGGCGCGCACAACAGTTTACGAATCGGCCCAAGGTTGCGCGGTCGTTCGACTCCCGGGTTCGTGGAGCTGTCGCGCTGCCCGCTTCTAACCCAGGCAACCCGGCAGGGGAACCCGATCGGTTCCGAGGAGCGACGTGCGATCGTCGAAATGGTCGGGGCCGATCCTTCGGCCCGTCGTCAGCGCGCTGGCGCTCGGCCTGGCGGGATACGGGATGTTCAGCTGGCAGGCGCGGCGGGTGAGCAGGCGCATCCGAACTGCTCAGAACTCGACGAGGAAGCTCTCGATCTCCTGCGCGGCCACGTCCATCATCTGGATCTTGGCGCGATCGTAGTCGGCCACCGGGTAATAGACGTAGCCGGTGACCGAGGCCCCGGGCGGAAGCTTGGCGGCCTTCAGTTCCCTTTCGATGATGATCTTGCGCGCCGACTCCACATTGCCGACTCCGGTCTGCGATCCGCCGGATCCGGCTTTGGTCGCGAGCATGGAGGCAGCTTCGGCCGCCGTCATGCGCGGTGCCGTCTCGCTCGAGTCGCGTTTGCGAACGATCACGCCGTCGAGGGAGAACGAGTACGCCCGCTTGGAGCCGTTACGGATGGTGACCTTGATCGGAAGAATGCCGGCCGAAGCCACGTCGGCGTCGAAGTCGAGCACGGTCTCGAAACCGCGCTGAGGCTGGACCTCGACGAGTACGCTGCCGCTCGGCACGGGAACGCCATCGGCCACGGTTTGCGCGAGATCGCCGGCGGGACGCTCGCGGCCGGTAATCTCGCCGCGATCCATGTGCAGTCCGCTGCGCCCGGTCACCGACAGGAAAACGCCTCGCTCGAACACGCGGTCGCCCATGGAGGTCTGCGTGGGATCGATGTGGACGCCGGCATCGTCGCAGGTGATGCGGACTTCGCCGCGACGGTCTTTCCCGACCGCCTTGAGGAAACCGGGCTGGCCGCGCCGCGCCGGCGTGAACGAGGTGACCCTCATGTTCATGTCGGTGACGGCCGCGTAGGCGTAGCGATTGCCTTCCTCGCAACCGAGCTCGGCACTGTGGACCACATAGGAAGAAGAGACCGGCGTACAGCCCGCCACGAGGGCCCCGAGCAGGAACGCGCGCAGGCGTCGGGATGGAAACGTCATGCGGGCATTCTAGGCGTGCCGGTGTCCCGTAGGAACATCAGGCGGAGATTCTCCGGCACCGACAGCACGTTCAGCAGCGCCACCGTGACCATCGCCGGCTCGAGCAGCCACGGCCCGAGATCGATGCCCGGCGTCAACTCGGTCGCGCCGACCACCACCAGCAGGAAATTACACACGCCGGCCGCGTGCCCGCGCATGGATCGGGCCGGCTCCCGCCCCGCCCTCAAGTCGACGCAAAGCCGCACGAAATATACCCCGAAGGAGGCGAGCAACGCGTAGACCGGCAACCAGTTGGCCACCTCCACGTGACGCACGAGGCGTCCCCACACCGGCGGCGACCATACTTCCGACAATGCGAGGAACGAGAAAAGGCACAGCAGGAAAGCGAAGTCGCAGACGTTGTCGACGAGGCGTCCGGCCTGCGTCTGCGTTCCCGTTCGACGCGCCACCTCGCCGTCCACCCAGTCGCTCGCACACGCGAGCAGCACGATCGGCAGCAGCAGCACGGAATCGAGCCGGGACGGGATCGCGGCCAGCACGCCAACGCCGAGCACCGGCCGCAGCAGGCTGACGGCGTGCGCAGCCAGCGGCGTGAACCTCGTGGTCACACCACTGCCGCGCGCATCCTCGCGTCCCAGCAGGCGAAGTGCCCGGAAGCGACGCGCTCGACCGCACCGCCTTCCATCAGCGACGCGACGTACACGTTGCTTTGCGCCCTCGACGCGATCGGCATGCCGTCCCCGACGCCCATGTGGCCCGCGAAGACGAGACGCGTGCCGTCGGCCGAGATGGGAGGATGCGAAACCGCGAACTGGTCGAAGAACCACGAGAAGTACACGAGCTCGCGACTCGGATAGAAATTGCTGCCGAGCCTGTGCCTGTTGGTACCGTCGATGTCGAGCACCGACCAGCACATGCCCGCTTCGGTATCGAAGGCCATCGTGACGATACGCCTCGAATCGGGCGTCCAGAAAAAACTGACGACTTCGCTGTCCTCGAGTACACGCACCGAGCCGCTCTCGACGTCGACGAGCGTGATGCCGGAGTACACGTGAGGGGAGTCCCCGAGCGCCTGCGAAAGCGCGAGCGTACGGCCGTCGGGCGACCACAGCATCGCGGTCTGGCCGTGAACCTGCAGCATCACGTCGATGGTTCCGTCGTCGAGGCGATAGAGCGCGAGATACTCGCCGGCAGGATCGCTTGCGTCCACGTAGGCGAGGCGGCTTCCGTCCGGAGACCATGTCGGAGTGCGGAACTCGCCCGGCGTCAGCTCGACCAGCTTGGTGCAGTCGCGTCCGACCTGAAACACCGACAGGCGCGCATCCTCGTAGATGCTCGAGCTGCCGCCGGTGTGCACGGCGAGGTAGCTCGCGCGCGGCGACCACGACCAGAACAGCGGCGCGCCGCGGTCGATCAGCGTGGTGCGGCCCGGCCGTTCCACGCTCGCGACTTCCAGGTGCAGCTCGTCCTGGCCCTGCAACAGGATCGCGATGTAACGCGAATCAGGCGACCAGCTCTCGCACACCGGCGCGGACGCCTCGGTCATGCGCCACAACTCGCTCATGCGAATGCCGTCGTTTGCAACGGTGTAGAGGCTTGCCTCCGGCACGGAACCCGATCGCACGCCGAAGCATGCCACCTGCTGGCCGTCCGGAGAGAACGCCGGCCAGACGTAGTGCAGCCGGTCCGAACTCGACAGTTCGTTCCAACCCCATGTCAGCTTGCGCGAGGGACCCCCGAGATTCGACTGGTAGACGTCGCCGTCATCTCCCACGTAGAGCAGACGACAGGACTCCTCCGCTTCCAGCACCACCACCTCCGCATCCACGACCTCCTCGGAGGAGGTAGAAAGAACCCTCTGGCATCCGCCCGTCCGCCCGTCCGCCATGGCCGAACCGGCCGTGACCTTGCAGCAGTGGTGAATGCGCGTGCAGGCGCATTTCAAATCCCCGCGGGACCGACACCACCGTGCTCGACGTCGATTCGATTCTTACTGGAACTACCGGCTCGCATCAACACGACCAGTGCACCGAGGCCGCCGTCACAAGGCCTTGCGCTCGCGAACGCGAGCACTCGTCGCGAACTCGGCCCGCGCGCGAGCCATTGCGGAACCTGTTCGCGAAGCACGCCGCGTCCGCCGAGCGAGTTTTTCCCTTTCCCCGTGACGACGAGCACACAGCGATGGCCGCGTTTCTGCTGCGACACGAGGAAATCGTCCACCGACTTGCGCGCATCCTCGAGCGGAAGACCATGAAGGTCGAGGTGTGCGCAAATCGGGAACTCGCCCTTCTCCAGGCGAGAGAGAGTCTCGAAACTCACGCCGGCCGCACGTCCGCGCACGTAGTGATCCTCGAACGTGATGTCGAAACCTTCACCGCGCGACATCGCATCGACGTCCTGGCGGCGAGCCGCCGCGATTCGGTCCTCGACATGGGAGAGGTCGGCCTTGCGACGAATTCTCACGCGCGGCGTTAGAGGAGGAAGCGGTCGCACGCCGGCCAGCGACGCGGCGAGGACTTCCTGGTCGGAAAGGACAGGAGTGAGCGGCGCAGGGGCAGGAGGCTGCGGTGCCGGGGGTCTCGGCGCAGCGGCAGGCTTCGGGGGAGGGGCCGGACGCTGCTTCAGGCTCCTGGCGAGTTCCTGAAACGGAGCGTGGAAGGGGGCGGGCGCCACCATGGAAGCGGCGGCCTTCTCGCGGGCGTCCGGGTCCTGCTTCGATCCCGCGTGTGGCGACTTTCGCGCTGGCTTGCGGGATCCCATGGCGAGCCGAGCATACGGCCGTCGCGCTGCGTCCCGCAACTTTGCTTCCTCCACGTTCGCGCGCGGTAGGGCCTCGGACAGGTCGCCATGGCCGGTCCGCCGACGGCGGGTCGGCTTCAACTCAAGCCGGCACATCGGGTTGCGCGGCAGGCGGGCAGGGCAGACCCCAACAGCCGGCCGCAGCGGCCGCTTGAACAGCAGGCGGTACGGCCGGTTCAATAGGCGGTACGGCCGGTTCAATTGGATGAGCGAGGCGCCGCCACTAGGATCGCGCCATGTCACGACCCGCAACCTTCTCACTCTTCCTTCCCCAGGCCGGGCTTTCGTGGACCGTGCTTCGCGAGCGCGCGCTTCTGCTCGAGAAAGAGGGCTACGACGGACTCTGGCTCGTCGACCATTTCTGGGCCAGCGGCATGCCCGACCTCGATTTCCTGGAGGGCTGGACCACGCTGGCCGCGCTCGCCGAGGCCACCAGTCGCCTGCGCCTCGGCCTGATGGTCACGTGCAACTCGTACCGAAACCCTGCGCTGCTCGCGAAGATGGCGGCGAGCGTCGACCAGGTGAGCGGCGGACGCATCGAGCTCGGCCTTGGCGCCGGCTGGATGGACTCGGAGTACAAGGCCTACGGCTACGACTTCCCGCCTGTGGGCACGCGCCTCGCGCAGCTCGAGGAAGGCCTCGAGATCGTCACGGGCATGCTGCGGAGCAAGCGCACGAGCTTCACGGGTCGCCACTATCGCGTGGAAGACGCGCCGAACGAGCCCAAGCCGGTGCAATCCCCGTTGCCGGTGACGATCGGCGGTGCCGGCGAGAAGAAGCTGCTTCGCCTCGTGGCGCGCTACGCCCAGCGCTGGAATTGCCCGATGAGCTCGGCGCACGAGATCGAGCGACTGCACGGCGTGCTCGCGGCCCACTGCCGCGATGCCGGTCGCGACGTCGGCGAGATCATCGTGAGCGAACAGACGATGGTGGTGATCGGCGCCGACGACGCCGCGCTCGAAGCGAAGCTTTCGATGGCGCGCGCCGTGCTCGGCGGTTTTGCCGACGTTGATCGCGTGGCCGTCATCGGAACTCCCGAACGAGTCGTAGCCGGGCTGCGTACGAAGATGGAACGCGGAGTCACCGATTTCGCGGTCATGTTCGGCGATCTCGGCATGGACGAAACGCTCGAGTTGTTCGCCCGCGAGGTCATGCCCGCGTTGCGCTGAAGCGCGCCGGTACACCGCCGCGGACGCGGTTCATCGCCTGATGTTCACGCGCCGCCGGCACGCGGCAACTCGTCCGGCGGAAGCGGCTGGTTCGAAAGCTGCTAGACGGCTGCGCGGGCAGCGACGCCGCCGGTCCGGCGGCTGTCGGCCTGAAGATATTCGACGAAACGCTCCACCGCCGGGCTGAAGTGCTTGCCGGTGCGATGAATGATTCCGATCGGGCGCGTGATGCCGCGATCGTTGAGCTCGATGCGCATCAGCGAACCCACCTGGATCTCGTGCGCGCAGGCCTTGTCCGGAATGATCGCGATGCCGGCGCCCACCTCGACGAGCCGCTTGACCATCTCGATGTTGTCGAGCTCGGCGACATACTGGACAACCACTTCTTTCTCGTTGAACAGGCGGTCGAGCGCGAGGCGCGTCGGGATGCCTTTCTCGAAGCCCACCATCTTCTCGCCGTGAAGATCGGTGACCCCGATCTTGGACCTGTCGGCGAGCGGGTGGTCGGGAGAACAAACCACCACGAGACGATCGGTGCGGAAATCGAGCACCGTGATCTGCGCGCGGGCGGTGGGGTACGCGACGATTCCCAGGTCGACGTTGCCGCGCAGCACCTGCTCGTAGACGTGACTGGCACGGTCGTACTCGAGATACACGTTGACGTGCGGGAAATCGGCGAAGTAGTGCTTGAGCGGCTCGGACAACTCGTAAAGGCCGATGCTGTGCACCGTGCCGACGCGGATGCTGCCGGTCACCACGTTGCTGAGTCCCTGCAGCTGGGCCTCCATCTCGTTGAAGGTGTGTAGGATCTCGCGGCAGGATCGATGGAGGATTTCCCCGGCGGCGGTGGGCCTCACGCTGCCGCGCTTGCGCTCGAGCAGTCGCTTGCCGTAGCGCTCTTCGAGTCCGCGAATCTGCTGGCTGACCGCCGACTGGGTGATGAAATTTTGCGATGCGGCCAGCGAGAAACTTTGATTCTCGACCACGTCGCAAAAGATCTTGAGCGTTTCGATGTGCATGGCGACGGCTCCGGCCGCATTACCGGCCTTAAAGTTCCCCCGGGGATGCTTCGCCGTTTCTTATAGCGAGACGATTTCGGGCAGCCAAGCCGTCAACCGTCCGCGCAGCGCGAAGCGCCAACGCCCACGCACGCAATTGGGACCGGCCGGTCGCGGTGCTACACAGGCGCATCGATTTTTTCGCGAAAAGCGGGATGGAAGCGGTCGAGAGGGGGTAGGGGCGGATGAGCGGGAATCGTAATCTCCACGTCTTGTTGCTGGTCGGCGGACGCTCCCCGGAGCATCCGATCTCGCTGCGTTCCGGCGCGACGGTCCTCGACGGCCTCTCCCGCACCGGCCACCGCGTCACGCTGGTGGGCATCACCCGCGATGGGCTGTGGGTTCACGGCAACCTCGCCCCTCAGCTCGAGCGTGCGCGCACCACCATCGCCGATCTCGACGCAGCGGCGGCCACCCCCGTCACGCTCGTCTGGACGGGGACTGCGACACGCCTCGTCGCCCTCGACGGGCGCAGCCTCGGGTCGGCGGGAGACCCGATCGATGTCGTGTTTCCGATGGTCCACGGACCCAACGGCGAAGACGGCACCCTGCAGGGCCTGCTCGAGCTTGTCCGCGTCCCGTACGTTGGAGCAGGCCCGACGGCCAGCGCCATTGCGATGGACAAGCTCGCGATGAAGACGCTCTGCGCTGGCGCGGGCATCCCCCAGGTCGAGTTCCTGTCGGCCTGCGGCGCAGACGCCGCCGACCTCGACGCACGGGTGCGAGCGGGCTTCGGCTACCCCTGCTACGTGAAACCGGCGAACCTCGGATCGTCGGTGGGTGTCACGCGGGTGCGAGAATCCTCGGGGCTCGCG